>NZ_CAXAOJ010000021.1:0-75492 GCF_963970945.1 Pseudomonas sp. RA_5y_Pfl1_P24 | reverse complement strand
CCGGCCATCGCGGATGAACGCGAGGAACTGGTCGAGAATAGCGTCCATGTCCTCAATGTCACGGACCATGTCATCGGTCAGATCGCTATGGTTGCCCATCAACTCCAGAGACAAGCGCAGCCGCGTCAAGGGTGTGCGCAAGTCGTGGGAAACTCCCGCCAGCATCAACTCGCGTTCGCGCCCGGCCTGCTCGACGTCTTCCGCCATCTGGTTGAACGCGCCGTACACCTCAGTCATCTCGCTGGGCGTATCGCTGACCGGCAGGCGCACGCTGCGCCCCTGGCCCAATTGGCGGGCGGCAAACACCAGACGTTTGAGTGGTTGGTTGAGCTGCCGGACAAAGATCCACGCCGACGCCGTTGAAAGCAGCCCGATCGCCAGGAACCAGCCCAGCACGTTCCAGATCTTCTGCCCACGCAGCGGATGCGGGTACAGCGGCACTTTCAGCCAATCCTCACCCAGGCTTGGCGCGCGCACCCACAACGCCGGCGATACATGCATGCGCAGCCGCACCTCAGTGTCTTCACCGAGTTCAGCCTGCATCTGGCGCTGGTAAATTTCACTGTAGGGCCAATGTTGCTCACCCTCGGGCACCCCCGCGCCCGCTACACGGACCAGCGTGGCGGCCTTGGCGATTTTCTCGCGGTTCTCGGGGTCAGCCGCCCAATAGGCGCGAAGCGTCAAGGCGACACCGTGGCTGTATTGTCGATCCACCAGCACGTCCTCGTTCATCAACAGATAAACAAGCGTGAGTGCTTTGGAAAACAGAACGACGATCAGCACCAGCCAAAGGGTGCGGGAGAAGAAGCTTTGGGGGAACCACAGCGGGGTTTTCATAGAAGACAGCTAGATACCTTGCAGAAACGAGCGGCGCTCGCAGAATTGCAGACGCCGGACCTCCCGTCGACCCTCATGGAATCAAACGCTGGGAGGCCCGCCCTGCAAATCATCGGTCAACTGGTTTTATTGCCATCCGGCACAAACACATAACCCACACCCCAGACCGTCTGGATATACCTAGGCTTGGAAGGGTCCGGCTCGATCATCCGGCGCAGACGGGAAATCTGCACGTCAATGGAGCGCTCCAGGGCGTCCCATTCCCGGCCACGGGCCAGGTTCATCAGTTTGTCGCGGGTCAGCGGCTGGCGAGCGTTCATCACCAGGGCCTTGAGCACGGCGAATTCGCCAGTGGTCAGCATGTGCACTTCATCGCCACGCTTGAGCTCACGGGTCGCCAGCGACAGTTCGTAGTCGCCAAAAGTGACGCTTTCGTCTTCGCTGCCGGGCGCGCCCGGTACCGGGGCTGCCTGGCGACGCAACACCGCCTTCACCCGCGCCATCAGCTCATCCGGGTTGAACGGCTTGGCCAAATAGTCATCCGCGCCCAGCTCCAGGCCCTTGATGCGGCTCAGCTCATCGCCCTTGGCGGTAAGCATGATGATTGGAATCTGGTTGTTCGCGCCGCGCAGGCGTTTGCAGGCGGTGAGGCCGTCTTCGCCGGGCAGCATCAGGTCGAGTACGACGAGGTTGAACACTTCACGCCCCAACAGACGGTCCATCTGCTCAGTGTTCGGCACCGCGCGGGCGCGGTAGCCCTTGGAGTTGAAGAAACGCTCCAGCAGGCTGCTCAGCCCCGGATCGTCGTCAACGATGAGAATTTTCTCGCCTTCAGCAGTTTGTGCAGTGCTGCTCATTAGATGCTCCTCTTATCTCGGCGCGCATTATGGCCTAGCTGCCGTTATACGCACCGTGTGCATTGTTAGCAGATTTTTCCTCTACTGCCAGCGAACCCGCGCCCTACAACCGTTGGCGCAATCCCCCCCAAGGGCAGAACGCTGGTTATAATGCGGCGCCGTCGTGCAGGGCAACGTCAGATCGTTACCGTTTGATGCCGAGGATTTTTTCACCGCTTGTCGTGATTTTTTCGATTTCGAGGGTCAATAGGCTGCCTCTTGACCCAGGCAGCGGCGCCAGTCGGGCCGCTCAACCAGCCTCCCAACGCCTTGTTTTCCGGGCTTGCGAGCTGCTTTTAAGAATTTCAGGTGGTTTTATGGACAGCATCAACAGCCGCATCGCCGAGGAACTCGGTGTACGCCCACAACAGGTCGAAGCGGCCGTCGCTCTACTGGATGAAGGCTCCACGGTGCCCTTCATCGCCCGTTACCGTAAAGAAGTGACCGGCAGCCTCGACGACATCCAACTACGTCACCTGGAAGAGCGCCTGCGCTACCTGCGAGAACTCGACGAACGGCGCATCAGCATCCTCGCCAGCATCGAGGAACAAGGCAAGTTGACCCCCCAACTCGAGCGCGACATCAAGCTCGCCGACACCAAGACCCGCCTCGAAGACCTTTACCTGCCGTACAAGCAAAAGCGCCGCACCAAGGGCCAGATCGCCCTGGAAGCGGGCCTGGGCGAGTTGGCCGACGGCCTGTTCAACGACCCGTCGCTGACCCCGGAAACCGAAGCCGCGCGCTTCATCGACGCCGAAAAAGGCGTCGCCGATGTCAAGGCCGCCCTCGAAGGCGCCAAGTACATCCTCATGGAGCGCTTCGCCGAAGACGCCAGCCTGCTGGAAAAACTGCGTACCTACCTTAAGCAGGAAGCCATCCTCAGTGCCCGCGTCATCGCCGGCAAAGAGGAAGAAGGCGCCAAGTTCCGCGATTACTTCGAACACGACGAACCGCTCAAGAGCATGCCGTCCCACCGTGCACTCGCCATTTTCCGTGGCCGCAATGAAGGCATTCTCAGCTCCGCGCTAAAGGTCGGCGACGAGTTGCCGGGCACCATGCACCCGTGCGAAGGCATGATCGGTCAACAATTCGGCATCCAGAATCAGAACCGTCCTGCGGACAAGTGGCTCGGTGAAGTGGTGCGCTGGACCTGGAAGGTCAAGCTCTACACCCACCTGGAAACCGACCTGCTGGGCGAACTGCGCGACGGTGCCGAAACCGAGGCGATCAACGTGTTCGCCCACAACCTGCACGACCTGCTGCTGGCTGCACCGGCCGGGCCACGTGCCACTTTGGGCCTCGACCCAGGCCTGCGCACTGGCTGCAAAGTGGCCGTGGTCGATTCCACCGGCAAGCTGCTGGACCACGCGACTGTGTATCCGCACGTACCGCACAACAAATGGGACCAGACCCTCGCGATCCTGGCCGCCTTGTGCGCCAAACACTCCGTAGACCTGATCGCCATCGGCAACGGCACTGCCAGCCGCGAGACCGACAAGCTGGCCGCCGAACTGATCAAGAAATACCCAGCCATGAAGATGACCAAAGTCATGGTCTCCGAGGCTGGCGCCTCGGTGTATTCGGCGTCGGAGTTGGCATCCAAGGAATTCCCGGACCTCGACGTGTCGATCCGTGGCGCGGTGTCGATTGCTCGTCGCCTGCAGGATCCACTGGCCGAACTGGTGAAAATCGACCCTAAATCCATCGGCGTGGGCCAGTATCAGCATGACGTGTCGCAGCTGAAACTGGCGCGCGGCCTGGATGCAGTGGTGGAAGATTGCGTAAACGCCGTTGGCGTAGACGTGAACACCGCTTCCGTCGCGCTGCTTGCACGTATTTCCGGCCTCAACGCCACGTTGGCGCAAAACATCGTGACTCACCGTGACGAAAACGGCGCGTTCAAAACCCGTGCAGCGCTTAAAAAAGTCGCACGCCTGGGTGAAAAAACCTTCGAACAGGCCGCCGGTTTCCTACGCGTAATGAACGGAGATAACCCGTTGGATTCTTCCGCGGTTCACCCGGAAGCCTACCCGCTGGTGCAACGCATCGCCGCCGAAACCGACCGCGACATCCGTTCGCTGATCGGTGACGCTGCATTCCTCAAGCGTCTGGATCCAAAGAAGTACACCGACGAAACCTTCGGTGTGCCGACCATCACCGACATCCTGCAAGAGCTGGAAAAGCCGGGCCGCGACCCCCGCCCCGAGTTCAAGACCGCCGAGTTCCAGGACGGTGTCGAAGACCTCAAGGACCTGCAACTGGGCATGATCCTCGAAGGCGTCGTCACCAACGTGACCAACTTCGGCGCCTTTGTGGATATCGGCGTGCATCAGGACGGTTTGGTACATATCTCCGCGCTTTCGGAGAAATTCATCAAGGATCCACGCGAAGCGGTGAAAGCCGGTGACGTGGTGAAGGTCAAAGTCATGGAAATCGACATCCCGCGCAAACGTGTCGGCCTGTCGATGCGCATGAGCGACACCCCCGGTGAGAAAGTCGACGGTGCCCGTGGCGCACGTCCAGGCTCCGCACCGCGCCAGTCGCAAAACAGCGCTCCGCGCAAGGAAACCGCTACCGCAGCGCCGAGCAACAACGCCATGGCCTCGCTGTTCGCCAACGCTAAACAGTTGAAGAAGCGTTGATGGAAATTCCGGCCGGCTTGACCCAGAGCGCGTTCAGCGAACTGATCGGCTGCCGTCTGCAACGCCTTGAGGAAGGCGTTGCCGAGGTGGCCCTGACCCTGGAGCCGCACCTGCGCAACCGCGCGGGCAAGCTCCATGGCGGGGCGATTTTCAGCCTGGTGGACATTACGATGGGGCTGGCCTGTTCCAGCTCACATGGTTTCGACCAGCAGAGCGCGACCATCGAGTGCAAAATCAACTATATCCGTGCGGTGGAAGGCGGTGATGTGCTGTGCACCAGCCGGGTGATTCATGCCGGGCGCCGCACGCTGGTGGTCGAGGCGGATGTGTACCAAGACGAAAGACTTATCGCAAAAGCGCAGGGTACCTTCGCTGTCCTATAGCCCCCTACCCCCGATTTGAGTTAATTTCGGCGCTGCAATCACAGCGTCGGAATTTTCTTGCCGTGCTGTAGCCAAACTCATGGAGTGAGGTAGGCTTTTTCACAGCGGGTCAAATCGACTCTGAACCAGGCGATCACGCCAGTTTTAACTTCACCCTTGTAGACCGTCCTGCCCACCCCCATATTGGGGCGACTGACGCGTGAAGGAATCCAACTTGAGCGAACTTCTCAACCGCCGCCTGGCTTTGCTCGGCAAGCGCGAACACCTCTCCCTGCTAGAGCAGTGCTTGCACGGCATCGAGCGCGAATGCCTGCGCGTTACGGGTGATGGCCGCCTGGCACAAACGCCGCACCCCGAAGCCCTGGGCGCCGCGTTGACCAACGAACTGATCACCACTGACTACTCGGAATCGCTGCTTGAGTTCATCACTCCCGCCCTGCCCAACCCGGCCGATACCCTGAGCAGCCTGGACAAAATCCACCGGTTTGCCTACACCAAGCTCGGCAGCGAATACCTGTGGAGCCCCTCGATGCCGTGCCCGTTGCCGGCCGAGGAAGACATTCCGATTGCCTACTACGGCACGTCCAATATCGGACAGCTCAAGTACGTGTACCGCAAGGGGCTGGCCCTGCGTTACGGCAAGACCATGCAATGCATCGCGGGCATCCACTACAACTTTTCCCTGCCGGAACAGCTGTGGCCGTTGCTCAAGGAAACTGAAGGATTTGTCGGCACTGACCGCGACTATCAGTCCAACGCCTATATCGCGCTGATCCGCAATTTCCGTCGCTACAGCTGGCTGCTGATGTACCTGTTCGGGGCCTCGCCGGCGCTGGACGCGGGCTTCCTGCGCGGTCGCTCGCACCAGTTGGAAGTGCTCGACGCTGACACCCTGTACCTGCCCTACGCCACCAGCCTGCGCATGAGCGACCTGGGTTACCAGAGCAACGCCCAGGCCGGCCTCACGCCGTGCTACAACGACCTGGTCAGCTACACCGACAGCCTGCGTGAAGCGGTGGCAAAGCCCTACGCGCCGTACGTAGAAGTCGGCACGCACAAGGACGGTGAATGGGTACAGCTCAACACCAACATCCTGCAAATCGAAAACGAGTACTACTCCAACATCCGCCCCAAGCGTGTGACCTACACCGGCGAGCGGCCGATCCAGGCGCTGATGGCGCGTGGCATCCAGTACATCGAAGTGCGCTGCCTGGACATCAACCCATTCCTGCCGATGGGCATCGACCTGCCGGAGTCGCGTTTCCTCGACGCATTCCTGCTGTATTGCGCGCTGAACGACAGCCCGGTGTTCGCCAACAACGAATGTGGCAACGCAACCTCCAACTTCCTCAGCGTGGTCAAGGAAGGTCGCCGTCCGGGCCTGCAATTGCAACGTCAGGGGCAACCGGTGGACATGAAGGAATGGGCTGCCGATCTGCTGGAGCAGATTGCACCGTTGGCCGCGTTGCTGGATGAGAGCCACGGCATCACCGAGCACAGCCAGGCACTGGATGCTCAGTTGGCCAAGGTCAAGGACCCGTCCCTGACGCCGTCGGCCCAGGTGCTGGCGGCGATGGCCGAGCGTAAAGAGAGTTTTGCGCAGTTCTCCCTGCACCAGAGCCAGTTGCACGCTGAGCACTTTCGCAAGGAGCCGTTGCCGGCGGACGAGCAGGCGCGCTTTGAACAGCTGGCACGTACATCGCTGGCGCAACAGGCAGAGCTGGAGCAGAACGAAGTGGGCGACTTTGATGTGTTTGTCGGGTCGTACCAGGCGAGCATTCTGGCCATCAGCAACTAAATCCTTACGCGGCCCCCTGTGGAAGCGGGCTTGCTCGCGAAGGCGGTGTATCAGTCAAACATGTATCGACTGACACTCCGCCTTCGCGAGCAAGCCCGCTCCCACAATTTTACCGAGGTGTGTCCGGTTACTCAGCAGTAGATGGCTTTTCCCACAGGTTAATCCCACCTTCCTGCGCAAACCGATCGATCTCCGCCAGCTCCTGCGCACTGAAGCTCAAGTTCTTCAACGCACCGACGTTTTCAATGATCTGCTCCGGCCGGCTCGCACCGATCAGCGCGCTAGTCACCCGTGGATCACGCAACGTCCAAGCCAACGCCAATTGCGCAAGGCTCTGACCACGACGCTGGGCGATTTCATTAAGCGCCCGCACATGAGCGATGTTTTCTTCGGACAGGTGCTTGGCCTGCAACGAACCACCGCCCGGGCGATTGACCCGCGCATCGGCCGGCACGCCGTTGAGGTACTTGTCAGTCAGCAAACCCTGGGCCAACGGCGTGAACGCGATCACCCCGGCGCCGAGTTCTTCGGTGGTGTCCAGCAGGTCTTTTTCGACCCAGCGGTTAAGCAGGTTGTAGGCTGGCTGGTGGATCAGCAGCGGCACTTTCCACTCTTTGAGCAGGGCCGCCATTTCGCGGGTTTTTACCCCGGAGTAGGAGGAAATACCGATGTACAACGCCTTACCTTGTTGCACGGCGGTGGCGAGGGCGCTGGCGGTTTCTTCCAATGGGGTGTCGGCGTCAAAACGGTGGGAGTAGAAGATATCCACGTAGTCGACGCCCAGGCGTTGCAGGCTCTGGTCGAGGCTGGCCAGCACGTATTTGCGCGAACCGCCGCCCTGGCCGTAGGGGCCAGGCCACATGTCCCAGCCGGCTTTGCTGGAAATGATCAGTTCATCACGGTAGTGCTTAAAGTCTTCGCGCAGCAGACGGCCGAAGTTGATCTCGGCGCTGCCGTAGGGCGGGCCATAGTTGTTGGCCAGGTCGAAGTGGTTGATCCCCAGGTCGAACGCGGTGCGCAGCAGGGCGCGCTGGGTGTCGATCGGGGTGCTGTCGCCAAAGTTGTGCCACAGCCCCAGGGACAGTGCAGGCAGCACCAATCCACTGCGGCCTACGCGGCGGTACGGAATAGATTCATAGCGGTTTTCGGCAGCAATGTAAGTCATCGAATCCTCTCTTGGACGTAGGCAAATAAGGCCTGGGAATAACGATATTCCCAGGTCTTTTAACCAGCTGAATCGCTTAAGTCTGCCCTTTCGTTTTACAGCAAAGTCCTGTGAGAGTGGTACGTACCAATGGCGTAAATGCGCGGTTTGTCGCCTCAGCGCACCAAATGCAGGAACTGCAGGTGCCGCTCGTACTGGTCAAGAATGTCGTTGATGATCTGCTCCTTGGTGTAGCCGACCAGATCGTAGTCCTGGCTGCCCTCGCTCAAGTGCACTTCCGCCCGGTAGTAGCGACGGTTGTTGAGCTGCTTGGAACCCATTCCACCGCGTGCAAATGACGGCGTGAAATAGCCACGCATCTGCACCTGATAAACGAACGGATGCTCATCGCCGTGGCCGATTTCCAAGCTGACGCTGTCGTTGGATGGATCAGGCTGGGTGACGATCCTGAGGCCTTTTTCGACGAACACCGCCGTCACCTCTTCAATCGCCGGGCGCACCGTGGTCTCAAGGAACCGATACACCTCATCCCTTGACGGGAAATGCACGGCCTGACTCAAGCGCTGGCGCCAGCCGCCTGTGCCCTTGCGTGAACCCGACACCGGCGCCAACGAATGCAATTGCGCGATCTGCTTTTGCGACTCCAAGTAGAACGCCTTGTGCAGTCCCCACATCATCAGCAGCAGAATCATCGAGAACGGTAACGAGGTCAGCACCACCGCGGATTTAAGCGAGTCGATGCTGCCGGCAAACAGCAAGGCACTGGTGACCAGCCCGGTCATCACGCCCCAGAACACCCGCAGCCATTTCGGCCCGTCTTCGTCAGCGTTGCCGCCCTTGGACGACAGTGTGGACAGCACCACAGTGCCGGAGTCGGCCGAGGTGACGAAGAACACAAAGCTGATAAACACCGTCACCGCAATAACCGTTTTGCTCCACGGGTAGGTTTCCAGCAGCAGGTAGAGGCTCATCGACGGATCATCGATGGCCGACTGACCGAGCGCGGCCATGCCGTGGTTGAGCACCTGGTCAATGGCGCTGTTGCCAAAGATCGACATCCACGCCAGGGTGAACCCCAGCGGGATCAGCAGCACGCCGAATACGAACTCACGAATGGTCCGGCCACGGGAGATCCGCGCGATAAACAGGCCCACGAACGGCGACCATGCAACCCACCAGGCCCAGTAGAACACCGTCCAACCGCCCAGCCAGTCGCTGGGTTTGTCGTAGGCATACACGTCGAAACTCTTGCTCGGCAAGGCGCCCAAATAGTCACCGATGTTCTGGATCAAGGTATTGAGCAAGTGCTGGGTGGGGCCGGCGAACAACACAAACAGCAGCAGCGCACAGGCCAGCAGCATGTTGATGTCGGACATCACTCGCACGCCCTTGTCGACGCCGGCTACGGCGACCAAGATCGCGGCGCCCATCATCAAGGTGATCAAACCAACCTGGATCCACTGGGTATGGGCGAGGCCAAACAAGTAATCGAGCCCGGAATTGAGGTGCAACACCCCAAAGCCCATGTCAGCACCGAGACCAAACACCGTGGCGATGATGCCAAAACCATCCACCGCGTAACCGATAGGGCCGTTGATGCGCTTGCCGATCAGCGGGTACAACGCCGAACGCAACGCCAGCGGCAAGTTATGCCGGTAGGCGAAATACGCCAATGCCATACCAACAAAGGCGAACACGCCCCAGCCGTGCAGGCCCCAGTGCAGAAACAGCACCTGCATGGCCTGGCGCGCGGCATCGGCGCTCATCGGCGCGCCCTGAGGCGGTTGCACCAAGTGCGTCAGCGGCTCGGACACGCAGAAGAAAAACAACGTGATGCTGATCCCGGCGGCGAACAGCATGCCGGCCCAGGACAGGTAACTGAATTCGGGCTCGTCGTGGTCGGCACCGAGTTTTATCTTGCCGTAGCCCGATAATGCGGTGACCACCACGAAGACCAGATACAGGGTCATCGCCAGCATGTAGTACCAGCCGACCGTGTTGGCCGCCCAGTTTTGCGCGGCCAGCAGCCAAGCGCCGGCCTGTTGCGGGATAGCAATGACCGTGATGCCAAACAGCAGGATGAAGCTGGCGGCAAAATAGAAGACCGGCGCATTCATGCGCACCAGGCCGCTTGCGGGGGTGGACGATGCACTCATGAACGATGCACCCCGACGATGAGCGATGTGGCTGTAAATAACAGACTCAGCAAAGGTAAGCCTCCTGTTGTGAGCGGGCAGCGAACCACCGGGTTTAACTTGAACGAGCATTCAAGTTAAACATGGATAGGCGGTCTGGGACTAATTGCAGGGCCGAGCGGCAGACAACTCCTACACTAGCTCAGGGAAAGGTATGACGGGCTGAGATGACAAAACGTTCAGCACATAGCCCGAGGAAAAATCAGAAAACGCCAAGCAATATGTGCCGCCTGTCAGCGCGCAAGCTCAACACAATCGAATGATTGCTGACGCCCCCGAAAGGTCATTCAACTATGCCTGCAACGCCGACAAGCCGATTACTGGCGATCGCCGAACACAAGCCGACCCACTTTGACCTCGTCAAACACCAACTGCCTGGTTGCGGTACAGGTGGTGGGCCAGACGATGGTGAATCACCGCCAGGATGCCGGGGTAGCACAGCAGCACTTCATCGACGCTGCGGGCGGCCGGGTCGCCGTGGTAGGCGGCGAGCACATCGGTGTGCAACAGGCTGCGCAGGGACGGCAATTCGCGCCCGCCATGTTCGCCACTCAAGCGGCCATTGCGCGTTCGCCACTGGTCCCGGGCGCCGCACAGTTGACTGACGATGGTCTGTAATTGCCAATGACTGGCGCGCTCGCTCAACGTCGTCACTCCTGAAAATGGGGAGGCGCAGTAACAAGCTTCAAGCGACAAGCTGCAAGTTGAGCGCGATCAACTTGCGGCTTGTCGCTGATGACTTGCCGCTCAAGGGGCCACCACGCTACGTCATGCGGAGCAGCAGCCTTAATAACCAATTATGGCGAGCAAATAACCAAACCGGTTGCCCGATGAAAAGTGCCTGCCTATAGTCGCCCCATACTCATCAACCGTGCGTAGCCATGATCAAACAACAGCTCGACCGTTTTAACCGCCTGGAATTGCTGGGCGGCGCCACTGCCCTGGAAAAACTCGAGCGGCTGTCGGCCTGGCTGAGCAGGGATGTGTACGTCAAGCGCGATGACACCACGCCGCTGGCCATGGGCGGCAACAAGCTGCGCAAACTTGAATACCTGGCCGCCGATGCCATCGCCCAAGGCGCCGATACCCTGGTGACCGCCGGCGCTATCCAGTCCAACCACGTACGCCAGACCGCTGCGCTGGCCGCCAAGCTGGGCCTGGGCTGCGTGGCCTTGCTGGAAAACCCTACCGGTACCGACGACCCCAACTACCTGGGCAACGGCAACCGCCTGCTGCTGGACCTGTTCGACACCAAAGTAGAGTTGGTGGAAAACCTCGACAACGTCGACGACCAGCTCAATGCCCTCGCCGACCGCCTGCGCAGCAGCGGCAAGAAGCCGTACCTGGTGCCTATCGGCGGCTCCAATGCCCTGGGCGCCCTGGGTTATGTACGCGCCGGGCTTGAGCTGGCCGCGCAGATCGAAGACAGCGGCATCGAATTTGCCGCCGTGGTGCTGGCCTCCGGCAGTGCGGGGACCCACAGCGGCCTCGCCCTGGCCTTGAGCGAGGTGCTGCCAGACCTGCCCGTAATTGGCGTCACCGTGTCGCGTACCGACGAAGCCCAGCGCCCGAAAGTGCAGGGCCTGGCCGAACGTACCGCGCAGTTGCTGGGTGTGGATATCCCGCAAGCGTTCAAGGTGATCCTGTGGGACGAATACTTCGGGCCGCGCTATGGCGAACCGAACGCCGGCACCCTTTCTGCGGTCAAGCTATTGGCGAGTCAGGAAGGCCTGTTGCTGGACCCGGTCTACACTGGCAAGGCCATGGCCGGTTTGCTGGATGGCATCGGGCGTCAGCGCTTTGAGGACGGGCCGATCATTTTCCTGCATACCGGCGGGGCGCCGGCATTGTTCGCCTATGGTGGCGCATTTAACTGAATGCACACAGATCAAAATATGGGAGCAAGCCCGCTCCCACATTGGATCTACGGCGTATTCGAAAATCGCATATAAAATTTAATTAATATTATTTTCAAGTCTTAAAAACCCGCTTTATAGTCGCGCCGTAGGCGAAGACTCGCTACGCGCTTTAAGGCAGGATACGACTACCGCGTCACCTGCTTCGCTCAACATAAAAACACAGGGGCTCTTCATGACTATTTCTGTATTCCGTCGCACGTTGCTGGTCGGCACTTTGGGCCTGGCACTCGGGGCTGGCCTGATGGGCCAGGCAATTGCCGGCGAGCAGTTGGACAACATCAAGAAAGCCGGCGTCATCAACGTCGGCCTGGAAGGCACTTACCCACCCTTCAGCTTTGTCGGGGAAGACGGCAAGCTCGCGGGTTTTGAAGTCGAGTTTTCCGAAGCGCTGGCCAAGGAGCTGGGCGTGAAGGTCAAACTGCAGGCCACCAAGTGGGACGGTATCCTGGCCGCACTGGAATCCAAGCGACTGGACGCGGTGATCAACCAAGTCACCATTTCCGAAGAGCGCAAAAAGAAGTACGACTTTTCTGAGCCCTACACCGTTTCCGGGATTCAGGCGTTGGTACTGAAGAAGAACGAAGACAAACTCAATATCAAATCTGCTGCCGACCTGGCCGGTAAAAAGGTCGGGGTGGGCCTGGGCACCAACTACGAGGAGTGGGTGAAAGCCAACGTCAAGAACGCTGATATCCGCACCTACGAAGATGACCCAACCAAGTTCCAGGACCTGCGCATCGGCCGTATCGACGCCATCCTGATCGACCGCCTGGCGGCACTGGAATACGCCAAAAAAGCCCCGGACACCGCCGCTGCCGGTGACGCATTTTCTCGTCAAGAAGCAGGCGTAGCCCTGCGTAAAGGCGAGCCTGAGTTGCTGGCCGCGGTCAACAAGGCCATCGAAAAACTGCGCGCAGACGGCACGTTGAAAAAACTCTCCGAGAAGTACTTCAACGCTGACGTTACCCAATAATGGAAGAAAAGTTTCAATTGATCCTGAATTCCACGCCCTTCTTGATGCAGGGCGTGTACTTCACCGTGATCTTGAGCCTGGGCGGTTTGTTTTTCGGCTTTGTGCTGGGCTTCGGCCTGGCCTTGATGCGTTTGTCGCGCTTCAAGACGCTGAGTTGGATCGCCCGCATCTACGTGTCGTTCTTTCGCGGTACGCCGTTGCTGGTGCAGCTGTTCATGATGTATTACGGCTTGCCGCAAGTGGGTATCGAACTCGACCCGATTCCCGCCGCGCTGATCGGCCTCTCATTGAACATGGCAGCGTATATCTGTGAAACCTTGCGCGCCGCCATCAGCTCTATCGAGCGTGGCCAGTGGGAAGCCGCTGCCAGTATCGGCATGACCCGTGTGCAAACCCTGCGTCGGGCGATCCTGCCGCAGGCGATGCGTACGGCATTGCCACCGCTGGGTAACAGCTTTACATCGCTGGTGAAGGACACCTCGCTGGCAGCGACCATCCAAGTGCCCGAGCTGCTGCGCCAGGCGCAGTTGGTGTCCGCGCGCACGTTCGAGATTTTCGCGATGTACCTGTCGGCCGCCCTGATCTACTGGGTGCTGGTCAGCATCCTGGCGTATTTCCAAAATCGTCTGGAAGCCCGGGTCAACCGGCATGACCTGGAGTCCTGAAGCATGATCGTGGTTGAAAAACTGACCAAACAATTCAACAGTCAGGTGGTGCTCAACGGCATCGACCTTGAGGTCAAGGAAGGCGAAGTCATCGCCATTATCGGCCCCAGCGGTTCCGGCAAGACCACCTTCCTGCGCTGCCTGAACTTCCTCGAACAGCCCACCAGTGGCCGCATCAAGGTGGGCGACATCGAAATCGACACCAGCAGGCCGATCAACCAGCAACAAAGCCTGGTGCGGCGCCTGCGCCAGCACGTGGGGTTTGTATTCCAGAGCTTCAACCTGTTCCCGCACCGCACTGCGCTGGAAAACGTCATCGAAGGCCCCACCGTGGTCAAGAAGATGCCGCGCGAAGCCGCTGACGCCCTGGGGCGCAAACTGCTGGCCAAGGTGGGGCTGGCAGGTAAGGAAGATGTCTACCCACGGCGTTTGTCCGGTGGTCAGCAACAGCGCGTGGCGATTGCCCGTGCACTGGCCATGGAGCCGGAGGTGATTCTGTTTGACGAACCCACCTCGGCGCTGGACCCGGAGCTGGTGGGCGAAGTGCTGGCGACCATTCGCAGCCTTGCCGAAGAAAACCGCACCATGGTTATCGTCACCCACGAGATGAGCTTTGCCCGTGACGTGGCCAACCGGGTGATCTTCTTCGACAAGGGCGTGATCGTGGAACAAGGCGAATCCAAGGCACTGTTTGCCAGCCCCAAGGAAGAACGCACCAGGCAGTTTTTGAGCAAATTCCTGGCTCACTGACACGCTTATGTGGGAGCTGGCTTTCCAGCTCCCACATAAGCGCGCTCCTACAGGAAATCGTCATTCCACGCCGTAAAACACCCCGCCACACGGGACTATAAATCCCCCTCCCAGTCAGACCCTTCTGAATATCACAAAACCCGCCGTTTAGCCTTTTGCCGCCATTGACGCCCCTTGGCCAACCCTCTTATCTAGCGCTCAGAGGATTGGATCCTATCCCAGCTGTTTTCTGAATCGTTCATTTCGGTCACCCCGCGCACCCGCGCCAAAGGTCCGGAACGATTGCTGCTGGCTGTATCAAGGAGATTATTTATGACGCCCCCACTGCTCACTGCACCGACACTGCCCCAGGCCATCGGCAATGGCATCAATGCCCTGGCCGCCACACACCTGCAGGTCGACATTGCGCCGTATCCCGGCATGGGTGAAGGCGACCTGATCGAGCTGTTCTGGAACAACTGCTTTGCCGCGTCACGGCGGGTGACCGCGTGCAAGGTCGGCGCATTCACCCACCTGCGGGTGCCGGAAAGTTTCGTGCTGGATGGACCGGCTCAGGTCCATTACCAGGTCATGCAGATCGGCCATGGCCCTGCGCGCTCCGCCGAAACGCGGGTGCGCGTAAAGACCCACTACCCTGGCGGCCAACCCTCGCCCCTGTACCACGACGAAAACCACAACCTCGCCCCCGTGGGCCTGCCCGAGACCATCCGCCGCTGCGGCGTCAACGCCAGCCAGGTACGGCGCGGTATCCCTCTGACCATCGAGCCGTACCTGAACATGACCACCGGCGATGCCATCACCCTGCGCTGGGGCGATGTGCGCCTGGACCTGCCGAAGATCCAGGCCAGGGAAATCGGCCAGGCGGTGCAGGTGTGGGTGCCTTCGACGGTGATTGTCGAAGCCGGCGACGACTGCCGGCTGGAGGTGACCTATTGCATTCTGGATCGCGTCGGCAACAACTCACGCTGGGCACCCGCCCGCACTTTACGCATTGCCGCCGAGGCGCCGACCCACCCGGTCGGGACTGCGCTGATCTATCGTCCCCGCCCTCTCGGGTCGCCCTGCGAACCAGGGTGAAAGACCTTCTATTCATATTCCCAAAAGTTAGTTTATTTAAATATTTAATACGCTTAGGGTATATCTACCGGACCACCGGACATCTCTGAATTTTCTGTTTTTATTTCATTGAATGCGAGGTCGGTATGGTCAGGATTACCCCGGTGGGCAACGCCAGGGCATTACGTGCAGCCAAGGAGCGGCGCTGATGTCTAACTTGGCTCTAACAACTCCCCAGAGTGATCTGGACGTAGCTCCCCTGCTGTTGCCGGCCGCTGTGCTGCGCAACGATGCAGAGGCGTTGAATGCTGCCCAGGAGCTGGCTCAGGCTGCGCGCCTGCAAGCCGCCAAGCGCGACAGGCAACGCCAGCTGCCGTGGGCGCAGATTGAGCAGTTCACCCGCAGTGGGCTGGGCAGTATTTCCATTCCCCGTGAATACGGCGGCCCGCAGGTGTCTTTTGTCACCCTGGCCGACGTGTTCGCGATCATCAGCGCGGCAGACCCGGCCCTCGGGCAGATCCCGCAGAACCATTTCGGCATCCTGCACCTGTTACAGGGTGCGGCCACCGAGCGCCAGAAAAAGCAGCTGTTCCAAAGCGTTCTCGACGGTTGGCGCATCGGCAATGGCGGCCCGGAACGCGGGACCAAGAACACCCTGGAGCTCAAAACGCGCATCACCGCCAAGGGTGACGGTTACGTGATCAGCGGCCAGAAGTTCTATTCCACCGGCGCGCTGTTTGCGCATTGGGTTGCGGTCAAAGCGCTGAACGATGACGGCAGGCAGGTCATGGCGTTCGTGCGCCGTGGCACTGAAGGGCTGCGCATTGTCGATGACTGGTCGGGCTTCGGCCAACGCACTACCGCCAGTGGCACGGTGCTGCTGGACCAAGTGCCGGTGGACGCCGAACGGGTCGTGGAAAACTGGCGCATCGGCGAAACCCCGAATATCCAGGGCGCCGTCTCCCAACTGATTCAGGCCGCCATCGACGCCGGCATTGCGCGCGGCGCGCTTGAGGACACCATCGCCTTCGTTCGTGAACGCTCGCGTCCCTGGATCGATGCCAAGGTCGAACGCGCCAGTGATGACCTGTATGTGATCGCCGAGATCGGCAAGCTCAAGATCGAACTGCACGCCGCCGAAGCCCTGCTGCGCAAGGCCGGTCAGGTGCTGGACCAGGTCAGCGCTGCGCCGATCACCGCTCAGTCAGCCGCGCGTGCGTCGATTGCCGTGGCCGAGGCGAAAGTGCTGACCACCGAAGTGTCGTTGCTGGTCAGCGAAAAGCTCTTCGAACTGGCCGGCAGCCGCGCCACCCTTGCCGAGTTCAACCTCGACCGCCACTGGCGCAACGCGCGGGTGCACACCCTGCACGACCCGGTGCGCTGGAAGTACCACGCGGTGGGCGCTTATCGACTGAACGGCACGTTGCCGGCTCGACATTCCTGGATCTGACTGACCAGAACACTTTTTTACGAGCGTCTGGAGAAACCCATGACTTTTCCCCCTAACGTCGCGGTCATTACCAGCGACGAACACGCCCTGATTGTCGCCAGCGACCTGGCTGAAGACTTCCGCCGCGACAGCGCCCAGCGCGACCGCGAGCGTCGCCTGCCCCTGCCCGAGCTGGACGTGTTTTCCCGCTCCGGCCTGTGGGGTATCAGCGTGCCGAAGGCATACGGCGGCGCAGGCGTGTCCAACGTCACCCTGGCCAAGGTGATTGGGCTGATCGCCCAGGCTGACGCCTCGCTGGGCCAGATCCCGCAGAACCATTTCTACGCACTGGAAGTGCTGCGCGTAAACGGCAGCCCTGCGCAGCAAAAGCGTCTGTACGCCGAAGTCCTTTGCGGTCAGCGCTTCGGCAACGCCCTGGCGGAACTGGGCACCAAGACCGCCCATGACCGCGTCACGGCCATCACCCGCGACGGCGACGGCTTGCGTATCAGCGGCCGCAAGTTCTATTCCACCGGTGCGATCTACGCCCAGCGCATCCCCACGTCAGTGGTGGATGAACAGGGCGTGCAGCAACTCGCCTTTGTCCCGCGCGACAGCGACGGCCTGACGGTCATCGACGACTGGAGCGGCTTCGGCCAACGCACCACCGGCAGCGGTTCGGTGGTGTTCGACAAGGTGTGGGTTGCCGCGCATGACGTGATCGCGTTTCAAAGCGCCTTCGAACGCCCGACCACCGTCGGCCCGCTGGCGCAGATCCTCCATGCGGCCATCGACACCGGCATTGCCCGCGCAGCCTTTGAAGATGCGCTGCACTTCGTGCGCACCAAGACCCGCCCGTGGATCGATTCCGGCAGCGACAAGGCGACTGAAGACCCGCTGACCCTGAAAAGCTTCGGCCACCTGAGCATCCGCCTGCACGCCACCGAGGCGCTGTTGGAACGCGCAGGGGAATTTCTCGACCGCGCCCAGGCCGACGGCAACGCCGAGACCGTTGCTGCCGCCTCGATTGCCATCGCCGAAGTGCGTGCCTTGAGCACCGAAATTGCCCTCGCCGCCGCCAGCACGCTGTTTGAACTGGCCGGCAGCCAGGCCACCCTGGCCGAGCACGGCCTTGACCGCCACTGGCGCAACGCCCGCGTGCACACCCTGCACGACCCGGTGCGCTGGAAGTACCACGCGGTGGGCAATTACTACCTCAACAATGAAAACCCGCCACTGCGGGGGACCCTTTGATGGCGAAGAAGAAAATCCTGCTCAATGCCTTCAACATGAACTGCATCGGGCACATCAACCACGGCCTGTGGACCCATCCACGGGACACGTCCACCCAATACAAAACCATCGAGTACTGGACCGACCTGGCGCAAACCCTGGAGCGTGGGCTGTTCGACGGCCTGTTCATTGCCGATATCGTCGGCGTGTACGACGTGTACCAGCACTCGATTGACGTGCCGCTCAAGGAGTCGATCCAACTGCCGGTGAATGACCCGTTGCTGCTGGTCTCGGCCATGGCCGCCGTCACAAAAAACCTCGGCTTCGGCCTCACCGCCAATCTCACCTATGAGCCGCCGTATCTGTTTGCGCGGCGCATGTCCACGCTCGACCACCTGAGCCGTGGCCGGGTCGGTTGGAACATCGTCACCGGCTACCTCGACAGCGCCGCCAAGGCCATGGGGCTTACCGAGCAGGTCGAGCATGACCGCCGTTATGACCAAGCCGATGAATACCTGGAGGTGCTCTACAAACTCTGGGAAGGCAGTTGGGAAGACGACGCAGTGATCAACGATCCACAGGCGCGGGTTTATGCGCAGCCGGGCAAGGTGCACAAGGTCGAGTATCACGGTGAGTTCTATCAGGTGGAGGGTTATCACCTGTGCGAACCGTCGCCGCAACGTACGCCGGTGCTGTTTCAGGCGGGCAGTTCGGACCGGGGCCTGCTGTTCGCCGGGCGTCATGCCGAATGCGTGTTCATCAGCGGGCAGAACAAGACCGCGACCAAAATCCAGGTGGACAAGGTGCGCGCCAGCGCCGTGGAAGCCGGGCGCAACCCGGATGACATCAAGGTGTTCATGGGCCTCAACGTGATCGTTGGCGCCACTGAAGCGCTGGCCTGGGCCAAGCACGCCGAATACCTGAGCTACGCCAGCGCGGAGGCCGGCGTGGCGCATTTCTCGGCGTCCACCGCGATCGACTTCGCTCAGTACGAACTGGACGAGCCTATCCAGTACGTGAAGAGCAACGCGATCCAATCGGCCACCAAGAACCTGCAGAACAACGACTGGACCCGGCGCAAATTGCTCGAGCAACACGCCCTGGGCGGGCGCTATATCACGTTGGTGGGCTCGTCTGAGCAAGTTGCTGATGAGCTGGAGTCGTGGATCAGCGAGACCGGCCTGGATGGCTTCAACCTGACGCGCATTGTTACGCCGGAAAGCTATGTGGACTTCATTGATCTGGTGGTGCCGGAGTTGCAGCGCCGTGGCTCGTACAAGACTGCTTATGGCACCGGAACGCTGCGCGAAAAGATCTTCCATGGCAGCGCCCGGTTACCCGAACAGCACGCCGGCTCCACCTACAGACACTAATCAAAAATGTGGGAGCGGGCTTGCCCGCTCCCACATTTAGATCTTCATCGCTCGTACCTACACCTGATGACTGGAAATCGACCATGAAAAAAACACTGCTCTCCCACCCAGTCAAAGCACTGGCCCTGGCCTTCGGTTTGTTCAGCTCTGCAGTGTTCGCTGCCGATGCGCCGTTGAAAATCGGCACCACCGCCGCCTTCGCCATTCCCCTGGAAGCCGCGGTCGCCGAAGCCGACAAACAAGGCCTGAAGGTCAAGCTGGTGGAGTTCACCGACTGGATCGCGCCCAACGTCAGCCTGGCCGCCGGTGATATCGACGTGAACTACTTCCAGCACATCCCGTTCCTGGAAAACGCCAAGGCCGCCGCCGGCTTTGACCTCGTGCCGTACGCGCCGGGCATCATCAACAACGTCGGGCTGTATTCGAAAAAATACAAAAGCATCAACGACTTGCCCCAGGGCGCCAGCGTGGCGATTGCCAACGACCCGATCAACAGCGGTCGCGGCCTGCAATTGCTGGCCAAGGCTGGCCTGATCACCCTCAAGCCGGGCGTGGGCTATAAGGCCACCGAAGAAGACATTGTGACCAACCCAAAAAAGATCAAGATCCTGCAAGTCGAGGCCGTACAACTGGTGCGCGCTTATGACGACGCAGACTTGGTGCAGGGCTACCCGGCCTATATCCGCCTGTCCAAAACCTTCGATGCTGAGTCGGCGCTGCTGTTCGACGGCCTCGACCACCCGGAATACGTGATCCAGTTCGTGATCCAGCCGAAAAGCAAAGCCGACCCACGGGTGATCAAGTTCGTCGATATCTACCAGCACTCGCCCGTGGTGCGCGCTGCGTTGGATAAATCCCTCGGCAAGCTCTACCAAGTCGGCTGGGAAGATAAAAAATGACCGCCGCCGATGCGCAACTGCGCGACCTCAGCTCAGCGCCCAGGGACGCCGAACAGACAGAACTGCATGCGGACCTGAACCGCGCCCATGTGCGTTTTATCAACCTGGGCAAGACCTATGACGGCACTGTGCACGCCTTGCAAGGCATCGACCTGGCGATACAGCGTGGTGAAGTGTTCGGCATTATCGGCCGCAGCGGCGCCGGCAAGTCGTCGCTGATCCGCACTATCAACCGCCTGGAGCAACCGAGCAGCGGACGGGTGCTGATCGATCAGGTGGACATTGGCGAATTTGACGAAGACCGCCTGGTGGCGCTGCGTCGGCGTATTGGCATGATCTTCCAGCACTTCAATTTGATGTCGGCCAAGACCGTGTGGCAAAACGTCGAATTGCCACTGAAAGTCGCCGGAGTGCCCAAGCCCCAGCGTGAGCAGAAGGTGCGCGAGCTGTTGGAATTGGTCGGTTTGCAGGACAAGCACAAAGCCTACCCGGCGCAGCTTTCCGGCGGGCAAAAACAGCGCGTGGGCATCGCTCGTTCGCTGGTACACGACCCAGAGATTTTGCTCTGCGACGAAGCCACCTCGGCCCTCGACCCGGAGACCACCCAGTCGATCCTCGGCCTGCTGCGCGAGATCAATCGGCGCCTGGGCCTGACCATTGTGTTGATTACCCACGAGATGGCAGTGATCCGCGAAATCTGCGACCGCGTGGTGGTGGTGGAACACGGGCGCATCGTCGAACAAGGCCCGGTGTGGCAAGTGTTTGGCAACCCGCAACATGACGTCAGCACAACCCTGCTGGCACCGCTGCAACATGGGCTGCCGGACGAGTTGCAAAGCCGTTTGCAGGCCACACCGCAATCCACCGATGCCGCTGTGGTGCTGCGTTTGCAGTTTACCGGCAGCGATACCGACGCGCCGGACCTGGCCGCGTTGTTCAGCGCGCTTGGCGCGCGTGTACGCCTGCTGCAAGGCGGCGTGGAACGTATCCAGGGCCACGCCCTGGGGCAACTGCTGCTGGCGGTGAGTGGCTCGGCCCACAGTGCCGAAGAGCTGCGTAAACGCGCCGGGAATTGGGCACAACAGGTGGAGGTGCTGGGCTATGTGGTTTGATCGTTTAGTACAGGGTGCCATCGACACCTTGTTGATGGTCGGCGTGTCGTCGCTGATCGCGTTGCTGGTGGGAATTCCACTGGCGGTGTTCCTGGTCACCAGCGACAAAGGCGGCATTTACCAGGCACCTGCGCTCAACCGCATGCTGGGGGCGTTCGTCAATCTGTTCCGCTCCATACCCTTTCTAATCCTGATGGTGGCGCTGATCCCATTCACCCGGCTGATCGTCGGCACCACCTATGGCGTCTGGGCGGCGGTCGTGCCATTGACCATCGCCGCCACGCCGTTTTTTGCACGGATTGCCGAGGTGAGCTTGCGCGAAGTCGACCACGGCTTGGTCGAAGCCGCGCAAGCCATGGGCTGCCGACGCTGGCACATCATCTGGCACGTGCTGTTGCCGGAAGCGTTGCCGGGGATTGTCGGCGGGTTCACCATCACCTTGGTGACCATGATCAACTCGTCCGCCATGGCCGGGGCGATTGGCGCCGGCGGTTTGGGTGACATCGCCTACCGCTACGGTTATCAGCGCTTTGATACGCAGATCATGCTGACGGTGATCGTGCTGCTGGTGATTCTGGTGGCAGTGATCCAGTTGGGTGGGGATCGGTTGGCGCGGGTGTTGAACAAGCGGTGAGGTATAGTCGGGCCCTCTCAGTACCCGGTATTCCCCGTCATGACCCTCAAGCCCGACGACCTCGACCAGATCACCGCCGCCACCCTCGGCCACTACAACACAGTGGCCGAGGACTTCCGCGAAGGCACCCGCGATCACGATGTGAGCCAGAACATCGACGCGCTGTTGCGGCATATCCAGGGCTGCGCGCCGTTTACCGTGCTGGATTTCGGCTGTGGGCCGGGGCGCGATTTGCAGACGTTTACGCGCATGGGGCATATCGCCGTGGGGCTCGATGGTTCGGAGCGGTTTGCGCAGATGGCGCGCGAAGACAGTGGTTGTGAAGTGTTGCAGCAGGACTTCCTGAAACTGGACCTACCTGCCGAGCGCTTTGACGGGATTTTTGCCAATGCCGTGCTGTTTCATATTCCCAAGCAGGAATTGCCGCGTGTGCTGGAGCAGCTGCATGGGACGTTGAAACCAGGTGGCGTCTTGTTCAGCTCCAATCCACGCGGTGAGAACCTGGAAGGCTGGAATGGGCCGCGGTATGGGTCTTATCACGACCTGGCGGCGTGGCAGGCGCTGTTGGCGGGGGCGGGGTTTGTGGAGCTGGAGCATTACTACCGGCCTGCTGGTTTACCGAGGGAGCAGCAGCCTTGGTTGGCGAGTGTGTGGAGAAAGAACTAGGTCTGTGTTGCCTGCGCTGGCCTCATCGCAGGCAAGCCACACAGTTGGAATGCATTTCCCTGTGGGAGCCGGGCTTGCCCGCGATAGCGGTTTGGCAGGGTGAGCTAATCGACCTGATACACCACCGACTTCTCACCCACAACCAGCGCAGTCACACTACGCCCCGGATATCCCTCTCTCGGTTCAGCAGCAAAATTCGCCACCAACCGCGTCCCATCGGCAAACGTGGTCTCCTGCACCAAACGATCCGCTGTCAGCCACCGAAACCCGGTCATTGCCTGGGTCGCCAGGCGCTGATGCAGCGGCCGGAAAAAACGATCCTGGCGCTGGATCAACGGCAATCGCTGGCTGACCGTCGAAGCGCTCAAGTGATACAGCGGCGGCACGTTGTAGAGCAGTTGGGTCAACTCATTCTCGGCCCGCACATTGCTCAGCTTCAGGCTGTCAAACAGCCAATGATGGGTGGTGATCACCGAGCCGTGGAACACCGCCTGGTACAGCGGCAGGCGCATGTCCGTCTCGAAATACACCGTGCGAAAGGGTTCTTTCAACGGCACCGATTTGAAAAACACTGTCGGTTGTTCCGGCGGGTACCAGTTGCCCACGTAGTAGGGCGATTGCTTGTCTTTGGTCATGGCTTGGTCGCCCCAACCGATCACGGGCGTCTGCATGCCATGGGCGAACAGGATGCCCTGGGCGGTGATGGCATTGCCGTCTTCGGAACCGGCGGGCAACTTGAGTGCGGTATTCAGCCAACGAGAGGCGTCGATGTTGCCTTGCGCGTTTTGCGCCTGGGTCATTGGAGCGCCGTCGCGGTAGCTGTCGAAGACCATGCTGGTAGCGTAGGCATCGAGGAACCACGCGTTGAAGCCCGCCTTGGTTTGAACGGCCTTTACTCGTGCTTCCAATAAGGACCGCACGCAGCGCGGGTCGGTGTAGTGACCGGATTGCTGGAAGCCGGTCTTGAGCTTGCCGCCCTTCAACACAATTGCGCAGTCGCGATAGGCCTTGCTGCCCAGGTGGGCGGTGGTCCAATCGGGGTTTTCCGTGGCGGCCAGGGCCGTTTCATAGGAGTCATAGGGCGCCATCAGGTAGCCGGCGTCGACACCGGCGCGGATCGACTCAGGGTGCCACAGGCCGCCTTCCCAGCCTTCGCCAAGGGTGAGCAGCAAGCGTGGGAGCCCTGAGTCGCGCAGCGACTGGATCGCTGTGCTGCCCCAGGTTGCAGGGGTATCACTCAAGGCCCCGGCAAAGTCCACCGCCAACTCGCTGCGCAGCTCGCCGTAGCGCGCCGCGAGCCGTGTCATATCGGGCTCTGCAATCTGCCAACTCTGTCGGGCCTTTTTGTTGGTCGCCGCGTTCAGCCCCCGGAGCAGCACTGTCTGCTCGTAACGATTCAACGCCGTGCCCTGGGCCAGGACCTTCGTGGCTTCCTTGTCCAACAAGCCCTTGAGTTCATGACCGCGCAAGCGCTTGAGCAACAAAGGCCAGTGGCGTACATCCTCCGGGGCCAGCAGATCGTTGCCCCACAGGTAGACGTGGCTGGCGCCCAGCAACTTGTCGGCCTCAGGCGTCTGCCGCAGTTTGTCCGCCAACGGCTCATACCGGCCCTGCTCTACCAGCCATTGGCGATAACGCTTGGCCCCGGCCAATGGGTCGGCAGCGCCTAGGTGCAACAGCAGGGTCATCGGCTTAGACGGCTCGAGCGAAGTGAATTCATGGGCCAATGAGAGGGCCATGCCTTCCTGCCAGCGCAGGCGGTTGTTATAGGGGTTGGTCAGCAACCAGTTGAGGGTAAACGTGCCGTGATCGACACCCCACAACGGCAGGCTCAGATCCTGGGTGGTGTTGATGACGCCCTGCTCGAGTAGAAAGGCCTTCCAAACGGCGTTGCCGGCAGGCACGTAATGCCCTTCGGCCAAGGGCCAGATCAGGCCTTGGCCAATCGCTTCGGCGGGTTGGTTCAGCAGCGCCAGCTCACCTGGTTCGCGAGCGGTGACGGTCAGGGTCAGGTCACGCTGTTCAAGGCGCGCAACCAGGCGATACGCACCACCGTCCCATTGCCAGCTGGCTTGCTCAGCACTGCCCTGCACATCGCTGACGGTGTGCGCGGGAATGCCGCTGGAGGCCTGCACCGAGGTTTCACCCACCGGGGTGACGCGCAACGCCAGCGTGGCGGGGTCGATTTCGACCCGCCACAGGCTATTTTCCAGTACGGTGCCCGCAAGCGTCAGGGGCGAAAGCAGGAGGGTACAAACCAGCAGAAAACAGCGCATGACACAGACCGTCCAATCGAAACCAGGCCCGGAGAGTAATGCAATTACCGCCAGGCAAATGTCTCGAAAGTGTTTCCAGGAACCTTCCCACACCTATGCAGGAAGGCAACGACAGTCAGGCGTTCTCCTGTTTCGGCTCGCGAATCTTGTACCAGGCCACATACAGCGCCGGCAGGAACAACAGCGTCAGCAACGTGGCGATGATAATCCCACCAATCATCGCGTACGCCATCGGCCCCCAGAACACTTCCCGCGCAATCGGGATCATGCCCAGGCTCGCCGCCGCCGCCGTGAGCAGGATCGGCCGACGCCGGTGCTCGGTGGCTTCCACTACCGCATCCCACGGCGTATAGCCGGCCACCTCGTATTCATGGATTTGCGTCACCAGGATCACCGAGTTGCGGATGATGATGCCGATCAACGCCAAAATACCCAGGATTGCCACAAAGCCCATGGGCGTGCCTGTGGGAATCAGCGCCAGCACCACGCCGATCAGCCCCAGCGGCGCAACACTCGCCACCAGAAACATCTTCTGCACACTGTGCAGCTGGATCATCAGGAAGGTCGCCATGAGGAACAACATCAGCGGCACCACGCTGGCAATCGGGCCCTGGGCCTTGCCGCTTTCCTCCACGGTGCCGCCGGTGGCGACCTTGTAACCCGCCGGCAAACCGGCGCTGAACGTGTCGATTTCCGGCTTGAGCTGCTTCACCAGGTCCGTCGGCTGCATCTCATCGCGCACCGAGGCCTTGATGGTGATGGTCGGCTTACGGTCGCGACGCCACACCAGCGGCTGCTCCAACTCATAGCGTACGGTGGCAAAGGCGAGCAGCGGAATCGAGGTGCCGTTGGGCGTGACGATCTGCAGGTTCTGCAAGGTTTCCGGCGTGCCGCGCTCGGCGTCTTCGGCGCGGCCAACCACGTTGATCAGGTAGATATCATCGTGCACCTGGGTCACCGAGGCGCCGCTGACCACGCTGTGCATCAATTGCGCCACGTCTTCCGACGACAGCCCCAGTTGCCGCGCCTTGTCCTGGGCAATGTCGATGCGCAGCACTTTGCCCGGCTCGTTCCAGTCGTAGATGATCTCGCCCAGGTGGGTGTTCTTATCCAACAACGTCGCCAGTTCGATGGCGTGTTTGCGCACTTGGTCGGTGTCTTTGCCCGACACACGATACTGAATCGGGCGCCCCACCGGCGGGCCCATTTCCAGCGGCTGCACATAGCTGCCTATGCCGACAAAGTCATCGCGCAGGCGCTTTTGCAGACGCTGGATCAACTCGCCGCGCTCCTCCAGGCCCTTACTCACGATGACCAATTGCGCGTAGTAGGGGTTCTCCAACTGCTGGTCGAGCGGCAGGTAGAACCGGATCGCGCCCTGGCCGATATAGGTGCTCCAGCGCGAAATGTCCGGATCGTCCTTGATGATCGCTTCCAGACGGTCGACGGTTTTACGCGTCTCGTTGATCGAGGCGTTCTGCGGCAGGTTGAGGTCGACGAGGATTTCCGGGCGGTCCGACGAGGGGAAGAACTGGTTCTGCACAAACTGCATGGAGAACACCGACGCTACAAACAGCGCCACGGTGATGCCGATCGCCCACCAGCGGTTACGCATGGCCCACAGCATGCCGCCATTGAAAGCGCGGCCAATCCGCCCCGGCTCGCCATCGTGCGGCTTCACGTTGGCGCTGAGGATATGCACGCCGATCACCGGCGCAAACAGCACCGCCACCACCCACGACACCAGCATCGCTACGGCAATGACCGCGAACAGGGTGAAGGTGTACTCGCCCGCCGAGCTGGCGTTAAGGCCAATTGGCACGAAGCCGGCGACCGTCACCAAAGTACCGGTGAGCATCGGAAACGCCGTCGAGGTGTACGCGTAGGTCGCCGCCTGCTCCTTGGTTTCGCCTTTTTCCAGGCGCGTGATCATCATCTCGACGGTGATCATCGCGTCATCCACCAACAGGCCTAAGGCGATAATCAACGCGCCCAGCGATACCCGCTGCATGGTGATGCCGCTGTACTCCATGAACACGAACACCAGCGCCAGCACTAACGGAATCGAGCACGCCACCACCAGCCCGGCGCGCATGCCCAGGCTGATAAAACTCACCACCAGCACGATGATCACCGCTTCAAACAGGGCACTGGTAAAGCCGCCGACGGCTTCCTCCACCACTTCCGCCTGGTCGGAGACCTTGTGCACGCCGACGCCCACCGGCAGGTCGGCGGTCAGTTCGTCCATGCGTTCATGCAAGGCCTTGCCGAACGACTGGATATTGCCGCCCTTCTGCATGGCGATGGCCAAGCCAATCGCCGCCTTACCGTTGAAACGGAACATCGGCCGCGCCGGGTCGACGTAGCCACGCGCGATCTCTGCGATATCTGCCAGGCGATAGAAGCGGTCATTGAGCCGCAGGTTGACGTTAGCCAGGTCTTTCTCCGAGGAAAATTGCCCCGACGTGCGCACGGAAATCCGCTCTGGCCCGGCCTCGATCACCCCAGCCGGCGTCACCGCATTTTGCGATTGCAGGCTCTGCACGACCTGGCGCTGATCAATCCCCAGGGCCGCCAGCTTGCGCGTGGAAAAATTCAGGTAAATCACTTCGTCCTGCTGGCCGATCATCTCGACCTTGCCCAACCCCGGCACCGAACGAATCTCAGCGCGCACCTGTTCCACGTAGTCGCGCAACTGGCGCATCGAAAGGCCATCGCCGGTAAAGGCGTACACCGAGCCGAACACATCACCGAACTCATCGTTGAATGACGGCCCCTGCAAACCTTGAGGGAAGTTGCCGCGAATATCGTCGATCTTCTTGCGGACCTGGTACCAGATGCCCGGGATGTCCTTGGCGCTGGTGGTGTCCTTGAGGAACACGAACACCGTGGACTCGCCCGGCCGCGTGTAGCTTTTTACGTAGTCGAGGGAGTCCAGTTCTTCGAGTTTTTTCTCGATGCGGTCAGTGACCTGCTTAAGGGTTTCTTCCTGGGTCGCGCCCGGCCAGCGGGTCTGGATCACCATGGTCTTGATGGTGAACGAGGGGTCTTCCTCGCGGCCCAGGTTCATGTAGGAGAACACACCCATCAGCAGCGCGACGAACATCAAGTACCAGACGAAAGACTGATGCTTAAGGGCCCAGTCGGATAAGTTGAAACTCCCTTTCATCGCGGGCTGTCCTCGTCGATTTTGACCTTCTGCCCAGGCTTCAGGCTGTTCACGCCAGCGGTGACAATGCGCTCGCCGGGTTTGATGCCGCCATTGAGCAAGGCGCTGTTGGCATCACGGCTGATCACGTTGATGTCGCGCGGTTGCACGGTCTGGCTTTGGGTGTCGAGCAGCCAGATGCGGGTCTTGCCGTCGACATCCTGCAGGGCGCTCAGGGGCACTTCGATGCGCGGCTCGATGGCGGTGCTCAGCGTCACGCTGATCGCCGTGCCGAGGCGGAATGCCGGTGGTGTTTCGGCCAGCGTCAGCCGCGCGCGACGGGTGCGTGTGGCGCTTTGCGCCTGGGGCTCAACCTGGCGCACGATGGCCGTGGTGTTGACGCTCGGGTCGAGTTGCCCGGCGACCAGGAACACCACGTCCTGCGGCAGGCGCTCGGCCAGGCCGGCGGGCAGGTCGATCACTGCTTCCTTGATATCCGGACGGGCCAGGGTCACCACTTGCTGTCCAGCGCTGACCACCTGGCCGGCCTCGGCATTCCAGGCGGTGACGATGCCGGCGTGGTCAGTGCGCAGTTCGGCGTAGTTAAGTTGGTCTTTGGCTTGATTGACTGAGGCCTGCGCTTGGTCGAGGGAAGCCTGGGTGGTTTTCAGGTCGGTCTGGGCGATATCCAGTTGCGCCTGCGCACCGACGCCACGGTTGAATAACGCCTGCTGACGGCGGGCGTTGGCCTGGGCGTTGATGAATTGCGCCTGTACGCGCGCCAGATCGCCCTGGGCAGAACGCAATTGGTTCTGTTGGTCAGTGGGGTCGAGTACGGCGAGCAAGGCGCCCTTCTCCACTTCGGCACCCACATCCACGGCGCGCCGGGCAATACGGCCAGGCACGCGGAAGCCCAGGTTAGTTTCATAGCGGGCCTGGATGGTGCCGGCGAAACGACCGAGGTTTTCCTGATCTTCCGATTTTACTTCCATGGACAGCACCGGCCGCACGGGCTCCGGCGGCGGCTCTTCTTTCGAACAGGCAACCAGCAACAGGCTGGCGGCGAGTATCCCCGTCAGGCGCTTCATGGCTGCGCTCCTTGCTGGGCGATCTCGACCAGCATGCCGGGGTGCAGCAATTGCCCACCGGCCACCACCACTTTTTCGCCGCCTTTGAGGCCGTCGCCAATGATGACTTTGCCAGTGAGGTAACGCGCCACGGTGACTTTATGCAATTGCGCCTTGCCGTCGCCGTCGATCAACCAAACGGCGGGTTCGCTGAGATCTTTGGTCAGCGCGGACCAGGGTAGTTCGATACTGGCCTTGGCCGGGCCATTGGTGGTAGCGCTCACCACCGAGCCCAGTTGCATGCCTTTGGGCAGGGCTTGCAAGGCGATTTTCACCTGTACGGTGCCGGTATTGGCCGCCACGGCGGGTGTGACTTCACGGACCTTGCCCACGGCCTTGATGCTCGGGTTATCCAACAGGCTGACGGTGATCGGCGCATCTGGCGGCGGCTCTACCAGCAGCGACTCGTACACATTGAATACGGCATCACGCTCGCCATCGCGGGCCAGGCTGAAAATCGGCACAGTGGCCTGTACCACCTGGCCGACCTCGGCCTGACGCGCCGTAATCACACCCGGCGCTTCGGCGATCAGCGCGGTATAACGGAGTTGTTCGCGGGCATTGGCCAACTGGGCTTGGGCGGCCGCCAGTGCGCTTTGGCTGCTGCGCAGCGCGGCCTGGGCGGAATCGTATTCGCTGCGGCTGGTGTAACCCTTGGGCAAGAGTTTTTCCTGGCGGACAAAGGCGGCGGCGGTTTGCTTGACCCGTGCCTGCTCGGCCACGACCTGGGCCTGGGCGGAATCGACGTTGGTCTGCAAATCCTTCGGGTCGAGCTTGGCCAGCACTTGCTTGGCGGTTACGCGGTCACCCACATCCACCATGCGCTGGATGATCTTGCCGCCGACGCGGAACGACAGGTCGGTTTGCACACGGGCCTGAATGTCGCCGGTCAGCGTGACAGCCGCGGCGAAGCCCGCCGACTGTACGGTCTGCACAAACACCCGTGAATGCGGCTTGGGTTCAGCCTTATCCTCGCCACAGCCGCTCAACAGCGTCAGTAGGCAGAGACCAAAAATACAGGTGGAAACGCGAGCGCCCATGCAGGCTCCTTTTGCGTGATGCCGACTTGCCAGTGTGTATGCGACTGTGAGCTTAGATCAGGGTTCCTTATCTGCATGGAGGCTCTCATACTCCGATGGTTCCCAAGCCGACTGAATGCCCATGCTCAAGACCCTCGCGGTGGCCAATTACCGCTCGATCAACACATTGGTGGTGCCCCTGGACCGCCTGAACCTGGTCACCGGGCCCAATGGCAGCGGCAAGTCCAACTTGTACCGCGCCCTGCGCCTGCTGGCGGAAACCGCCCAAGGCGGGGTGATCAATGCGCTGGCCCGTGAAGGCGGGTTGGACTCCACATTCTGGGCCGGGCCGGAAACCATCAGCCGGCGCATGCGCAACGGTGAGGTGCCGATTGAGTCCACCGTGCGCCAGGGCGTCAAACGCTTGCGCCTGGGCTTTGCCGGGGACGACTTCAGCTACGCGATTTCCCTGGGGCTGCCGGAAAAGACTCTGTCGTACTTCTCCCTGGACCCGGAAGTAAAGAAGGAATGCATCTGGGCCGGCCACCTCTACCGCCCGGCCAGCCTGCTGGTGCAACGGTCCGGGCCCATGGTGCGCGCACGCGACGGTCGAAACTGGGATGTCCTCGCCCAGCACACACCCAACTACCACAGCCTGTTTGACCAAGTCGGCAGCCTGCGCGGCTCGCCGGAGGTGTTGTTGCTAAGGGAAAACATCCGTGGCTGGCGCTTTTATGACCACTTTCGCAGCGATGTGGATGCACCGGTACGCCAACCGCAACTGGGGACGCGCACACCGGTTTTGCACCACGATGGGCGCGATCTGGCGGCGGCGTTGCAGACGATTCGCGAGATCGGTGACCCCGAGGCTTTGCAGCGGGCGGTAAGCGATGCGTTCCCCGGTGCGCGCTTGAATATCGAGCCGCTGCAGGGCGGGCGTTTTGCGATTGAGTTTTATCAGGAAGGTTTGCTGCGGCCACTGTCGGCGGCAGAGTTATCCGACGGCACCTTGCGATACTTGCTGCTGATCGCGGCGCTGCTGACACCTAGGCCACCGACCATGATGGTGCTGAACGAGCCGGAGACCAGCCTGCACCCGGATTTGTTACCGGCGTTGGCGCGCTTGATTATCCAGGCTTCGCAGCATTGCCAGGTGTGGGTGGTGTCCCATGCCAGCCGCTTGATTGCGGCGTTGCAGCAGGATGAGGGGTGTAATTCGATTGTGCTGGAGAAGGTGTTGGGGGAGACGCGGATAGTTGGGCAGGGGATTCTGGATGCGCCGGCTTGGCATTGGCCGGAATAGGGGGTGTCTGTACTGGCCTCATCGCGGGCAAGCCCGCTCACACATTTTGATTTGTGAATACCTTCAAATGTGGGAGCTGGCTGTCGGTGGTCACGATGGTGGTGCGGGTGGCCAGGTCATCCAGGCTTTTCACGGCGCTGTTGTTCGGCACCAGGGCCTGTACCGCGACTTTCGGGTTGGGGTTGGTGAAGTCCACCGCCTCCTTGCGCTCCGGGGTCACCGTCATGTTGGCAAGGATCAGATCGACCTTGTCGCTTTGCACGCTCAGGCCAAAGAAAATCGGCAGGCCGAAAAACAGCAGGTACAACCACACCAGCGCCGGGATCGCACGGAACAGCCCCAGGTAAACCCGCAGCACGCAAATCAGCGTCAGTACGGCGAGCATCTCGTAAGTCTTGTAGTACAGGACGATGTAGCTCTTGGGGGTGTAGAGAATCTCCGGCACCGCCACGGCGGAGACCACCGGGGTTTCCTTGAGCAGGAAGATGAAATTGGCGAACAGCGCCGGCAGGGTGCTGAGGATAAAAGCGGAACCGAAGGTCATTTTCAGTCCATGACTGCAGCGAGCGCGATACGATCCTTCGTGGGTAACGCCGAGTAGCGCGAACTTTAAAGGTATAAAAGCAAAAATTTAAATACCCAGACGGCACATTGATATCGATCAAGAAGATAACTGACGGATTCGCGGGTTTGCCGGATGACGGCTATGGTTGGGGGGTCTGAGACTCGAGGGACTGAACAATGAACGAAGGGAAACCGATTGATCCGCAGGAGTTGGTGAAATGGTTGATGGCGTTGCGCAGGGCGATCAATAGCCAGGCACTGTGACAAAAAACAGCCTCACCATGGTGAGGCTGTTTTTCAGACTTTTAACCTTGCGTCGACGGCCGCCGATCAGCCCCCCCTGCCATGGCTTTGGTGGCACTTTTTTGCTGCTCTTCCGTTTCAAAATTGACGTAGTTGTCCGGGAACTTGAAGTGCGAATCCACCAGTTTCCAGTACTCTTTGTTCTCTGGCTTCGCCATGTCCCATATACGTTCGGCGGAGGATGCGGCGTCGTTACGTATTTGGTCTGGTTGCCCTTTGGCTTCTTGTATCACCCTGTCGACATGCCCGCGTAATGCGTTGGGCCCGGTGGTTTCGATCGTGCTTTTGTTCGGGCGGCTGAAATAACGGTCGCCGGCGTACTCATTACCTTTCATCGAGCGGTATTTATCCCCGATGTCATCAATCATGGTCGTCAGCATCGCGCTCTGGGGATGGCTGGCGAACAACGCGTTGGCAAAATAAGGTGTGGCGTTGCCACTCGCTTCACTCTTGCCTGCCGCCATGCCGACCAGCATCAGGTCCGGATGGGCATTCAATGCGCCATCAAGCGGGCGTACGCTTTCCAGATCGATGTCTGTGTAGGTGCCGCCATGTCGATTGACGATTTCATAACGGGCGACGTCAGAGGCTGCGGCATAACCGCCATTGCGCCCGATGATTTCATGTTGATAAACGTCCTGGTTTTTCAACCGTATATCGGCCGGATTGCTCAAATCACGTATCTGTACGTTTTTCAGGTCTGCGAATCGCTCTTGCAAAGCAGCTAGCGCAGTCGTATCACGGGGCGGGTTGCTGACATAGCGGTCCCACGACTTGGTGGTCTGGTCGAGAATGGTGGCTTCTGCTTGATTAAACTTATCATCGGTACGTGAAGCATGACGCGCAAATGCACTTAGCACTTGCGAAGCATTCTCCGGCGTCACTTTCCCACCCTCAGGCAGCAGAGAAGCCCTCAATGCTTTGTTACCTGAGGACGACAGTTCTTTATTAAGTTCTGAGATCACCTGTTTTTGCTCAACCTTATTACGCTGCTCGTTCCCTGGGCTGCTCATCACCGTTTTAAGTTGACTGAACACGCCACGAACAGGCCTTTCCGACTGATAGTTTGGATAGATACTTTCAGCGTTAGCCTGTGCTGTTTTATTGGTTGTATAAGCATCGAATTGAGTAGCGTCCACCCACAACATAATTTTATGGTTGGGGTTCATCTTGGCCCACTGGCGTAAGTAGGCGTCCTGGTTTGAGCCGGGCTTGGAGCCGACCCAGACCATGTGGATATTATTGGGTACCGGCTTGCACTGGTCTTTGGGGTATTGGGTGTCGAAGCTTGCAGCACTTTCTGGCGGGTGAACCCCAATGACAGGAGCGGCCGTAAAGGTCGGCACATGATTGGGGGAAATGGCTTTCAACATAATAATAACGGCTCCAAAAAATTATATAACTCACTGGTGCCTCCATGCGATGACTCCTACAACCTGTGCAAGGTTGCTCTCACACATTCAATCGAGCAAAACTAAAACTGTAAGATAATTTATAAACACACCCAGAATTAATTATTCAAATTGATAAATGAACCAAACAATTCGCTTAGGCCAATAAAGTAGTTGATACGCCTATATTTTCTAACCCTGTTTTCTCAAAAAGACCGGGCATAAAAAACGCCGACGCAGTACAAGCCGTCGGCGTTGAAACCTTGAAGGGGGTTTTGGCTTACATCAGAACGCCGGCACGACCGCGCCGTTGTACTTCTTCTCAATGAAGGCTTTGACTTCCGGGCTGGTCAGGGCCTTGGACAGTTTCTGGATAGCATCGCTGTCCTTGTTGTCCGGGCGCGCCACCAGGAAGTTCACGTAGGGCGACTTGGCGTCTTCGATGATCAGCGCGTCTTTCGCTGGGTTGAGGCCAGCTTCCAGGGCGTAGTTGGTGTTGATGACGTCGAGGTCAACCTGATCCAGCACGCGTGGCAGCAGGGCCGATTCCAGCTCCTTGAATTTCAGGTGCTTGGGGTTGTCCTTGATGTCTTTCGGCGTGGACAGGGCATTGGTCGGGTCTTTCAGCGTGATCAGACCGTTCTTTTGCAGCAGCAACAGGGCACGGCCGCTGTTGGAGCCTTCGTTCGGGATGGCAACGGTCGCGCCATCTTTGAGTTCAGAAATGTTCTTGATCTTTTTCGAGTAACCGCCGATCGGTTCAACGTGTACACCGACGACGGTGACGAGGTTGGTGCCCTTGCCCTTGTTGAAGTTTTCCAGGTACGGCAGGGTCTGGAAGTAGTTGGCATCCAAGCGTTTCTCGGCAACCTGCGTGTTGGGTTGCACGTAGTCGGTGAAGACTTTGATTTCCAGGTCCACACCTTCTTTGGCCAGGGTCGGCTTGATCAGCTCGAGGATCTCAGCGTGCGGGATCGGAGTGGCAGCAACCACCAGTTTCTCGTTGGCCTGGGCCAAGCTTGCAGTCAGGGCAGCCGCCAGTGCGGTAAACAACAGAACCTTTTTCATGCAGTGTCCTTATCGAAATTCCGGGGCGTCTCTGACGACCGTTCTTATATGGTGTGCCAGCGAAGTGCTATCGAGGCATGGGATGGACAATACCTAGATTTTTTATTCCCGAACAATATCTTTTATTCACGTTGATATTCCATTTTGTTCATACAGGAATTTGCGCAGCGTTTCCTGCTCGGCAAGGCTGGCACTGTTGAAAATTCGCTGTACTTGCTCCAGCGGCGAGCCCGCCACTGGCAGGTTCAAATGCTCGGGCAAAATCTCGTCGCCGCTGCTGACCAGCAACGCAAAGTGAATAACGTTTTCCAGCTCACGGGTGTTTCCCGGCCAGCTGTGGTGTTCCAACACACGCTGGGCGGCATCACTGATCAGCGGCGCCGGCAGGTCCAAGCGCTGACTGTAGATCCCGAGGAAGTACTCGGCCAGGGACAGGATATCGCCGACGCGCTCGCGCAGCGCCGGCAAGTCCAACCGGCCTTCGCTCAAGTAATGGAACAAGCGCTCATGGAACTTGCCGGCAGCCACGGCCTGGGACAGGTCGATGCTGGTGGCGGCGACCAGGCGCACATCCACCGGGCTAGGCTGATGGGCACCGACGCGGGTGACTTCGTGGTTTTCCAGGGCGGCCAGCAGTTTCACCTGGATCGGCAGCGGCAAGTCGCCGATCTCATCCAAATACAACGTGCCGCCATTCGCCGATCCAAACCAACCGGCCCGGCTGCTGGCCGCGCCACTGTGGGCTCCAGCGGCATAGCCGAACAATTCGGCATCGGCGTAAGTCGGGCTGATGGCGCCGCAGTTGACGCAGACAAACAAGCCGGTGCGGTCGCTGCCACGGTGGATATGCCGCGCCAGCAGCTCTTTACCGCTACCGGTCTCGCCGCGGATCAACACGGGCAAGGCGCGCGGTGCGAGGCTTTCCAGCTCTTCGCGCAGTTGCCGCGAACGGGGATCAACAAACACCAACGCCTTGGCGCGGATACTCAGCGGGCTTTTCTCGGCATCGGGAAAGGTCAGCAAAGGCTGGCCGTAGGTTTCATGCAGACTCATGGCAGGCTCCCGCCACCAATCCACTCAGGGACGGGACGTTGAAAAATGTTCAGGCGGTACGCCGGGCGTGTTGCTCTAGGCGGCTCTGCAGGCGATAGAGGTAAGCGAAACCCTGCTCCCAGCGTTGGTGGCCGGATTTCACATTGATATGCCCGGCACCGGACAAGATCCCGGCTTCGGCCCCCCAGTTACGCGCTAGCTCCAAGGCTCGTGGAGCACTGACGGCACTGTCGTTATCGGAACTGACCACCTGGCTGGGAAACGGCAGCAGGTTGGTGGGGATCGGCGCAAAGTTGCGCAAGGCAGGCGAGCAGGCAGGACGTTCGACATCGGCCGGGGCCACCAGCAAGGCGCCGCGCACGTGCCGTAGAAACTGCACGGGGGCCGTGGCCGCCCAATGCGCTACGGTGATGCAGCCCAGGCTATGCGCGATCAGGATCACCGGCGTGCTGTCGGCGGCGATGGCTTCGGCCAGCGCGGCTACCCAGTCTTCGCGACGCGGGGTGAGCCAATCGGCCTGTTCCACCCGTGCACTGTTGGGCAGGTTGGTCTGCCAGTGACTTTGCCAATGGTCTACTGGCGATCCTTGCCAGCCCGGCACGATCAGATAACGAGTCGACTCGCTGTGCATGGATGTGCCCTCCTGCGGCGTTTAACGTTGCTGAACAGTATAGGGACGTTGGTTATATCCGTTAAGGAATAAGAAGCTATTTATTAATAACCAAAATCTCAAACCCACAAGTCAAAATGTGGGAGCTTGCTCGCGAAGGCGGTGGGTCAGTGTCGTGGCCGGCCCCAGGTGGCGACCGAAAAGACCACCAGCAGCCAGATCACCACGCTTTCAATGGATTCAAGTGACGGCTGGAGAAACGCTTTGGAGTTTTCTGCGTTCGCAGGTGCCCAACGGCGCGCGGTGCGGCCGGCCAAGGGCGACCAAATCGCCAGCCGGTGCCTGGCGCCCTTGCGCCTCGTGTGCACTGGCGGCGGTCTGGACATTGCCCATTGATTCACTCCCTACGGTCTTGAACAAAAACCGACGGGCCTGCATGGAAGGCCGTCGATGGCTGAATCATCGGGGCCAGACGCTTATCTCTTAAAGTTATAAATAGATCAAAAAATGAATAAGCGAAGCACCCAGAAACTGGATATCCACGTCCTGCGCGGGCTGGCGTCGAGTCGCTGCTTTTCAATGCATTTGAGGCATAAAAATATTCAGCAAAGGCATCGGTCAGGCAGGGTTGTTCGTGCACAAATCAAGCAATTGGCGCTGCAAGCTCTGCCCTGCCGCACCCAGGCCAGCGCGCCCATACAGCGCAAGCCGAACGCCCTGCACCTTGGGCAAACCGCTGTCTGCGCCCAGTACGACATGCCCGGCCTCCACCACTCGACGGGGCAACAAACTGATCCCCAACCCCGCCACGACCGCAGAACACACGCTGGCCAGGCTCGCGCTGGAATAGCCAATACGCCAGCGCCAGCCGCCCACTTCCAGGTGTTGCAGCATTTCATTGCGGTACAGGCCGCCCACCGGGAATGCCACCAACGGCAGGGGATCGCGACCCAGTGACGGTGTGTGACGACTGTCCACCCAGCACAAAGGCTCTGGCCATGAGGCCAGGCAGTCGTCGCTGTCGCCCATCTGCTTGACCAACAACACATCGAACTCACCGCCGCGGTACTGACGCTGCAATTCGGGGCCGAGGCCACTGGTGACCTCCAGACGCACTCGAGGATAGGCTTGCACAAAGGCCGAGAGCAGAGGCATAAGGCGTTCGGCGGCAAAGTCTTCAGGTACACCGAGGCGTAGCACGCCGTCGCTTTGCTGGCTGATCAATACGTCAGCGGCTTCCTCATTCAGCGCGAGGATGCGCCGCGCATAAACGAGCAGGCGTTCCCCCTCCGCCGTCGCCACCACACGGCGTTGGTCACGATCCAGCAACTGGCACGCCACCCCCTGTTCCAGGCGGCGGATCTGCTGGCTCACGGTGGATTGGGTCAGGTGCAGGCGCTCGGCGGCGCGGGTGAAATTGCCGCAATCCACCACGGCGACAAAGCTGCGCAATAACACGGGATCAAACATGGCTCTCACCATTCCATTTGCCACTGGTTGGCATGGTTATATTTAATTTCAGAATACCCGTGGTGCTGCCCATACTCACGCTTCATTTTTGACCCTTCGGACGCCTGCTGCATGACGCTCAACCCTTCATCTGCCGGCAAATTCGCCGGCTGGGGACTGTTGGTAGTCCTGGGTCTCAATCTGCGACCCATCCTCAGTTCCATCAGCCCTTTGCTCGGCGAAATACGCCTGGCCACCGGCTTGAGTTTCCAGAGCAGCGCCTTGCTCACCAGCCTACCGGTGGTGTGCATGGGCCTGGTGGCGCTGGTGGGCGTGCGCGTTGAAGCGCAGTTGGGTGAGCGGCGCGGCATTGCCCTGGGCCTGATGATGATCCTGCTGGCGTGCCTGGCCCGTTGGCTGATGGGCCAGGGTTCGGCGCTGCTGGTCACGGCCTTGCTCGGCGGTGCCGGTGTGGCGCTGATCCAGGCGTTGGTGCCGGCGATGATCAAGCGTGAGTTTCGTCACCGTGTGCCGGTGGCGATGGGCGTGTATTCGGCGTCGCTGATGGCCGGTGGCGGCCTGGCAGCGCTGCTTAGCCCGGTGGTGGCCAGCTACTTCCAGCACTGGCAGGCCGGGCTTGGCGTGTGGCTGTTGCCCGCATTGGCGGCGCTGCTGCTGTGGGCCTGGTTGCCGCTCGGCACAGCCAAAAACCCACAGGCAACACCTGCATTCCAGGGCCTGCGCAACCGTCGCGCGTGGCTGCTGGCGCTGTATTTCGGCTTGGTGAACTGCGGTTACATGAGCATGGTTGCTTGGCTGCCCGCCTATTATCAGCAACTGGGCTGGGGCGTGTTGCCCAGTGGTTCGCTGCTGGCATTCATGACCATCTTCCAGGTGATCGCCGCGCTGTTGATGCCGGTGCTGGCGCAACGCGGGATAGACCGTCGGCCACTGCTGTGGGTCAGCCTGCTGGCCCAGACCATCGGCTACCTCGGCCTGTTGCTCGCGCCGCTGCAATGTCCCCACCTGTGGGTTGCCTTGTGCGGTTTCGGCCTGGGCGCGTGTTTTGCCCTGAGCCTGTTGCTGACCCTCGACCACCACCGCGACCCGCGACAGGCCGGTCAACTGGCTGCCTTCGTGCAGGGCGTGGGCTTTTTGATCAATGCGATTTCGCCATGGCTGACCGGCTGGCTGCGCGAACTCACCGGCAGCTTTGTCAGCGCCTGGGCGGTGCTGACCGTAACGGCCGTGGCAATGCTGGTGGTGACCCGCGTGTTCAGCCCCGCCACCTACCGAACGGCACCCGCTCTATAGCTATGCCTTTAAGGTCAATATAAAAAAACATGCTTCATTGACGGAATAATCAGCCCCCTTAAAATTCCGGCTCTCCTATTTTTCTGCCGCGCCGGACACCCGCTATTGGCCTGGGCGCCGAACAAACGTTCGTCGACGCTTTCGCCAGTGACCAATTGCAGGTGTTGCACTGGCGCAACCTGCCCCATGCGCTGGACAGCCTGAACAACCGTAGCGGGGTGATCAGCCGCGCTGGGGTTCGCTTGTCGCCTGTGGCGAAGGTGCTGATCGAAACCCTGCAGGCGGTGGAAAACCAAGCCGATTGGCCCGCGCAAACGTCCCGAAATCATTGAAGCGCACACCCATTTGCGCCATGACCTCGTGCGCCACCTTCGCGGTCATCTGGCGGATGTAAAACGGCTCTTTCACCACAAAATGGTGGATGCCGTGGGTGCTGCCGAAGTTGAAGCAGAACGCCTGCAACGGCCACATCCACCAAGGGTTCAACACCTGGGTTTGCTGGATCACATTGCCCAGTTCCACATCACCGTAGTAGTGCATGTTGGAGCTGACGAAGTGCAGGCAAAAGGTACGCAGTACATTGGGGCCAATGATCACCACGGCGGCGATGTCGATCACCTGCATCACCTGCAAGGTGCCGGCAGACCATTCGATGGGTGCGCCCACCAGGCTGGCGAGGCCGTTGGCGGCATGGAAACCCAGGAACACGTACCACGCGCCCCAATGCAGCAGCGCCAGCGGTGCGTACACCAGCAGCGAGCGCTTGAGGATCGACAGTTTGTGCTTCCAGGTCTTGGCCCGCAGCATGCGGATAAACGCCGACATGACGTTATCACCGACCATCAGCAACCGCGCAAAACCCCAAGGCTCGCCGTTGGTGATGGCGCGCTCTTCCATATCGGTCTCAGTACCGGAGACCTTGTGATGGTTGAGGTGCAAGTGGCGGCGTATCCACGGGTTGATCGTGCTCGGACGCGCCAGCCACACCAGGCCCATCATCAGGTTGTGGGGCAGGCGCTGCTTGCGAAAATACATGCTGTGGATCAGGTCGTGTTCCAGTTCATGGGTCAATGAAGCGAGGAAGGCGTTGAGCAGCAGGCACACCCACCAGGCTATATACCCGGTGACGTAGAGCGCTGCGGAGCCAAGCATGCCGACCAGCGCAAACGCCAGAATGCCCGCGCCCAATGCGTCTTGATGCAGCAACCAGGGGTGCTGCCGGCGCAAGCGCACGCCTTCGGCCAGCACCACATCACGGATATGCGCCGCGCGCTGTTGTGCATTCATCTGCTGGGGGCTTGCAGAAGTACCGTCCATGATCACATCCTCTGGTTATCGATGCGTTCATCCTGCCCCACGCGATCTGGCAGGACGCTAGCCCTGGACGCCAACCTGTTGACCGCAAGCGCCAATCGTCATGACCGAGCCCACCTCCCTCGCCAGCTGGACCCGCGCCCTGCGCAAGCAGCTCGATGCCTTGGGCCTGGACAGCGCCGCGCTTTGCCTGAAAGCCGGGCTCGACCCGCAGCAGATGGACGATCCCAATGCGCGTTATCCGCTGTCAGCCACGACGCGGTTATGGGAATTGGCGGTGCAAGCCAGCGGTGACCCGGCGATTGGCTTGCGGGTGTCGCGGTTTGTCAGCCCCACCACCTTCCATGCGCTGGGGTATGCGCTGGTAGCCAGCGGCAGCCTGCGGGAGGTGTTCGAGCGCATCGTGCGTTATCACCAGGTGGTCAGTGATGCGCTGACGCTGGCGCTTAGCAGAGACGGCGAGCGCTACCGCTTTCGCCTGCTGCAACCCCCGGGCAGCCCGGCGCCGGCATTCGAGGCCATTGATGCGTTTGCGGCGATTTATGTGCGCACCTGCCGCAATCGCCTGGGCCGTGAGTACGCACCGCTGGCGGTGCACCTGCGACGGCCAGAGCCTGCCGATCCCAATCCGTGGCACACCGTGTTTCGGGCGCCCGTGTTCTTCGGCGCCGAAGAAGACTGCCTGGAGTTTGCCGCCCACGACTTCGACAGCCACTTGGACGACGCCAACCCTGAACTGGCCGAGCACAACGAAACCGTGCTCAAGCGCACTCTCGCCCAGCTGCAGCCGCTGACCTGGGAACGTAAGGTGCGTGCGGCTATTGAAGCGCAATTGCCGGACGGCGAGCCAAGTGCTGAGCGCATTGCCCAGGCCCTGCACCTGAGCTTGCGCAGTTTGCAGCGGCACCTGGCGGATGAAGGGTGTCGGTTTGATGCGTTGCTCAATGAATGCCGGGAGAATTTGGCGTTGCTGCATCTACGGGATCCGCAATGCTCATTGGCAGAGATCAGCCATTTGCTGGGGTTTGCCGATACCAGCAGCTTCAACCGGGCGTTCAAGCGCTGGACGGGTATGACGCCGGGGCAGTTCAGGGATGGCTTGCGGTAGGTGAGTGTGTTGTGTTTTTGAGGGCCTCTTCGCGATAGCGAAGGCGCTAGACATGCCGGATCAATCAACGCCCGCGATCACGCCGCAACAGCTTCTTCACCCGCGCCACCAAAGCCTTGGCCTCAAACGGCTTGAGCAAGTAATCATCCTCATGCAGTTCCAACCCGCGCAGGCGGTCCTCAATCCCTTCCGGGGTCGTCAAGAACAACACCGGCGTCTCGCCCTTCTTGCGAATCGCCTGCTGCAACTTCCAGGCATTCAAACCCGGCAACATCACATCCAGGATCACCAAGTCGTATTCAGCGCTTTCCACAAACCGCTGAGCCGCCATGCCATTGGCGGCGACTTCCACTGCGAAGCCGGCCTCACTCAAGCCCTGGGCCATGAGTTGCGCTAATTTCGGCTGGTCTTCCACTAACAATACCTGCATGCCTACCTCTTGGTTCATTACAAACCTGTAATCGAATTGTTCGGCTTTTGACCGAGATCACTGGCTAAGGTAGCGGCCTGCTTTCTGGAGCCGTTCCCATGTATCGCAATGCCTTGTTCTTGAGCTTCGCCATCAGCGCCACCGCCCTGGCAGCACCACCGCTGCCGCGCCACGCCGACCTGGATTTGCACACCGCACGCCAACTGGCAGACGCCAGCCTGGCGCAGTGCACGGCGGCACTTACCGTACTTGATCGGGGCGGCAATCCATTGCTCAGCCTGCGGGCCGACGGCGTAGGTCCGCACAACAGCATCGCCAGCCAACGCAAAGCGTACACGGCGTTGTCGACGAAAACCCCCACCCGCCTGTTTGCCGAGCGTGCGCGCAACAACCCCGAGGCCGCCAACCTTAACAGCTTGCCCGAATTGCTGTTGCTCGGGGGCGGCATCCCGCTGTTTGCCGACGCTGAACTGGTGGGCGCGTTGGGCGTTGCCGGTGCCGGCGGTGCCGAGCAGGACGAAGCGTGCGCGGTAAAGGCAGCCACTCAACTTGGCCTGACAATCACCCCTTGAGGAAACCTCAATGAAAACCCTGACTAAGACCCTCGCCGCCCTCAGCCTGAGCGGCCTGAGCAGCCTGGCCCTGGCGGCCGGCAACCCCCTGAGCGTGCATGTCCTGAACCTGGAAAACGGCCTGCCGTCTGCCGGTGTCAGCGTCACCCTGGAGCAGCACGTAGGCGATCACTGGCAATCGCTGTCCGAAGGTGTCACCAACCAGCAGGGGCGCATCGCCGAACTGTTCCCGGCCAACCAAGCCATGAAACCGGGCGAGTATCGCGTGGTATTCAAGACCGGCGACTACTACAAGAAAGCCAATCGCGAGACGTTTTTCCCGCAAGTCCCGGTGATATTCGAGGTCAAGCAGGCCGACCAGCACTACCACATCCCGCTGCTGCTGAGCCCTTACGGCTTTTCGACATATCGCGGTTCCTAGTCCGCCCCAGCGGCCTGCCGCAAGCGCGGCAGGTCGAGGACTTCAATCGCGCCGTAACTCAGCTTGATGATCCCTTGCTGCTCTAAGGCCTTGAGCAAACTGTTGGTGGTCTGGCGCGACAGGCTCAACATCGCGGCCAAATCTTCCTGAGGCAGCTGCAAGACGCGACGGGAGTGCTCTATCTCGCCGTACCCGCCGGCAATCATCAGCAGCCGGTGAGCGATACGCGTCGACGCCGGCATCAGGCTCATCTGTTCGATATTGATCAGCGACAGGCGCAACTTCTGGCTCATCAACAACGCCATGTCGCGCCAGTACGTCGGGTTTTGGTCAAGCATCTCGAGCATCGCCGATTGCGGCACCTGCAACAGCGTGCACGGCCCAACCGACAAGGCGTCGTGGGTGCGCGGCAAACCGTCGAACAGGCAGATCTCGCCAAACCAGAAAGGTGTTTCAATCAGGCTCAACACCGCTTCCTTGCCCTGCGCATTGACCGCACTGACACGCACGGCCCCCTCCAATACCGCATACACCCCACAGGGCGGATCACCGCGCCTGAACAGGTATTGCCCCGCCGTCAGCTGACGCAGCCGAGCCGCCGCCAGCACACTATCCTGTAGCTGCACAGGCAGGTGGCTGAACCACTGACCGGTGGCCAATCGGGCATGCCAGGTTGCCGCAATCATGAGAACTCCAGAGATTGTCGCCCAGTTGACAGTCAGTCGCCGGCTGACGGGAGATGATCAAACATCCTACAGGAGGAATAACAATGAAAAGCCTCGTCGACCACCTCAGTCAATACGCTGCCTACCACCGCGACCCGCGCAATATCGCCAGCCACTTTATCGGCATTCCACTGATTGTCGTCGCGGTGGCCGTGCTGCTGTCACGCCCGGAATGGGCGATCGGTGGGGTGTGGATTTCGCCGGCAGTGATCGTCGCACTGCTGTCAGCGTGGTTTTACCTGCGCCTGGAACTGGCGCTGGGTGTGTTGATGACGCTGCTGATGGGCCTGTCGGTGTGGGCCGGGCATGTGCTGGCGGCACAGAGCACGATGGTGTGGCTCAGCGGCGGCATCGGGATGTTTGTGGTGGGCTGGGTGATTCAGTTCGTCGGGCATTACTACGAAGGCAAGAAGCCGGCGTTTGTGGATGATGTGTCGGGGCTGATCGTGGGGCCGTTGTTTGTGGTGGCGGAGTTGGCGTTTTTGCTGGGGTTGCGGCAGGGGCTCAAGCAGCAGATTGAAGAGCGGTCGGGGCCGGTGGCCGTCAGAGAAAAACGCGCTACGGTCTGAAAGTTAATAGAGATCCAATGTGGGAGCCGGGCTTGCCCGCGATAGCAACACCTCGGTCTAACAGTCATACCGAGGTGTTGCTATCGCAGGCAAGCCAGCTCCCACATTGATCTCCATGGGTACTTAGGCTTTTTGCCAGACCTTGGGCTTGAAGAAAAGCGTCTCACCCCTCGCCAGCCCGGTCAGGCTGTCGTGGTCTTTCACCACTTCTGCCTCGATCAGTTCGCTCTGGCCTTCGACCTTCAGGGTTACCCGCGTGGTGGCGCCCAATGGGCGAATGTCGCGCACTTGAGCCGCATGGTGATCTTCCAGCTCATGCCGCGACAGCGACACTTCGTGAGGGCGGAACAGCACGTGCTTGTCTTCACCCAGGTGCAGACGGTTGGAATCCCCTAGGAAGTGATAGACGAAATCGCTGGCCGGGTTTTCGTAGACTTCGCCCGGTGAACCGATCTGCTCGATCACACCCTTGTTCATCACTACGATGCGGTCGGCGACTTCCATGGCCTCCTCCTGGTCGTGGGTCACAAACACGGACGTCAAGTTGATGTCTTCGTGCAGGCGCGCCAGCCAGCGGCGCAGCTCTTTACGCACTTTGGCGTCGAGGGCGCCGAAGGGTTCGTCGAGCAACAGCACTTTGGGTTCTACGGCCAGGGCGCGGGCCAGGGCGATACGCTGGCGTTGGCCGCCGGAGAGCTGTTCCGGGTAGCGATCCGATAACCAGTCCAGCTGCACCATGTTCAGCAGTTCATGCACCTTGACCGCGATCTGGCTTTCATTCGGGCGCTGGTTCTTTGGCTTCATGCGCAGGCCGAAAGCCACGTTGTCGAACACGGTCATGTGGCGGAACAGCGCGTAGTGCTGGAACACAAAGCCGACGTTGCGATCGCGTACGTCGTGGCCGGACACGTCTTCACCGTGGAACACGATGCTGCCGTCATCCGGTGTTTCGAGCCCTGCGATGATGCGCAGCAAGGTGGTCTTGCCGCAGCCGGACGGGCCGAGCAACGCCACCAACTCGCCACTCTGGATGTCCAGATTGATGCTGCTCAGGGCCTTGAAGGCGTTGAAGTTCTTGCTGACATTACGGACTTCGATCGACATGACTTATTCCTCACCGGCGCTGTTGCGCAGGCGGTTGATACGGTTCTCGCTCCACTGCTTGAGCAGCAGGATGAAGAGCGCCAGGATCAGCAACAGGCTCGCGACGGCAAACGCGGCGACATGGTTGTATTCGTTGTAGAGGATCTCGACATGCAACGGCAGGGTGTTGGTAACGCCGCGAATGTGGCCGGACACCACCGACACCGCGCCGAACTCACCCATGGCCCGCGCAGTACACAGCACCACGCCGTAGATCAGGCCCCATTTGATGTTCGGCACGGTCACATGCCAGAACATCTGCCAGCCATTGGCGCCCAGCAGGCGCGCGGCCTCTTCTTCCTGGGTGCCCTGCTCCTGCATCAGCGGGATCAGTTCACGGGCCACGAAGGGTACGGTGACAAAGATGGTTGCCAGCACGATGCCGGGCAAGGCGAACACGATCTGGATGTCATGCTCTTGCAGCCAAGGGCCAAAGAAACCCTGCGCGCCGAACATCAGCACGTAGACCAGACCCGCGATCACCGGAGACACCGAGAACGGCAAGTCGATCAGCGTGACCAGGATGCTCTTGCCACGGAACGAGTATTTGCTCACGCACCACGCGGCGCTGACGCCGAACACCAGGTTGAGCGGCACCGAGATCGCCACGGCGATCACCGTGAGCTTCAGTGCCGACAGCGCGTCTGGCTCAAGGATCGCGGTGAAAAACGCACCGAGGCCGTTCTTCAAGCCCTGGGTCACCACGATCAACAGCGGCAACAACAGGAACAACACGAACACCAGCCAGCCAAGGCCGATCAAGATACGTCGCGACGTTGCGCTGCCACGGCGGGCTGCATTGGCCGAGGACGCCGCGGAAATAGACGATTGGGACATGTTCCGCGCCTCCTTATGGACGTTCGATGCGCCGCTGCAACAAGTTGATCAGCAGCAGCAATACAAAGGAAACCACCAGCATCAGCACGCCGATGGACGTGGCGCCGCGGTAGTCATATTGGTCGAGCTTGACCATGATCAGCAGCGGCAGGATCTCGGTTTTCATCGGCATGTTGCCAGCGATGAAAATCACCGAACCGTACTCACCCACGCCACGCGCGAACGCCAGGGCAAAACCGGTCAGCCAGGCCGGCAGCAATGCCGGCACGAGGATGTAGCGGAACACCTGCAACGGCTTGGCGCCCAGGCAGGCGGCGGCCTCTTCGATTTCCCGAGGGATATCGGCGAGCACCGGCTGCACCGTGCGTACTACGAACGGCAAGGTGACAAAGGTCAGCGCCAGGGTGATGCCCAACGGGGTATAGGCGATCTTGAATCCCAGGTCGGCGGCGAACTGGCCGACGAAGCCGTTCGGCGTGTACAACGCGGTCAGCGCGATACCGGCTACAGCGGTGGGCAAGGCGAACGGCAGGTCGATCATCGCATCGATGATCTTGCGGCCCGGGAAGGTGTAGCGCACCAGCACCCAGGCCAGCAGCGTGCCGATCACGCCATTGATCAGCGCGGCGTAGAGCGCGGTGCTGAAGCTCAGCTGCAACGCCGCCAGCACGCGCGGTGCGGAGATGATGGCCCAGAACTGATCCCAGGTGAGTTGTGCAGCGTGTACAAACATCGCCGCGAGGGGAATGAGTACGATCAGGCTGAGGTACACCACGGTGTAGCCCAGCGTCAGCCCGAAGCCGGGTATGACGGGGGAGATACGACGCGACATAAGAGTCCTTGGTTAACGAGTAGTATCGAGCAGAACGCGAGCTTATGTGGAAGCCGGGCTTGCCCGCGATGCAGGCACCTCGGTGTGTCAGTGACGCCGCAGTGACGCTATCGCAGCGGTCCTACAAGCCAGCGCCCACACAAGATCGCTTCTACATGATTTGTTTACTGCGCCGTGTAGATCTGGTCGAACACGCCACCGTCGTTAAAGAATTTCGGTTGGGCAGTTTTCCAGCCACCGAAGTCTTTGTCGATAGTCACCAGGTCCAGTTTCGGGAACTGCTGGGCGTATTTGGCGGCCACTTTTGCATCGCGTGGGCGGTAGAAGTTCTTGGCCGCAATCTCCTGGCCAGCCGGGCTGTACAGGTGTTTGAGGTATTCAGTGGCGATTTCGGTGTTGCCCTTTTTCTCGGTGTTCTTGTCAACCACGGCCACTGGCGGCTCCGCGAGAATCGACAGCGAAGGCACGACGATATCGAACGTGTCAGCGCCGCCGTCTTCTTTAAGGGCCAGGAACGCCTCGTTTTCCCAGGCCAGCAACACGTCACCCTGACCGTTGTTGACGAAGGTGATGGTCGAACCACGCGCGCCGGTGTCCAGCACAGGCACGTGTTTGAACAGCTCTTTCACGTACTCCTGGGCCTTGGCTTCGCTGCCGCCGGTTTTCAGACCGTAGGCCCAGGCGGCGAGGAAGTTCCAGCGTGCGCCGCCGGAGGTTTTCGGGTTTGGGGTGATCACGGACACCTCTTTCTTGATCAGGTCGCCCCAATCCTTGATGCCTTTAGGGTTGCCCTTGCGCACCAGGAACACGATGGTCGAGGTGTACGGGGTGCTGGCGTCCGGCAGGCGGGTCTGCCAGCTTTCCGGGAGGCTCTTGCCCAGTTTTGCGATTTCGTCGATGTCACCGGCCAGGGCCAGGGTCACTACGTCGGCGCGCAGGCCGTCGATCACGGCACGCCCTTGTTTGCCCGAACCACCGTGGGATTGCTGGATCTTGACGTTGTCGCCGGGGTGGGACTGTTTCCAGAAACGGGTGAACTCAGCGTTGTAGTCCTGGTACAGCTCACGGGTAGGGTCGTACGAGACGTTGAGCAACTCGTAGTCCTTGGCAACCGCGGAACCTGCAAACACGGCACTGGCCAGGGCGGCCAGGACATAACGGCGAATCGACGACATAGAAGCTCCTGAAATTCTGGGGTGTTGGCTTTTTCTTATAATTGCGGGTCTATCGCCGTTCTTGCTTAGCTCGGTTTGTTACCCGGATTCTGCAGACGGAATTTTTCTTTGCGTTCGATCTGTACCACTTGCGCGTTGTGCACAGTGATTTCCACCGCGCCAAACCGCAGATCGCGCAGGGCGCTCTGGATCTCACGCAAAATGGCTGCTTCGTCCTGGCCGTCGACGCTACGTAGAGATGCGCTCATGGTCTCGCTCCTGAAATGAATAGTGCCTCGCAGTGGCGGCACTGCTTGCGGCATGAGGGCGATAGTAGATAAGCGCGGATATTCTTAAAAATACTATTTGAGCATGTTTATATAACCAGAAAGAATTTTCTGGTGAGGCGTGGGGTTGCGCGCTGATTTCATTGATCAACGCCGAAATCAAGTCGCAAGCAGATCCAAATATGGGAGCGAGCAAGTCGAATCGTCGCACCGCCGCTCCCACATTTTGACCGTATTTCAAGCACGGATGGTGGGTGCTTTCGACCAATCAATTTCCTGCGCCGGCATCGGCCTGCCAAACCAATACCCCTGCCCCAGATCGCATTCCTGCTCCAACAAAAACCGCGCCTGCTCCACCTGCTCGATCCCTTCGGCCTGCACCTGCATGCCCATGCTTTTCGCCAGCGCAATCACCACCCGCACAATCGCTGCATCGTCCTCATCCCACGGCAACCCAGCGACAAACCCTTGGTCGATCTTGAGCTTCTGCACAGGCAGGCGCTTGAGCCGCAGAAGCGACGAGTAACCGGTACCAAAATCATCAATGGCCAGGCGCAAGCCCAGTTCGCGCAGGCGGTGTAGTTGTTCCAGGGCGACTTCGGGGTCGTCCATCACTGCGCTTTCGGTCACTTCAAGTTCAAGGAAACCGGGGTCGAGGCCCGTATCGTGCAGCACTTGGGCGACCTGCTCGTACAGTTCGCGCCGCGCAAACAACCGGCTGGAAACGTTGACGGCGATAAAGCTCAACGGCACCCCATCGGCCAGCCATTGGCACATCTGCCGGCAAGCCTGGTCCATGACCCAAGCGTCGATATCGGCAATCAACCCGGTGCGCTCGGCAATCGGGATAAATTCCCCCGGCGGCACCAGGCCACGCTCCGGGTGCTGCCAGCGCACCAGTGCCTCGACGCCTATCAGGCGACTGCCGTGCAGCTCATGCACCGGCTGGTAATAAACGCGCAACTCTTGCTGCTCGAGGGCACGACGCAGCTCGTTGGCAATTTCCACGCGGTTCTGCGCAAGGGCGGTGAGTTCTTCGGTGTACAACGCGTAGCCTTCGCGGCCGGCGCTCTTGGCCTTGAACAGCGCAGAGTCGGCGTTGCGCAACAGCTGTTCGGCGCTCAGGGCATCGCTGGGAAAGAGGCTGATGCCAACGCTGGCGCTGATAAACAGCTGATGGCCGTCGAAGATGAACGGCTGCTTCATCGCATCGAGGATGCGTTGCGCCAAGGCGGCAGCCTGAACCACCTGTGGACAACTTTCCGCGAGCACCGCGAACTCATCTCCACCCAGGCGCGCCAGGGTCACGCCGGGTCCGAACAACCCCTGCAGCCGTTCGCCCACCTGCTTGAGCAACTGGTCTCCAACATTGTGGCCCAGGCTGTCGTTGATGATTTTGAAGTGATCCAGGTCCAGCAACAGCAGGCCGCAACCGCGCTTGTGGACTTGCGCCGAGGCCAGTGCCTGCTCGGCGCGGTCGGTGAACAGCAGGCGGTTGGGCAGATCAGTCAGGGGGTCGTGGTGCGCGAGGTGGGCCAGTTCGTGCTCGGAATCCTTGATGGCGCTGATATCGGAGAACACTGCGACGTAATGACTGACGTGGCCTTGGTCATCGTGAATCACACGAATGGTTTGCCACTGTGGATAAATTTCACCGCTCTTGCGCCGGTTCCAGATTTCTCCGCTCCATTCGCAGGTGCTCTCCAGGCTCTGGAACATCTGCTGGTAGAAATTCGACGAATGGCGACCGGACTTGAACAGGCTGGGACGCTGGCCCATGACGTCTTCGCCTTGATAACCAGTGATCGCCATAAAGGCGCGATTGACGTGGACGATCAGCCCCTGGGCGTCGGTGACCAGCACGCCCTCACGGGTACAATCGAACACGGCGGCGGCTTGGCGCAGGCGCTCGCGGTTTTCCTTCAGGGGTTGTTGCAATTCGTGGGCACGGGCAAACCGGGCGTAGATCAGGTAAATCGCCAAGGCGCTGAAGGCCACCCACACATAGCCACTTACTTGCAACCAGTGGTTCAGCTCGCTGGGGTCATCGAGAAACTCGATCAATACCTGCCGAGTGAGGCCTATCCACAGAGTGGAAACCAGCAGGTAAAACAGCCCCGCACGCAGGGCACCTCGGCATGAAAACAGCATACGTTGATCAATCCTTACCCAAAAAACAGAATCGTCCTACAAAGGCTGGGGATTATAGAATAAGAAACATCCAGTCACTCCTATCTGAAAGAGCGGCTGGTTTTCTGTGTAGGCTTAGTGATAATGCGTAAGCTGTTCTTTTCTTTATCTGAGGGCCATACAGCCTATGTGGTACAACGGTTTTCTTGACTTGTCAGCCTGGCAACTGGTTGCAGTCACCCTGTTGATGACCCACGTGACCATCGTTGGGGTCACGGTCTATCTGCACCGCTATTCAGCCCATCGCTCCCTGGAGCTCAATGCCGGCCTGAAACACTTCTTCCGCTTCTGGCTGTGGCTCACCACGGCGCAGAACACCCGCGAGTGGACTGCCATCCACCGCAAACACCACGCCAAGTGCGAAACCGTCGATGACCCGCACAGCCCGGTCATCAAGGGTTTGTCCACCGTTATGCGCAAAGGTGCCGAACTGTACCGCGCCGAGGCCGAAAACCCTGAGACCCTGCGCATCTACGGCAAGAACTGCCCGGACGACTGGATCGAACGCAAGGTCTACACCCCTTACCCATTGTTGGGCGTGGCTATCATGGGCGTGATCGACCTGCTGTTGTTTGGCACGATCGGTATCACCATCTGGGCGATCCAGATGATGTGGATTCCGTTCTGGGCCGCCGGCGTGATCAACGGCCTGGGCCATGCCGTGGGCTATCGCAATTTCGAATGCCGTGACGCGGCGACCAACCTGGTGCCGTGGGGCATCATCGTCGGTGGTGAAGAGCTGCATAACAACCACCACACGTACCCCAACTCCGCCAAGTTGTCGGTGAAGAAGTGGGAATTCGACATGGGCTGGGCCTGGATCAAAGTGTTCAGTTTCCTGCGCCTGGCGAAGGTGCAACGCGTTGCGCCCATCGCCCACCGCGTCGAAGGCAAGGGCCACCTGGACATGGACACCGCCATGGCGATCCTCAACAACCGTTTCCAGATCATGGCCCAGTACCGCAAGTTGGTGATCGCCCCGCTCGTCAAGCAGGAGCTGGAAAAAGTCGATCACTCGGTTCGCCACCAATTCCACCGCGCCAAGCGCCTGCTGTCGCGAGAAACCAGCTTGTTGGATGACCGCCACCACCTGCGTATCCAGAGCATGCTGGAACACAGCCAGGCACTTAAAGTGATCTACGAAAAGCGCCTGGCACTGCAGCAGATCTGGCTGAAGACCAGTTCAAATGGCCACGATATGCTGGCAGCCATAAAGGAATGGGTGCATGAAGCTGAGGCCAGCGGCATCCAGTCCCTGCGGGATTTCGCCCACCAATTGAAGACCTATTCGCTGCGTCCTGCGGCGGTCTGACCGTAAGGTGGGAGGGCTTCCCCTCCCACCTTACGGCTTTTTGGCGTCATTTCTCGGACACCGGCAATCGATCCTGTTGACGGAACTTCACTGCAATTCGCCTCTCTCAATGAACACTTCGCCATCATGGTGGCCCTTGTAGTGACCGCTGTTTCAATGTGCGGCGCGCCCAGAGAGAGTTGTGCCGATGGTTCACGAAAAACCCTACTTGTCCGATCCGCCCACCGCTGAACATCCGCGTCCGGCTGCGGCGGCGACCCTCTTGGCGCTGGTGCACGCCCAGGGTGAAGTCGAACGGCTGAGTGAGCGCGAGCAGTTGCTCAGCTCAATGCTGGTGAGCGTGAACGCCGTGCTGTGGGCCATGGACTGGGAAACGCGCCGCGTACTTTATGTGAGCCCGGCCTATGAGCGGGTGTTCGGGCGCTCCGCCGGCCTGCTGCTGGCAGACCATCGGGAGTGGCGCAACAGCATTCACCCCGAAGACCTCGACTACGCCGAACACAGCCTGGCCCGCGTGCTGGGACAAGGCGCCGTCGAAGACCGCGAGTACCGCATCATCACCGCCGACGGGCAAATCCGCTGGTTGAGCGACAAGTGTTACATCAACCAGCAGATCGAACCTGGTGAACCCTTGATCGTGGTAGGCATAGCCGAAGACATCACCGAAAAGAAACAGATGGCGCTGGAGCTGCACCGTCTCGCCACCACCGACGTGCTGACTCAAAGCAGCAACCGTCGGCACTTCTTCGAATGCGCCAATCAAGCCTTCGACAGTGCCTGCGCGCAAGGCGCGCCGCTGGCGTTCCTGCTGCTGGACATCGATGACTTCAAGGACGTTAACGACACCTACGGGCATCTGGAGGGCGACCAGGTGCTGCGGCGCATCGCCGAGAGCGGTCGAGGGGTATTGCGCCGTGGCGATCTGTTCGGACGCATTGGTGGTGAAGAGTTCGCCGCCGTGCTGCCGGGCTGCGCGCCGGAGATGGCGCTGCAAGTGGCCGAACGCCTGGGCAAGGAGATTCAAGCGCTGAGTTTCAGCTATGAAGGCCAGGCGTTCAAGGTGACCATCAGCCAGGGCCTGGCCAGCCTCACCGAGGCAGACTCGACCCTGGACAACCTGTTCGCCCGCGCCGACGCCGCCATGTACGAGGCAAAACGCCTGGGCAAGAACCGCGTAATAGCGGGTTAAGCAATCGCATCCCCCTGTGGGAGCTGGCTTACCTGCGATAGCATCACTTCGAACTGCCTGAAGCACCACGCCGCCTGCATCGCAGGCAAGCCAGCTGCCACATTGATATGTGTCGCCCGCTAGGCCTTGCGCACCCGCATCAGCTCAGACAAGCCAACTTTGAGCAGCCGCGCCGTCTTGCCCTTGGCAAGCGCTTCCAACCCTTCATGCTCGGTCAATCGCGCCATCTGCGCGGCCACATTCATCCAGCACGCTCACTCGGTAATGCTGCGACCTTAGACAATGCCGCGGCCTACTGACAATGAACACGGCCTGAATGCGCTGGAGTGGGCATAAAAAAACCCGCCGAAGCGGGTTTTTTCTGTCGATCAGGTCAGCGTCCGCTTACAGCTCGGAGAAGCACTCTTCAATGATCGCCAGGCCTTTGTCCAACTGCTCGTCCGGCGAGGTCAGCGGGACCAGTACGCGCAACACGTTGCCATAGGTGCCGCAAGACAGCAGGATCAGGCCCTTGTCACGCGCCTTGGCTACCACGGAAGCAACGGCAGCGGCGTTTGGTTTGTGACTATCGCCACCTTCAAACAGCTCGACCGCGATCATCGCGCCCAAGGCCCGCACTTCACCGATCACCGGGTACTTGGCCTGGATGGCCTTGAGGCCCGTAACCAAGCGCTCGCCAACCGCTTTGCAGCGGTCCAGCAGGTGCTCTTCTTCAAACACTTCCATCACCGCCAGCGCCGCAGCGCACGCGATCGGGCTACCGGCATAAGTACCGCCCAGGCCGCCTGGCGCGATGGCGTCCATGTACTCGGCCTTGCCGCACACACCCGCCAGCGGGAAGCCGCCGGCGATGGATTTGGCGAAGGTGGTCAGGTCGGCAGCAACGCCCATCTGTTCCATGGCGAAGAAGGTACCGGTACGACCGGCGCCGGTCTGCACTTCGTCGGCGATCAGCAGGATGCCGTGCTTGTCGCACAGTTCGCGCAGGCGCTTCATGAAGGATTTTGGCGCCACATAGAAACCGCCTTCGCCCTGCACCGGCTCGATGATGATTGCAGCGATATCACGCGGCTCGGCATCGTTCTTGAAAATGCGCTCGATGCTGGCGATCGAATCGTCGTCGCTCACACCGTGCAGTTCATTCGGGAACAGCGCACGGAACACACCGCCTGGCATCAGGCCCATGCCGGCCGAATAAGGCACGACTTTACCGGTGAGGCCCAGGGTCATCATGGTGCGACCGTGGTAAGCGCCAGTAAAAGCAATCACGCCAGCACGGCCAGTGGCGGCGCGGGCGATTTTCACGGCGTTTTCGACGGCTTCGGAACCGGTGGTGACCAGCAGGGTTTTCTTGGCGAAATCACCTGGGACCTTGGCGTTGATTTTTTCGCACAGTTCCACGTAAGGCTCGTAGGCCAGCACCTGGAAACAGGTGTGCGTCAGCTTGTTCAGTTGCGCGGTCACAGCGGCGATGATTTTCGGGTGCACATGGCCGGTGTTCAGCACGGCGATGCCGCCGGCGAAGTCGATGAACTCGCGACCTTCAACGTCGGTCACGGTGGCGTTCTTCGCGGATTCAGCGAAGATCGGGTGAATCTGGCCCACACCGCGGGGTACAGCGGCTTCGCGGCGTTTCATCAGGGATGCGTTGGTCTTGCTCATAAAGTCCTCATTCGCCACTCATCGGGTGGCGTGGTCCAAGGAATACGTGGCGGGGAGGCAACTACGGCAGCATGCGATGATCGACTGCCACAGCTTTCCCGGCCACTACGAAGTACGGTGTGAAACACGCAAAGGGTCAGCGCTCTCGTGCCCTCTGCGTTTACAGCAGTGCCATGCCGGGCTCGTTAGATGCCCAGGCAGAGGTATTTGATTTCCAGGTAATCCTCGATCCCGTACTTGGAACCTTCACGGCCCAGGCCCGAAGCCTTGATGCCGCCGAACGGCGCCACTTCATTGGAGATCAACCCAGTGTTGACGCCGACCATGCCATATTCCAGAGCTTCAGCCACACGGAAAACACGGCCCAGGTCACGGGCATAGAAGTAGGAAGCCAGGCCAAATTCGGTGTCGTTGGACATCGCGATCACTTCGGCCTCGTCTTTGAAACGGAACAGCGGCGCCAGTGGGCCGAAGGTTTCTTCCTTCGCGACCGCAGCGTTTTTCGGCACATTGGTAAGGATAGTCGGCTCGAAGAAGTTGCCTTCCATCACCTTGCCGCCAGCCAGCAATGTGGCGCCTTTGCTCAAGGCATCAGCAATGTGTTCCTGAACCTTGGCCACGGCCTTTTCGTCGATCAACGGGCCAGTGGTGGTGCCTTCTTCCAGCCCGTTGCCGATCTTCAACTTGGCCACGGCCGCTTTCAGTTTTTCGGCGAACGCGTCGTACACCGAATCCTGAATGTACAGGCGGTTGGCACAAACGCAGGTCTGGCCGTTGTTGCGGTACTTGGAGATGATCGCGCCTTCGACGGCCTTATCCAGGTCCGCATCGTCGAAGACGATGAACGGCGCGTTGCCACCCAATTCCAGGGAGACTTTCTTGATGTCCTTGGCGCATTCGGCCATCAACTGGCGACCGATTTCGGTCGAGCCGGTGAAGGACAATTTACGCACGATCGGGTTGCTGGTCAGCTCGCTGCCAATGTCACCCGCACTGCCCGACACCACGCTGAAAACACCCTTTGGGATACCGGCACGCTGCGCCAGCTCAGCCAGGGCGAATGCGGAAAACGGAGTTTGCGACGCCGGCTTGAGGACCATTGTGCAACCGGCGGCCAGCGCCGGGCCGGCTTTGCGGGTGATCATCGCGGCCGGGAAGTTCCAAGGCGTGATGGCGGCGGTCACGCCAATCGGCTGCTTGATAACGATCAGGCGCTTGTCGGGCTGGTGGCCAGGAATCACGTCACCGTAGACGCGCTTGGCTTCTTCGGCGAACCACTCGATAAACGAGGCGGCGTAGACGATTTCGCCCTTGGCTTCGGCCAATGGCTTGCCTTGCTCCAGGGTCATCAGGCGGGCCAGGTCTTCCTGGTTCTCGATGATCAGTTCGAACCAGCGACGCAGCTTGTTCGCGCGGTCCTTGGCGGTCAGTGCACGCCAGGCCGGCAGCGCCTTGTCGGCGGCTTCGATGGCGCGGCGGGTTTCAGCGGCGCCCATCTTTGGCACGGTACCGAGAATCTCGCCCGTGGCAGGGTTGTTGACCTTGATGGTTTGGCCGTTGTCCGCATCGACCCAAGCGCCATCGATAAAGGCTTGTTGGCGGAACAACTGGGTATCTTTGAGCTGCATGTCGGCTTTCCTTAACAGCACCGCGCGCACGCGGAGCGAATTAGAGTTGTTGAAAGGCGCCTTGTGGGCTGCCGTCAGGGAAATCAGCCCCAGCGCGCGGAAAAAGTGAAAGAGCGCACGGGAGACAGAGCGTTTGAAATCTCAAACGAATCCTAGGATCAATGGGGGTACAGGGCAATAGGATGTTCGAAAAAAAGAACGAAAACGGCGCATTTGCCGGTTTTTTCTGATCAGCGTAGCTGGGTCAGATTTCATTGCATCGTTCGGTGGCGCCCAGCGCAGGGCCTCTATACCGCAGATTCCTACACTCAAACGCCCAAAGACCAGCATGGACGCCCAAGGTCGACATGGGTATGATGTCGCCCGCACAAGCATCCGTAGCTCAGCTGGATAGAGTACTGCCCTCCGAAGGCAGGGGTCGTGGGTTCGAATCCCGCCGGGTGCACCATCTTCTTTCCCTTGTATTACAAGGGGATAGCGCTCCTGACAGAAACCTGTCCTAGTCCTGAAAGTCGTTTTTGCCACAAATTTGCCACACTCAAAAGTGGCGGGAATGGTCGAAATGGCAACAATCAGGAATCGCGGCGAGTATCAGTGGGAAGCGCAAATTCGTCGTAAGGGCTATCCAGCCCAGCGCAAAACCTTCGAAACCAAATCCGATGCCCAAGCCTGGGCGCGTATGCTCGAAAGCGAAATCGACCGAGGCATTTTTGTCTCTCGCGTCGAGGCTGAACGCACCGCCTTTCATCAACTCATTGATCGCTACATCTCCGAGATCGCTCCGAAGCACAAAGGCGCCTATTCGGAAATCAAACGCCTGGAAGCGCTCAAGCGTCATCCGCTGAATACGCGCATCGTTGCCACCCTCACCTCCTCCGACTTTGCCCGCTACCGTGACGAGCGCCTGAAGATACGCAAGGGCAATACGGTCAAGCGTGAGCTGGCATTGTTTCAGTGTGTGATCGAGGTTGCTCGCCGCGAGTGGGGTATTCATCTTGCCGAGAACCCAGTCAGGATGGTCAGCCGTCCCAGCTACAACGACGAACGCTCGCGGCGGCTTGACCCAATTGAAGAACAATACATCCTCAGCGCCTTGGAACTTCGGGAGCGCCGTGCCGATGGAACCTATGCGGACGCCTCGCACAACCCTTGGATACGGCCCATCGTGCAACTGGCAATTGAAACCGCCATGCGCCGTGGCGAGCTATTCGAGTTGCGCTGGAAGCATGTGAATCTGGATCGCAAAACCGCTCATCTTCCAGCGACCAAGAACGGGCTACCAAGAACCGTCCCACTCTCCCCCCGAGCTATTCATCTGCTAAAGGATTTGCCACGCTCACTTTGCGGCAGAGTCTTCCCCACCACCGCAGACGCCCTCAAGAAGGCCTTCACACGCGGTTTGGAGCGGGCAAGGACGAAATACTTAGGAGATTGCGAACGCGCTCTGGTAACGCCCCAGGAAGACTTTCTGCTCGACCTGCGCTTCCACGACCTACGCCATGAGGCCACCTGCCGGCTGGCCACCAAACTTCCCAATTTGATCGAGCTTGCCAGCGTGACGGGACACCGCGAGGTGAACATGCTAAAGCGCTACTACAACATCACAGCAGAGGAACTCGCGGCGAAACTTGCTTGAAAAGCATTCAAGCCTTGGGAGCATGCCCGCTCGCTGCTTTGCTCATCGTTCGAGCAGTTGAAGCTCGCTCGTGACCACTTTAAAACATTCGATAACCTACTCACGATCTGCATCCCAAGGGCGATTCCGCGAATTGAGGACGGACAGAATTTTGCACAGCCAGCTACCCCCATACACCTATGAAGCCAACCGAGAGCAATCTACGCCTTAGGAAATATTTCACAAATACATTGATAAAAAATGAAATATTGCCACAATAAGCCAACAACATTTCATAGGTGTGCCCATGAACGAGCAAGAAACCTCCGCAGGATCTGCTGAAGTCGGACGACATCTCATGCAGGTTCGAGACAGAGCCGGCCTCAAACAAGGAGAGCTAGCAAAACGCGTCTCTTTGAGCCCCGCAGTCTTATCACGTATAGAAAGTGGTGAGCGCTCTATTACAGCCGCGGAAGCTCAGGACATCCTGATGCAAATCGGCACACCTGAGGCTACCGACCTTGCACAAGCACTCCAAAGGAATTGGATTGTGCTACCACGCCCTCCTCTTGATCATCCCGAGCAGGAGATTTTATGGGAAGCAGAACTGGTCGCTGCAGAGCTCGTTGAGCTTCGCAATCGTCCCGACACACCTCATGCGTTTGAAAGCCGTCTTTCTGAATACATTGAAGAATTAAATCGCTGCGCAGGCCTCCTCCTAAAGCGTGAACACCAGATAGCCTTTATCGGCAGTATCGGCGTGGGTAAATCCACAGCAATCTGCCAAATGACTGGCTTAGTGTTTCCAAAAGAAGACGGATCACCTACTCCGATTCTTGAGGTAGGCGGTGGCGGGATCACCGTATGCGAAGTCCATCTGCGTACAGGTCCAGACTATGGTCTTCTAATTGAACCCAGAAGCGATGATGAAATCCGGCAGGACGTAAGCGATCTTGTAGACCACATTCTGAAAAGTAATGCGCATCAGGACGATGACGGTGCGGCTGAATCGCAAGGCATTTCAAAGGAAGTTGCCCGAGCTTTGCGCAACATGGCTGGCCTGGCCGTGCAGCGCCTAAAAGGTGCAGATGGAAAACGCATCCTCAAAGACCCGGCAAAGGAGCTAGCAGAGATATACAAGACACCTCGCGAGTTTCTCGTCGAAGTTCTGAGCCGCATGGAGCTCCATCGCCGAGACCGACGGGACATTTGGTATGACAGCGCATCTGGAAAGTCACCCAAGGTATGGCTAAGGGACACGTTCTCTGCGATTAACAACGGAAGACATCCAGAAGTCACCCTTCCAAAGCGCATTGAAGTAGTTGTTCCTGACCGCCTGCTCAACACTACTGATTTGACAGTTCGCATCATCGATACCAAGGGTATTGACCGGACTGCTGCGCGAGAGGATATCGAGGTTCATTTGGATGACCCGCATACTCTCGCCGTGCTTTGCTCACCATTCAACAACGCTCCGTCTGCCGAGGCCAGGCTCTTGCTCGAACGTGCGAAAGACGCTGGAGTGAGGAACTTAGACATCAATGCTGCCCTGCTAGTGCTTCCGCGCCCAAGCGAAGCAATGGCGATGAAAGATGACGCGACCGGAACTCCGGTGGAATCCGCCGATGAAGGCTATGACTTGAAAGCGGAGCAGGCTTCTTTGGCTCTCGAACCCCTCGGCTTGCACGACTTGGCCATTGGCTTCTATAACGCGAATGAGGATACGGCCAATCAAGCTCAAGATTTTTTAATTTCAAGGTTAACTGAAGCTCGTAGAGCATTCAGAGCGCGGACTTTGGCCGCCACGAATGGCGCACGCGAGGTATTGAAAAATCATGGCGAAGAGCGAGTTCGAGCAGTACTTCGAGATGCCAGCGAAACGTTACATACCTGGATAAACGCCAATGATTCTGTACCCACAGTAAATGCCCAGGTCGAAGAAAGCTTGCTGGCCCAGATACAGATCGCTTATGCGGCCACAGTAAGAGCCGCTGTTCGACGAGAAGGGGAATGGGCTCAACTTAGCTATTCTCACCACATCGGATACGGCGCCCGCCGCATTGCCGTTGTCGCCCTTAGCAAGATCGTAGAGCAATTCACGGGGCACTGCAGGTTGCTGGCTGCAACCCCCCGCTACACAGAGGCAAAAGAACTTATTACACAAGCAGAACGGGTTCTGATCACAAGCTATGAAGATCTCTTGCGCAAAACCCAACTGATGGGTCAAACAGTATTCAAAGACGCATTAAAAGACGACCCCGCTTTCTGGCAGGCTTGCATGCACGAATGGGGATTGGGACCAGGATACAAATCTCGCGTAGCCACCCATAACCGCGAATGGTTCGATAATGATTCTCGTCAAAAATTGCAGGAAGAACTGAAGGCGCTCATTGATCGTGAATGGCTTAGAGCGCTTAAAAATGTTTCCGAGCTGCTGGAGCCTATCCATTGACCAATCTAATTGAGTTCCTGACGGGCTACAGTGGAGTAACCATGCTGAAGCAGCACTACAACATCACCGCAGAAGAACTCACGGCGAAGCCAGCCTGACAGTCAGTCGATAATCTCAAGCCTCAGGGAGCGCGCTAGCTCCCTGAGCTCTGAATCCGTTCGAACACGGTTTAGCGCGATCTCCTCGCGCTCCCTCTGCTTAAGCAGATAGACCTCGTTGAAACACTCGATAACCTGCTCACGGGTTAAGTCCGAGATCGATACCCGGCGCTTTAGAGTGTTCAGAATATTGCGCGCACTGAGCTGAGCCGCCTCCCGCAGATACGTCCTTAGCAGCAAGTCACGAAAAACCCAATCGCTGACCCACGCCTTCGATAAAGCCCAAAACAACAGCCGCTGGTAGGTATCCCAAGCCATGCGCGTTTGGCCACTCAGATACCGCCGCAGAATCCGCCCATCTGCGTCCTTGAAACCGTAAATCCCGAGGTCCGTAAGCAATCGCTCAAGCGCGACCTTCGACATACCAGACTTCTGCAATATCCCGGAGAACAGGTACTCCACCAGATCCACCGGAACACGGACAACAAAGTTTTTCCGGCCCGTTTCCTGATGACTTTCTATCTCACGGAAAACGAGCTGAAAGACTTCTTCGGGATTGATATTGAACTCAAAGGACGATGGCTGCATGCACCCATTCTTTGGCTAACAGTCGCATCTGTCAAAAAGGTGTCCTAGCTGATCAGCTTTCGTTTAGCAAAAGCTAGACGTACTCCCTAGCAACCGAGCGACTGTAACGATGAGCGTCGATTACGAAACCATTCAAAAAATCCAGAAGCTTTCAGATGACGTGCTGATAGGCGTAGCCGAGGTCGCGGCGCTAACAGGATTCAGCGTGTTAACCGTGCGTCAGCGCAAACTGCCGGGACTTGATCCCCTTCCAGGACTATCGCGGCTACGCTGGCGTCTCGGCGATCTTCGCCAGTGGATGCGCCATGGTCCCGAATGCACTTCGGCTTCGCCAGTCAAGCCAGTGTTAAAAACCACGCCAGAAAATCGAGTTGGCCGCCCCACAAAAAAAGAGCAAGTAGAGGCTAGAAAATGAGCACTCGCACACCTGCCTCCATTCAAAATTAAGCAGTGGTCACTTCGTTTATAAACGAGCCGCTAATGCCGCCAGAGCTCCATACGAATGACATCACGACTTCAGGGGGCAGGCGTCTTGCACAGCTAGCCAAACTTGAAGCTCGAGCAAGAGCGGCTAACAAGGCGCAGCTCAAGCCAAAGCCTGCGATTACAACCCCAACGCTGAAAACATGGCCGGATGAGGTTCGCGGCGTACCGAATGCGTTCTTGCGGTCGGCGCTTTTCGGAGCAGTAAGGAAGGGCAGTCGGACTGATCAAAAAATGGTGGCGATTAACTCAATCGGGGGCGTGCAAATTTCTTATACAGGAACGCGTCTCGACCAGATCGACCTTTCCGTATGGCTAAGCGTGTTGCACCTCTCTCGACGGCAAATGCTAGGCCACGAGCTCCGCTACAAGGCTTACGGCGTGCTTAAACTCATGAAAAAGACCGACACGGGTAAGAATAGGAAGCTGCTGCACGATCGCTTGCAGCGATTGGCAGCGTGCACCGTTGAGGTAGTGCTGGGTGATACTTCCTACACGGGTAGTCTGATCAAAGATTTCTATAAGGACGAGAATAGCTTGGAATACGTCGTAATCCTTGACGCCAGGCTAAACGCACTGTTCTCCAAATCTGGCTTCAGTTACATCGACTGGAGTATTCGGTCTGCATTGGATGGCCAGCCACTTGCCCAATGGCTTCATGGATTTTATTCGAGCCATGCAAAAGCTTACGGACTCAAAGTAAGCACGCTGCAGCAGCTCTGTGGAAGCGAAGCCCGCGAAATCTGGAAATTTACCCAAACGTTATGTCGCGCGTTTGACGCTTTGAGCGCTGCCTACAACAAACACGGTAAATCATTCGAGTACGCCATTCGAGGCGATTTGGTACACGTCCAAAGACAGGAAAGCCAGACACAGTGCCGACATCTCTTGAGGGTGGAAAAAACAAAAATGATGCGTGCCGTTCTAGCGGGTAGAGAATACCGTTCTAGCAGGTAACGCTTGCCGTTGCAGCGGGTAGCGTAGCCCGTTCCAAAAGGTAGGCTATCCACAGTCAATAGTGCCTGTCAGCCTGATTGCACAAAGGCCTCAGCATGTGCCCCTCTAAAAACTAATCTGAACCTAATCAGTACTAATCGGATCTCGGACGGAAGTTCAGCCCCTAACGAGCAGTCGAGGGAATGTCCGCAGCCGGCTCAAACGCGGAAGATGAATGCTATGGCTAACCGGAGTCGTACCACCGTTGAGCGAATAATTCTCCAAGCCCGGATATGGGGGTGGGATATGTCCTGGTCGTTCAGCATGGCCACACCGACCGATTCCAGGCAAATCGGTCACCATTATTCAGAGCATACTGCGATCAAGCTTTACGGCTCCATCCGATACCCTGAAGCATTCAAATACCCTGCCCTAGAATGCTACCTATACGTTGACCCATTACTCCTAAGCGACAAGTCGGTTCCTCGCTGCATCGGTTCCATGCAGGCGACTGGCAAAAAACTCATCGTATATGTCGCCGTTCACAATGACCGCTTCAACAGCTTAGTCATCGCTGCAAGTCGACTTGTTGCCCTGGAGATCAATGCGGAGCCGCTGAGATATCGCAAGGCAAAGGTGATGGGTATCCATCTAAGCACCGAGCTGGAGTCTGATTGGTAATGGTTTTTTGATCATCGGAGCGCTAGTGTCCAGTGCTCGTTTACTAGCCCTGCCCCCGGTACCGAGAAACGTATGACGAGGTCCAAAATCCTCATTCCTCGTCAAAGTAATCGCTATCCAGTTTCGGCAGTTTGAGAAGCCGGGACGTTACCCCAACCTCGTAGTCCATCATCAGGTTGACCAGACGGATGCCATCCACCAGCACCATGCCTTCCACTGAACGGGCAAAGTCGATTCCTTGAGCAGTGAAACCTGACGTAGTAATAAATACCCCTCGCTTGGCCTTTTGCCCGGCAAGTGCTCCATAGAAAGCTTGCAGCTCAGGACGGCCTACAGTGCCTTGCCAGCGTTTTGCTTGGACATACACTTTTTCCAGCCCGAGCTTATCAAGCGAGATTACGCCGTCAATTCCGCCATCTCCGCTACCACCAACACGCTGCAAATCGTTTCGGCTAGCCCCGTAGCCAAGGCTATGCAACACGTCGAGCACAATAACTTCGAAGCGGTTGGGGCTGACTTGTAGCAGGTTATCCAGTAGATCTGCTGCTGTTGCATCACGTAGCTCACGCAGAGCCTGTTCCAACCGATCGTCTGGGCTCACAGTTGCGGATATCGGTGTATGTGCACCCTGCTCTAGCCCATCTAGCGGGACGGCATCTGTGGGGCTCCTAAGCTTCACGTCCATGAAGCCGATGGCGAGTTGTTCAACCTGATCCGCCGTGAGCGGTGACGGGTGCTGTGTGGAATAAGAAGTGCCAGCTTCGGTGAGCCTCCAATAGCCTCGTTTGGCGCTGGAGGATAACCCTGCGCGCTTGAGACGGTCGTGAGCCCATCCAGCGCGGTTCTTATAGGTCGCTTGCCCACTCGCAATCAGCTCTTGAAGCTGTGGTTCAGATAAATTCAAAGCCTGGGCCGCAGCTTCATGCGCGTTGCGTGCTGTCGCGCCTTCCGGATTCGCCGCCAGGTAGCGCAAGATCGGCTCAATGAATTTGTCGTATGTAGGAACGGACATCAGGATTCCCTTCGCAAGGTTGCCAGCGTGGGCAAATGTAGTAAGCCGCATGTTATCCGGAGTTTGGAAAATTATATTTGAGGTCTGTGCCTGATAATCATGGAGTGAATCCAAAAGACAGGTGCTGCCTACGACCGCCCATGCAGAGCCTGGGCAGTAGCAGCCAGCCTGATCACTAATTGATAATGACCTCGCACTTCTCTGTGAAACGTGCGAACTCCGCAATGAAAACGACGACCCGCATGCCGCCACTCTCGCAAAAATCTTTCGATATGTGAGGAGCTACTTGCTCTTAGCGAACGCTGGCGGGGCAATGCGCTGTCGGCGCTGACTTGGATTGACAGAGTCAAGCAGAACTTCCCTGATGCGCTGAGCAGACATCTCGAGCTCGTCGAAGGAGGCGTTCTGGATAGCACGAATCAACCGCTCACGATTGGAGCGCTTCAGATCCATAATCTCGGCGAAGCTACTTTCGGAGTCACTGGACTGTTCCATAACTATCTCCAAGGTATCCTGAGAGAATTACCTGAGATCTACACGCCAGTGTCAAATAGCTCCCTCAGATTCGTCACTTTAGCCTTTGTGCCTCCGCATCACCACAACCGTCCCAAAATCGTCTCACGCTTATCAACGTCACGCGTGCAAGCATGCTGTTTATACTCTCCCTCTGTATCAGAAAGTCACTCAAGGCCAGGCGCAACTCGGTAAATCCTAGCTGTCGCTCTAGCGTCTTTCTCGCCATCCAATCGTCGTATCCTCAGCCGCTGATGGATGATGCATTCTTTGCTTATGTAATCGTTTTAAATTCGCCTTTTTTTCGTACCCAAGGCGTCCCCTCAATGCTTACGACTTTTGCATCCCGGCTGTAACCGGGTAGTGCACAACTCATCTAAATTCTGAAAGCAAATACTAGGACAAGGTAGGGTTTGTGATACCGCCAGTTCCTGGCGACTCACAATCGGCGCGCACCAGTCGTTACACTCCCTTTGCTTGCCTACCTTCCCTACTCAGGGCAAGCCCCGAGACCCCAACACCTGGAAAAAGGAAAGCTCATGAGCCGTAGCGAACAACGCCGACGCACAGGATGGCTGCCGGCAATTCGTTGCTTTGAGGAAGAAGAAGCACTGGTACGCGAGAAAGCCCACGACAGCGGAATGAGTGTTGGTCAGTTCGTGCTGGCCGCCGCATTGAAGCGACAGACCAGAAGCAAAATTGACTCCCACGTAATCAACGAGCTGCGGCGCCTAGGTGGCCTTCAGAAGCATCTTTTCACAGAGGGCAACGGCGCGCTTTCTAAGGAGTACGCGAATGTCTTGGTTGAGATAACCGAGGCTATCAAGCGTATCGGGTGTTGAGGTAAACCCGTTGGCGCCTTGGTGACTCACAGCCCTGTACGTATCTCATGCATTGCCAGGACTTCGTGCTCTGCTAGACCATGACTGCACTGTTCCAACCCTGCCGTCGAGCTCAGCACTTGATGCTCGATTTCCTGTTGCTCCAACAATCTCCCCAACAAGATGATCTCACCGTCCGCCTCCAGCTTACGAAGCTGCTCAGGACAGCTAAACGCCCAACGATCAAGTATTTGCCAGCCACGGGCGTGATAAGACGGAGAGCGGAGAACAGATTGAATGGAGGAGCTTGCCAACACGTTGGCGGCAATTGATAGCGGCGCGCGGTCACTGAGCATGTGTATCTCCCATTTTACGGAGGCGTGTGATCATTCTTGCATTTTGCGCAATGGAGGAAGACCGGAAGCCGCCCTGTTGCTTCAGCTCTCCAATGTGCTGATGGCAGAATCCAAGCGCAGCAAGGGCAGCGATATCGTTACGGGCAAGCGCCCGATTAGCCAAGCGCATCATTGCATTGGCCTGCTCCAGTCGAGTGATATCTGTCATCTCAGCACTATTTCTGATTGGTTTACTCATCGATTCCTTCCAATGAATGATGGACGACGATCAGTAATCCTAGCCCCATGCTGCATCTAGCTGCCAAGCAAAATACTGAGCCGAGCCTCAGTGCTGAGCACCTCTGCTGACCTGAGAACAATGCTAAATACCGGAACTTCAAGATTGCTGGTCAGAACCTCCAACCGATGATTGCGCTTGCCGGCCGGTACGATCCGCCAGGAATTCACTTCATCGAACCGAAAGAAATGTTCAACGCCGTTAACCGGATAGACCAACATCCTCCGCGTGGAAGCATCAATACCCAGGTAGGCATCACTCATCTTCGCAAACACTTCGAGCTGCGGATGAAAACCTACAACCAGGAACCCCGCGATCTGCCGCTTCAGCCTCTCTGCATAGCGTTGATCTGCCCAACAGAACAACCATGCCCCACCAACGATGTAGAAGATTAGAACCCAGAATAGCCAGCGAACAGCTGGGTCAGCGCCACCGGAGAATCCCAAGAAGAACGGCAAACTGAAACCGCACAAAACCACCACAATCAGAAGCAATGCGCCAACAGGTAGGCATCCAACAGCCCACAGCACTCGAAAAAACTCCCATAGCACTCTCATTACTGCCTCCCGGAATAATCTATCTCTAACAAAATAACTGAAAATCAGATATCCCAAAAGCAGATATAGCTTTGCAAGCCGCACCTTCACGGATACGGCCATGACCAAAGCAATTTATCGACGTGAGCACGAGATTTTTTTGCAGGTGCTGAAGCGCATACGCGTTGAGTCAGGGATGACACAGGCGCAGTGCTCCGCTGCGCTGGGGCGCCCGCAGTCATTTATGAGTGATGTGGAGAGAGGGGTGAGGCGGCTGGATATGGTGCAGCTTCGCGATTTGTGTAAGGTCTTGGGTAGCGACCTTATCAGCTTTACCAAATCCTTCGAGCAAGCTCTCTGTTACGATGATCTGAAGCAACGAAGTTGAATCTCACACCTGACCTGTCACTCAGAGCAGCTGAGATCAGCCAGGAGGCGTTCACCAAGGCCAAAGCGTACAGAATCCGAGAGCTTGGACTATTGTGTGACACACACCAACCAAGGCGGAAGGCAATGTTTTCGTCGAAATACTTGGTCTACGCGTGTAGGTTGTCTAGGGAGTCGTAACATCTGAAAAGTGTTGGCCGCGCGTACCAATCTGACGACCGCTGAAGATCTACTTCGATGGGGACCTCAACCGCCTATAGTCCAGGACGCGCATCGAACGCGAAGCTCAGCGTTGATGTGGCGGGCCCTGCGGCGAGCAACTCTGCGCAATAAATCCGCGCAGATCTGAGACCTCCAAAGGCTGCAAACACCTCAACGCACCGTAACTGTATGTGCCCAAATGACTCCCGTTGCGATGGCTGGCAGGTCAAAATAAGCAAACACTGAGCGAATCGAGTTGGCAAGATGACGCAAAAAGAAAACCAGATCGAACAAAAATTGATCGCCAAGCTAACCGATCTTAAGTACACCCATCGGCCCGACATCCGCGACAAGGCCACGCTTAATCAAAATTTCCGTCAGAAGTTTGAAGCCTTAAATCGCGTTAATCTGACAGACGCCGAATTCGCCCGTCTGCGTGAAGAAATTATCACCACCGATGTTTTCACCGCCGCACAGGCTGTGCGCGAAAAAGGAAAATTCACGCGAGAGGACGGGACCCCGCTGGAGTACATGCTGGTCAATATCCGGGACTGGTGCAAAAACGAGTTCGAGTTTATCAATCAGCTTCGTATCAATACAGACAATAGCCACCACCGCTACGACGTTATTCTTCTGATCAACGGCCTGCCAATGGTGCAAATCGAGCTGAAAACGCTGCAAATCAGCCCGCGCCGCGCCATGGAGCAGATAGTCGACTACAAAAACGATCCCGGCAACGGCTACACCAACTCGCTTCTTTGTTTTATTCAGTTGTTCATTGTCAGCAACGAAAGTGACACTCGCTATTTTGCCAACAACCGTAACCAGCACTTCAGCTTCAACGCAGAAGAGCGTTTTTTACCTGTTTATCAGCATGCTAACGATAAAAACAAAAAAATTGCCTACCTATATGACTTTGCCGACGACTTTCTGGAAAAGTGCAGTCTAGGCCGCCTGATTAGCCGCTATATGGTTCTTGTGCAAAGCGAACAGAAAATCCTCGTCATGCGCCCGTACCAAATATATGCGGTTAAAGCTATTGTTGAATGTATTCACCAGAATCGCGGCAATGGATATATCTGGCACACCACCGGCAGCGGCAAGACGCTCACCTCATTTAAGGCATCCACTCTACTGAAAGACAATCCTGACATCGAAAAGTGCATGTTTGTGGTAGACCGGAAAGATCTTGACCGCCAGACCCGCGAGGAATTCAACAAATTCCAGGAGGGCTGTGTCGAGCACAATACAAACACCGAAGCCATGGTGCGCCGCATGCTTTCGGAAGACTACGCCGACAAGGTTATCGTCACAACAATTCAGAAGCTGGGCCTAGCACTGGACGAAAACAGCAAACGCAACAAGGCAAAGCAAAAAGAGGGCAAACAAACCTACAAGGAACGCCTCCAACCCCTTCGCGACAAGCGTGTCGTCTTTATCTTCGACGAATGCCACCGCTCCCAGTTCGGCGAAAACCACAAGGCCATCAAAGAGTTCTTTCCGAAGGCGCAACTGTTCGGCTTTACCGGCACGCCCATCTTTGACGAAAACGCCACTTATCAGCAGTTCGATGGCAACGTCGGCTCCTTCAAAACAACTAAAGATATCTTCGAAAAAGAGCTGCACGCCTACACCATCACCCACGCCATTGATGACAAAAACGTGCTGAGCTTCCACATCGATTACTTTGGTAAGGAGGGGGATAAAAAGCCAAAAAAGGGGCAAACACCGCCGCCCGAAGCTGTCGTCAACGCCATACTGCAAAAACACGACAGTGCCACCAACCATCGCCGCTTCAATGCGATACTGGCCACCGCCTCAATCAGCAATGCCATTGAATACTACGAGCTATTCAAAACCATGCAGGCAAAAAAACTGGCCGAAGATGAAACCTTCGAGCCTCTTCATATCGCCTGCGTCTTCTCCCCACCGGCAGAAGGCAACAAGGACGTGCAGCAGCTACAAGAAGACCTTACGCAGGAAAAGGAAGATAATAAGCAAGAGCCCGAGAAGAAGAAGGCCGCGCTCAAGACCATCATTGACGATTACAACCGTCAGTACGATGGCAACCACACTATCAACGAATTCGACCTTTACTATCAGGACATACAGCAGCGGATCAAGGACCATAAGTACAGCAACGCCGACTACCCGCGCAAAAACAAGATCGATATCACAATCGTGGTAGACATGCTGCTCACTGGCTTCGACTCCAAATACCTCAACACCCTTTATGTGGATAAATACCTTAAACACCACGGTCTGATCCAGGCTTTGTCGCGCACCAATCGCATCCTCAACGACAGCAAGCCCTGGGGTAATATTCTCGATTTCCGCTATCAGGAGAGCGAAGTAGACGACGCCATAAAACTCTTTTCCGGTGCAGCCATAGACCGAGCGCGGGAAATTTGGTTGGTCGACCCCGCCCCGAAAGTTGTGGAACAATACCAAGTAGCTGTGGGCAAGCTGGAAACATTTATGGAGGCCAAAGGGCTGGCCTGCGAGCCTTCGCAAGTGGTCAACCTTAAGGGCGACACTGCTAAAGCCGAATTCATTAACCATTTTAAAGAAGTCCAAAAGCTCAAGACCCAACTGGAGCAATACACCGACCTCGACGAGCAGAGCAAACAGGCTATCGAAAAAAGACTGCCCACCGATACCTTGCGCAGCTTCAAGGCCATGTATCTCGATACCGCGCAAGAACTCAAGCGTAAGCAAGGCAAGGACGATGGAGCTTCTGAAGAAGTGGAGCAACTGGAATTCGACCTAGTGCTGTTCGCCTCCAGCCTCATCGACTACGACTACATCATGGGGCTTATTGCCAAGTCTACTCAGAAGACTGGTAAACAGAAGATGACTCGCGTCCAGCTTATCGAGCTCATCAGTGCCAATGCTAACCTGATGGAAGAACGCGAAGAAATCATTGCCTACATCAACAGCCTGAAAGCCGGCGAAGCGCTGAATGAAAAAGAGATTCGCTCAGGCTATCAGGCCTTCAAGTCGCAAACTGCCGCCGCCGACCTCGCCAACCTTGCAAAAAAACATGGCCTGCAAGCCCAAGCCCTGCAAATTTTTGTTGATGCCATTATGGGGCGCATGATCTTCGACGGTGAACAGCTCACCGATTTGCTATCGCCTTTAGGGCTGGGCTGGAAGGCACGTCGTGAGGCCGAACTAGCATTGATGGAAGACCTGGTGCCTTATCTGCAAAAGCTCGCGGGTGGCCGTGAAATTTCAGGACTGAATGCATATGACTAATCTAGAAAAAAAGGGATTACTGCCTGCACGCCGTTTTCCTGAGTTCCAGTACAAGGCCGAGTGGCAAGTTAAAACCTTTAAAGAATTGTTTACTATTGGAAACGGAAGAGATTATAAACATCTCGCTAGTGGTGACATTCCCGTCTACGGTTCCGGCGGATATATGCGCTCAGTCAATGACTATTTATATGACGGTGAAAGTGTTTGCATAGGAAGAAAAGGCACCATTGATAATCCTATCTTCCTTACGGGAAAATTCTGGACTGTAGATACTCTTTTCTACACTCACTCATTTAAAGATTGCTTACCAAAATTTATTTACGCGATCTTCCAGCAGATCAACTGGGTAAATCATAACGAAGCAGGTGGTGTCCCAAGTCTATCAAAAACTAATCTTCAAAAAATAAAAGTTGCGGTGCCGAAACTTGACGAGCAACGAAAAATCGCCGACTGCCTCACTTCAATTGACGAGTTGATTACTACCCAAACCCAAAAACTCGATGCTCTCAAGACTCATAAAAAAAGTCTGATGCAGAAACTATTTCCCACCGAAAGCGAAACCGTTCCCAAACTCCGCTTTTCTCTATTTCGAGATACAAAGGAATGGGAACCAACAACGGTTGGAAAAATTGCGGACCTCAAATCCGGGGGCACACCATCAAAAGGGAATCCCGAATTTTGGAATGGTTCGATCCCATGGGCGTCTGCAAAGGATATGAAGCAGTTGTTTTTGGATGACACCATTGACCACATTACTAGAACCGCTGTAGATGCAGGTGCGAAGCCAGCACCAGCGGGTACTATTCTGATACTGACTCGGGGAATGACCTTACTTAAAGATGTCCCTATTTGCATTCTAAATCGTGAGATGAGCTATAACCAAGATGTAAAGGCGCTCAAACCGAAAAAAGATTTTAATGGACGTTTTCTGGCATACCTTTTACTGAGTTGTAAACAACGGCTACTTAACTTAGTAGACATCGCCGGCCACGGAACGGGGCGACTCGACACAGAAAAGTTAAAGGCGCTCAGCGTGATGCTTCCTCAGCCAGCCGAGCAGCAACTTATCGCCGATTGCCTATCTTCCCTTGAAGACTTGCTCACCGCGCAGAGTCAAAAAATCAACGCCCTAAAAGCGCATAAAAAAGGTCTTATGCAACAGCTTTTCCCGACCATGGATGAGGTGGATGCATGAGTAATAGGACAAAAACTTACAAGTACAAAGGTCTTCGCAATGTTGTCACCCGATTAAGGGATGACCTGCGAGATGGCGCGAATGGCGGTGCAGATTTTGTACTGCTATATGCTTACAACGGCACTGGTAAAACACGCTTATCAATGGAATTTAAGGAAGCAGGTAAGCGCAAACGGGGTGTCAACCGAGATACGCTTTATTTTAATGCGTACACCGAAGACCTTTTTAATTGGGATAATGATCTTGAAAATGACACCGAGCGGACTTTAAAAATCAACTCGGCCTCTAGATTTTTTGCTGGATTTAGAGAACTTGCTCTAGAAGAAAAAATATTCTCATACCTGGAAAGGTACGTCAAATTTAACTTCAAGATTGATTACGACAAATGGAATATTGCCTTCAGCAAAGAAGTTATTAACCCAAGATTTAAGCCTGGCTCGACTGAACCGGAAACAATTATTCAAGACAACATCAAAATTTCTCGCGGTGAAGAAAATATATTCATATGGTGTATTTATCTAGCAATCTGTGAATTGGTATTGGATGGCTCTGAAGCCTATAACTGGGTGAAGTTTATTTATATCGATGACCCAATCTCCTCACTCGACGACAACAATGCTATAGCTGTTGGCTCGGATTTGGCAAAATTGCTTAGGCGATGTGTTGGCAAGGTTAAGACAGTTATATCCTCGCACCATAGCTTGTTTTTTAATGTAATGTGCAATGAATTAAAGAAAACGACTCACAAGTCATATTTTATTTACGGCAAAAATAATGACGGGTACAATTTACAGGCAACTTCTGACACGCCTTTTTTTCACCATGTGGCAATGCTGAGTGAATTGAAGAGCGCTTCAGATAATGGCCGACTCTATGCGAATCATTTTAACGTATTGCGTGGAGTCCTAGAAAAAACGTCTTCCTTTTTTGGGTTTGAAAATTTTTCCAGCTGCATTCATGGTATAGAGGATGAAGTTTTATTTTCTCGCGCTTTAAACCTCTTAAGCCATGGTGATTATTCGCTCTTTGACCCAAAAGAGCTAACTGAAGATAACAAGCAACTATTTAAAAAGATTTTACAAGGATTTCTGAGCCGCTACGCGTTCGACTTGCCAGAGATCCATCATTAAATTTTGAGCAGCTGATTCAAACATGACTAAAGAAGAACTTAACCAGCTAGGTAAAACTCTCTGGAATATCGCCGACCAGTTACGCGGCGCTATGAATGCCGACGACTTCCGCGACTATATGTTGTCGTTCTTATTTTTGCGCTACCTCTCGGACAACTACGAGATGGCGGCGAAGAAGGAATTGGGCAAAGACTATCCCATACCCGAAGAAGGAGACCGGCGCGCGCCACTGGCAATATGGTACGAAGAGAACGCCGAAGATACCGAAGATTTTGAAAAACAGATGCGCCTCAAGGTGCATTATGTGATCGAGCCTCAATACCTTTGGAGCAGCGTTGCCGAAATGGCGCGCACACACGATCACGATCTGCTGGGTATCCTATGGAGCGGCTTCAAGTACATCGAAGAGAAATCATTCGAGAGCGCATTTCAGGGACTGTTTTCCGAAATCAACTTGCACTCTGAGAAGCTTGGCAAGAAACCGGCAGATCGCAATGCCAAGCTCTGCACCATCATTCAGAAGATCGCCGAAGGCATTTCGAAATTCAGCACCGACACCGATATCCTGGGCGACGCCTATGAATACCTAATCGGCGAATTCGCAGCCGGTTCCGGAAAGAAAGCGGGCGAGTTTTATACTCCACAGCAGATATCCACCATTCTTTCCGAAATAGTTACGCTGGACAGTCAAGAACCGGCCAATGGCAAAAAGAAAAAACTGAACAAGGTGCTGGATTTCGCCTGTGGCTCCGGTTCGCTGTTGTTGAATGTGCGCAAGCAGCTTCGCAAAGAAGGCGGCACAATCGGCAAAATTTACGGGCAGGAAAAGAACATTACTACCTACAACCTTGCGCGTATGAACATGCTGCTGCACGGGGTGAAGGATACCGAGTTCGAAATTCATCACGGCGATTCGCTTCTCAACGACTGGGATATTCTCAATGAGATGAACCCTGCCAAAAAGCTGCAATTCGACGCCATTGTAGCTAATCCACCATTCAGCTACCGCTGGGATCCCAACGAAGCATTGGGCGAAGACTTCCGCTTCAAAAACTACGGCCTTGCACCTAAATCCGCCGCCGACTTCGCGTTTCTTTTGCACGGTTTCCACTTTCTGAGTGATAGCGGCGTGATGGCGATTATTCTCCCCCATGGCGTGCTGTTCCGTGGCGGCGCGGAAGAACGCATCCGCACCAAGCTACTCAAAGACGGTCATGTCGACACCGTGATCGGCTTGCCAGCCAACCTATTTTTCTCCACTGGAATCCCTGTCTGCATTCTTGTTTTGAAACGATGCAAAAAAACGGATGACGTGCTGTTTATTAACGCCAGCTCTGAAGGCAGTTTCGAGAAGGGTAAGCGGCAAAATCACCTGTTACCAAAACACATCGACAATATCGTTAGTACCTACCAATATCGCACTGAAGAAGGGCGCTACTCTCGGCGAGTTTCAATGGACGAGATCGAGAAAAATGATTTCAACCTGAACGTTTCCCGCTACGTCAGCATTGGCGCTCTAGAGGAAGGAATCGATTTACAGGTTGTACATGCTGAATTGAAGGAAATCGAAAAGCGTGCCGCAAAAGCAGCTGACAATCACAATGGCTTTCTAAAGGAATTGGGACTGTCACCGATTTAGTGAAAATTCGCGTAATCGAGCAGCTTGAGGTACTAGCTCCACTCTCGCGACAACCTGCACTGAGACGTCGAATTGGATGGGAAAAGAGGTTCATCTTATTGAAGGACTGAGCTGCTATTCTGGGCGGATGTTATTTGCAGTGATCGGCTGGCTCCAGCCGTTCTCTGCCAGCCACCTCTTCGATGTGTATTGGCAATCCATTTGGAAGCGGTGATCAAAAAAAATGCTATTTCGCAGTAGAGCTTGCAACGAGTGTTGCGCAAATTTGCCACACTCGCCCCGCTTATCAGGGCGAAAATCCGCTAATCCCAGCTATGGCAACCCTTTGATTTTCCAGCTTATCCGCGCTAACGTATTGATTCTAAACGTCGACTTTTAGGACTCCGAAGGCAGGGGTCGTGGGTTCGAATCCCGCCGGGTGCACCATATAGCAGTCTCGGGCTGTCTCAGACAGCCTACGAAACACCCCAAGAAGCCCGCCCCGTGCGGGCTTTCTTGTTTCTGGCTATCGGCCGACAATGCTCCAGCCAGTATCACCCCTTGGTAAGATCAACGTAAGCGCTTCATAAACCCCACCGACTACAAGATGGGTAGAGCGCTTAGCTGGGCGATACCGGCGAGCAGTTCCACGGCAACAGCGCTTCGTAATCTCCAACCGAGGTCGCCAGCGGTAGCCGTTCTAATGCGTGGC
>NZ_CAXAOJ010000020.1:0-77590 GCF_963970945.1 Pseudomonas sp. RA_5y_Pfl1_P24 | reverse complement strand
AAGTGATTATTTTCAGAAGTTTTCGAAGAATTCTTCAACAACTTCAACCACTTGCGCTTCCGATCTCTCGTTAGCGGGAGGCGAATTCTACAGCGTTACACGCTGCTGTCAACACCTCTTTTTCTCCACTTTCGATCGAGAGGATCGAAACGTTAATAGAGCCAAACAACACCGCCCTACCAACTCCTTCTGGGCTTCGATGAACTGAAGCAACTCGCTGTCGAATTTCGCATAACTCTTTGTTTACCAAGGAGTTTTCCGTTTCGACTGCGCCGGAAGTGGGGCGAATTATAGACTTCCAGAATCTGCCGTCAACCCTTAATTACGCTTTTGTTGCAGAAAGTGGTTTTTTCGCAATAAGGCGGGGGATCCGACGCATTACAGGCGGTATCCGCAGCACTAAGAGCAACACGCCTATAGAAGCATAGATAGCCCACTCCTTGAGATCAGCCCGCACAATCCACAGCATATGCAGCAAGCCGAGACCAAGAATCACATACACCAGGCGATGCAGCTTCTTCCAACGACTCCCCAGCCGACGCTGACTATAACGATTCGACGTCACCGCCAATACCAACAGCGACAGGAACCCCAACGCCCCCACAATGATGTAAGGCCGCTTGCGCAATTCCACCGCCAACTGCGTCCAATCCAACCCCAGCACAAACACACAATAAGCAGCCAGATGGAGCACCACATAGGCAAAGCACCACAAACCCAATTGTCTACGAACCGCTATCCACCCGGCCCAACCGCTAAGCTTCTGCAGCGGGGTCATCCCCAGCGTAATCAGCAACAAGATCAACGTACCCAACCCCAGTCGATCGACCAGAACCTTGCCCGGATCAGGCCCAAGGGCGAAACCCCACGCCTCATACAGCCAATACAACGGCCATATCGCCGCAGCTATAAAGACGCCAATGCGCCAAACTGGATAGCGCATCAGTAGTTCTTCCGTAAATCCATACCGGTATAAAGAGAAGCCACCTCATCGGAGTAGCCGTTGAACATCTGCGTTTCACGCACATTCGGACTGAACAGGCCGCTCGGCAGACGACGCTCCCGAGCCTGAGTCCAGCGTGGGTGGTCGACCGTGGGGTTCACATTCGCATAGAACCCATACTCATCCGCAGCAATGCTCTGCCAAGTGGTTTTCGGTTGCTCGCTCACGAGACTGATCCGCACAATGGACTTCACACTCTTGAAGCCATACTTCCAAGGCACAACCAAGCGAAGCGGAGCGCCGTTCTGGTTGGGCAATTCGCGCCCATACATGCCAACAGCCAGGATCGCCAGCGGGTTCATCGCCTCATCCAGGCGCAACCCTTCTATATAAGGCCAATCGATCAAGCCGAAACTCGAACGCTGGCCCGGCATACTCTTGGAATCCTGGAGAGTTTCAAAGCGGATGTACTTGGCCTTGGAGGTTGGCTCAACCTGCTTGAGCAAGGCCGAGATCGGAAAACCGATCCAGGGGATGACCATCGACCACGCCTCGACGCAGCGCAGACGGTAGATACGCTCTTCCAATTGATACGGCTTCATAAAGTCTTCCAGGGCATATCGCCCCGGCTTGGCGACTTCGCCATCAATCACCACACTCCAGGGCTCGGTCTTGAGCGAGCCCGCATTCGCTGCGGGATCACCCTTGTCCGTACCAAACTCATAGAAGTTGTTGTAGTGAGTCGCATCCTTGAACGGCGTGATCGCTTCGTCCTTTACCGTGACCGCCTGCCATTTGGTACTCGGCAGCTTCTCGGCAAACCAGCTCGGCGCCCTGCCCGCTTCGACATCAGCATAACGTGAGGTTTCCTCAGCATTGGCCCAACGCGGCAAACTGCTGGCTGCGATGCTGGCAAGCGCACCACCGAGCAAGCGGCGGCGGGAAAGATAGAAGGATTCAGGAGTGACATCCGATTCATGGCAATCGGACGCTTTAGGCAATTTGATTAACATGGCAACCCCGCAGCATTGGAGAACTGATACACCAATAGACTGCGGAGTATGGGGGAAATTACATTAAGGCAATGTTTTGTCGCGGCGCAGATGCAACAGGTACTGAACCGGGCCCGAAGCGGCGTAGACCAGAAAGGCCAGCAACAGGATACGCGGAGGATCACTGAACACCACGGCGAACACCAGCACCACTGCCAGAATTGCCACGAAAGGCACACGCCCCTTTAGGTCCAGCTCTTTGAAGCTGTTGTACTTGATATTGCTGACCATCAGCATACCGGCAGCAGCTACCATCAACGCCACCAGGAACGACATTTTCGAGCCCTGAATACCGTAATCACTGAACGCCCAGACAATACCTGCCACCACCCCCGCAGCCGCCGGGCTGGCAAGACCGATGAAATACCGCTTGTCGGCAGTCCCCACCTGAGTATTGAAGCGCGCCAGACGCAAAGCAGCGCCCGCAACATAGATGAAGGCGACCATCCAGCCAACCTTACCCATATCACCCAGCGCCCAGGCAAATGCCAGCAACGCAGGGGCTACACCAAACGCGACCATATCCGACAACGAGTCGTACTCGGCACCGAAGGCGCTTTGCGTGTTAGTCATGCGTGCCACACGACCATCAAGGCCGTCGAGCACCATGGCAACGAAAATGGCAATGGCAGCAAAACCGAAATACTTACTGGCACTCACCGCATCACCCGCCGCCAACGCACTTTGGGCGCTCATGGAGTTGATGATGGAATAGAAGCCGGCAAACAGGTTTGCCGTAGTGAACAGGTTGGGCAAAAGATAGATGCCACGATGCCGGACCTTGCGACCTTCGGCGTCATGCCCTTCTTCGACATGCTCATCGATCGGCAGCAGGCTTTCGGCGTCAGAAGCCTGGTGTGGCTCTTCGGGACGTTCGCTCATGGACTTTACCTTGCAACGGTTTGAAAAAATTCGACAAATACGTGCGGCGAGTGTTCGCCCGCAAACGATGCAGCTTTATACCAGAACCAGCCCACAAACGAAAAAACGCGGCCTAAGCCGCGTTTTCCGTTGATGCGTACGACTTAGTTTTTGGCTTTGTCGACGATCTTGTTGGCACCGATCCACGGCATCATGGAGCGCAGTTGCTCGCCGATGATTTCGATACCGTGAGCGGCGTTGTTACGACGCTTGGCGGTCATCGAAGGGTAGCCGGTCGCGCCTTCGCTGATGAACATTTTGGCGTATTCGCCATCCTGAATACGTTTCAGGGCGTTGCGCATTGCCTGGCGGGACTCGGCGTTGATCACTTCCGGGCCAGTCACGTACTCGCCGTACTCGGCGTTGTTGGAGATCGAGTAGTTCATGTTGGCGATACCGCCTTCATACATGAGGTCGACGATCAGTTTCAGTTCGTGCAGGCATTCGAAGTAGGCCATTTCCGGCGCGTAGCCAGCTTCAACCAGGGTTTCGAAACCGGCTTTTACCAGTTCAACGGTACCGCCGCACAGAACGGCTTGTTCGCCGAACAGGTCGGTTTCAGTCTCGTCCTTGAAGGTGGTTTCGATGATGCCGGTACGACCACCGCCAACACCCGCAGCGTAGGACAGCGCAACGTTCTTGGCATTGCCCGAAGCGTCCTGGTAGATCGCGATCAGGTCAGGGATACCGCCGCCTTTGACGAACTCGGAACGCACAGTGTGGCCCGGGGCTTTCGGCGCGATCATGATCACGTCGAGGTCAGCACGTGGCACTACCTGGTTGTAGTGAATCGCGAAGCCGTGGGAGAAGGCCAGGGTGGCGCCCTTCTTGATGTTCGGCTCGATTTCGTTCTTGTACAGCGCGGACTGGAACTCGTCCGGGGTCAGGATCATGACCAGGTCGGCAGCAGCAACGGCGGTAGCAACGTCAGTCACTTTCAGGCCATGGGCTTCAGCCTTGGCAACAGTCGCCGAGCCTTTGCGCAGGCCAACAGTCACGTCAACGCCGGAATCTTTCAGATTGCACGCTTGCGCATGACCCTGGGAGCCGTAGCCGATGATGGCGACTTTCTTGCCCTGGATGATCGACAGGTCACAATCTTTTTCGTAATAAACTTTCATGAGGTTCCTCTATATATCCAGGCCGTAAGGCCATTCACTAATTTGGGTTAAATGCTGAGTACTTTGTCGCCACGGGCAATCCCGGTGACACCACTGCGTACTGTTTCCAGTATCGAGGCCGTCCCGATCGATTGGATGAAGCTGTCCAGCTTGTCGCTTGTACCGGTCAGTTGAACGGTATAAACGCTGGCGCTCACATCGACGATCTGCCCGCGATAAATATCGGTAGTGCGCTTGATCTCGGCACGCTGGGCGCCGGTGGCCTTGACCTTGACCAGCATCAGCTCGCGCTCGATGTGGGCACTTTCCGACAGGTCGACCAGCTTGACCACTTCGATCAGCTTGTTGAGGTTCTTGGTGATCTGCTCGATCACCTCATCGTGGCCCACGGTGGTCAACGTCAGGCGCGACAGGGTCGGGTCTTCGGTTGGGGCCACGGTCAGGCTTTCGATGTTGTAGTTGCGTTGCGAAAACAGGCCGACAACACGAGACAGAGCGCCGGGTTCGTTCTCCAAAAGCAGGGAGATAATGTGCCGCATGATTAAGTACGCTCCGTCTTGTTCAGCCACATGTCGCGCATCGAGCCGTCTTTGATCTGCATCGGGTAGACGTGCTCGCTGGTATCCACCTTGATATCGATGAACACCAAGCGATCTTTCATGGCGAACGCTTCTTCCATCTTCGGCTTCAGATCTTTCAAGTCGGTGATGCGAATGCCGACGTGGCCATAGGCTTCAACCAATTTGATGAAATCTGGCAGCGACTCCATGTAGGAATGGGAGTGACGGCTGTTGTAGCTCATGTCCTGCCACTGACGAACCATGCCCAGCACGCCGTTGTTCAAGCAGACGATCTTCACTGGAAGGCCGTACTGCAGGCACGTCGACAGTTCCTGGATATTCATCTGGATGCTGCCCTCACCGGTGACGCACGCGACGTCTGTGTCCGGGAAGCTCAGTTTCACACCCATGGCCGCAGGGAAACCAAAGCCCATCGTGCCCAGGCCACCGGAATTGATCCAGCGGTTAGGTTTGTCGAACTTGTAGTACTGCGCAGCGAACATCTGGTGTTGGCCCACGTCGGAGGTCACAAAGGCGTCGCCCTTGGTCACTTCGCACAGGGTTTCGATCACGGTTTGTGGCTTGATGATGCTGCCGTCGCCCTTGTCGTAAGGGAACAGGCCGCGATCACCGCGCCATTCGTCAATCTGCTTCCACCAACTGGCGACGGATTCCTTGTTCGGCGCTTCGCCGATGTCCTTGAGCGCGGCAACCATCTCGGTCAATACGCTTTCAACAGGACCTACGATCGGGACGTCGGCCTTGATGGTCTTGGAGATGGACGCCGGGTCGATGTCGATATGGATGATCTTGGCGTTCGGGCAGAATTTGCTCGCGCCGTTGATTACCCGGTCATCGAAACGTGCACCCACTGCAAGGATCACATCGGCATGGTGCATCGCCAGGTTGGCGGTGTAGCTGCCGTGCATGCCGAGCATGCCGACGAACTGGCGATCCGTACCCGGGAATGCGCCGAGGCCCATCAAGGTGTTGGTCACCGGCAAGTTGAGCAGCTTGGCCAGTTCGGTCAGCGGTGCGGAACCGCCGCCCAGAATCACACCACCACCCGAGTACAACACGGGACGCTTGGCTGCCAGGAGCATTTCAGCTGCCTTGCGAATTTGCCCCGAGTGCCCACGAACGGCCGGGCTGTAGGAACGCAGCTTGGCTTTTTTCGGGAAGATATATTCGAATTTTTCCGCCGGATTAGTCATGTCTTTCGGGATATCGACCACGACAGGCCCCGGGCGACCGGACTGTGCGAGGTAGAAAGCCTTTTTCATGATTTCCGGAATTTCCGACGCATGCTTGATCATGAAGCTGTGTTTCACGATCGGCCGGGAGATACCGATCATGTCGGTTTCCTGGAATGCATCGGTACCGACCATGGTGCTTGCCACCTGGCCAGAAATGATCACCATCGGGATGGAGTCCATATAGGCAGTCGCGATGCCGGTAATGGCATTGGTTGCGCCTGGGCCGGACGTTACCAGTACCACGCCGGCTTTACCGGTGGCACGGGCATAACCGTCAGCCATATGGGTCGCGGCCTGTTCGTGGCGAACCAGGATGTGGGTAACAGCCGGTTCCTTGAACAGTGCGTCGTAGACATGCAGCAGAGCACCACCTGGGTACCCGTAAATATAGTCGACGCCTTCGTCACGCAAAAAGCGGACGAGCATCTCACCGCCAGATAAAAGCTCCACGTTGTTCACCTCTAAAACGCCAGAATACCGTCCGTTGAAAACCGACGGGTCTTAATAGGTTTACTTCTCAACAGAGCATGAGCGACGGTGGTCGCCGACTACGTCAGCACTGACTGAGCAAGTATTGGGATCGTCCCAAGTGTTGCGGGCTTTTCCCACCCAGCGCGAGGTAACGCGTTGCGGGTGTAACAGGTCGGCGCGGATGTGCGCCTCATGATCTGCTGAGCGGGCCTGCTTCTGGCAGTCCCGATACAGCGGACTTTGGATTCTTCTGTCTCAGCCCCTTCAAGTCAAGCAATAATTGCGCTTTTTTCCAACTAAGCGCATGAGAACGTAGGAGAAAGGGGTTTGAGGAGGGATAAAACTCGCCTGAATGTCGTCAAGCGGTAGAAATGTGCGCAAGACTGCCGGAAAACCCGGCAGTCAGGCAATTAACGAGCGTCGGCGATCAGTTGGTCGAACTTTTTCAGCGCATTGCGCAAGCCGAGGCTTTCCAGCGGACGGTCAGCGTATACCATCTCCGCCATCTCCATGATCCCTGAAGCATTTGGCAATGGCAGGTCCTGCTCGAGGATCTGCTTCATGCGCACCAGGAAGATCCATTGCAGCCACTGGTGAAAGTCCAGGGTGTCTACCGAAAAGGGCTCAACGCTGCTGAGTGCCTCGACGCTGGGGGACATCTCGTCCCACCAGCCCTGCACGCGCAATTCGCGCTCAATCAGCAATAACTGTTCGGCAATTGCGGGAAAGCGTGCATCCATCAGAGGCTGACCTTGGCTTTCAGGCGAGCCTGGGCCGCGCCGGCTGCGTCACCTTGTGCAGCACGCGCGTCACCAATCAAGGCCCACAGACTGGCTTGCAGGTCTGGACGACCGTGAGCCAGGGTCAGGCCCCGACGGGCAAACTGCTCGGCTTGCGGCGCGTCGCCCTGGGCCATGCGTACTTGCGCCAAGCGATACAACACTTGAGGTTCGCGAGGTGCAACACGCTGGGCGCGCTCAAGGCTGGACGAAGCGCCGTTCAAATCACCCCCTGCCTGCTGTTGCTGGGCAGTGGTCAGCAGCGCCAGCACCGGGCCGTCCAATTGCTCATCAGCCGACAGGCCGCCCCCGCTGGAGGATGACGGAATACCACTTGGCGTCGACGGCATGTTGTAGGTGCCTTGATTGATCGGCGCCGCTTGAACCGGCGTGGAGTCAATCGGGCCCGAGGTGCTTGGCCCAGGTGTCCAGGGCTCAGCACTGATCGGCGCCGATGCCGCTGCGCCGCCGCCTGGCACCATCACCACCACGCCGGAATCCTGTGGCATGGCCTGGGTCGTTGCCTGCGCAGGACGCTTGGTCACGGTTTGACGGAACCCGCCATTGGCCGAAATCCGGTCGTTATTGGAGACGGCTGTGCTCGAGTCCACCACGGGAATGGAGCCGCGTTGAACGCTGGAGCAACCGCTGAGCAAAGCCAGAGCTGTAATAGCTGGAAACAACCATTTGTTCACTTGAAACCCTCTTTGCTTAATTCATCCAGCCCTTGACCCAATCCATCACCGATTCCGCGTCAGCAGGTGCACTGCCAGCGCATGCGGCACCGGGTGGCGGTTCGCTGCCGCGAATATACGGCATCTGCACCGCGCCCGGACAATTGGCATCGGAGCCTTGACCCGTGTGCGGATCAATCCAGGCCTGAACGATGTTATCCGGCTGCGGCATGTTCAACGGCAGCGGGTCGGCTTTGCGCATGAAACTGGTCCAGACCTGCAGCGCACCGGTAGCACCGGTGAACGGGGTCTTGCCGTTGTCGTCGCGCCCCAGCCACACCACCGCCAGCACGTCCTGGCCGAAGCCGGCAAACCAACTGTCGCGCGAATCGTTACTGGTACCGGTCTTGCCTGCCAATGTCAGGTTCGCCGGCAGCACGCTATAAACCGAACGCCCGGTACCTTCACGCATCACGCGCTGCATGGCGTTCTGGATCAGGTAGATGGAGCCCGCATCAAAACGTTGCTGAATCTGGAACGGGTAACGCTTGAGCGGCTCACCTTCGGCAGTCAACACGCTACGGATCCCGCGCATCGGTGTATTGAAACCACCGTTGGCCAGGGTCTGGTACATGGTTGCGACTTCCATCGGGGTCATCGCGCCAGCCCCCAGCAGGATCGACGGAAAGGCCGGGAACTCACGGGTAACCCCCAGTCGCGCGATCGTCTTGAGGACGTTCGGCACGCCGACTTCAAGGCCGAGGCGGGAAGTGGAGATGTTGTAGGAGTGCGCGATCCCTTGGTATAGGAACACCGTACCGTGGGAGCGACGGTCGAAGTTCTGTGGCGTCCACACCTGGCCATCAGCACCTTTGACCGACAATGGGTCATCCGACAGCCAGCTGGTCAGGGTGTATTTGCTCGGTTTTTCCAGGGCGGTCAGGTAGACGGCGGGCTTGACCAACGAGCCAATCGGCCGCACTGCATCCAGCGCACGGTTGAAACCGGCGAAGTTGGCCTGGCGACTGCCGATCATGGCCTGCACTTCACCGGTTTCCGGGTTGGTCACAACCATTGCCGCTTCGACTTCATCGGAGCCTTTACGGCCCTTGAGGCGCTTGAAGGTGTCATTGACGGACGCTTCGGCTTTCATCTGCAGGATCGGGTCGAAACTGGTGAAGATCCGCAGGCCTTCTTCGGTCAAGTCTTCATCGCGGTAGTCTTCACGCAGTTGGCGTTTGACCAGGTCGATAAAGCCTGGGAAGGAGCTGTCCGCCAGCTTGCCGCGGGTGGTTACACCCAGTGGCATTTTCTTCGCCGCAGCGACTTGGTCCGCCGTGGCAACGCCCTGTTGCTCAAGCACATCGAGCACCAGGTTACGACGTTCCAGTGCGCGCTCAGGGTTACGACGCGGGTTGTAGTAGGAAGGCCCCTTGACCATGCCCACCAGCAGCGCGACCTGATGCAGCTTCAATTCAGACAGCGGCTGGCCAAAGAAGAACTGGCTGGCCAAGCCAAAACCATGCACGGCGCGCTGGCCATCTTGGCCGACGAACACCTCATTGAGGTAAGCCTCGAGGATTTCCTGCTTGCTGTAATGCAGCTCCAGCAACATCGCCATCATGGCTTCGGTGAGCTTACGCGTCAGGCTGCGCTCATTGGTCAGATAGAAGTTCTTGACCAATTGTTGCGTGAGCGTGCTGCCGCCCTGGGTCATCTTACCGCCGGACGTATTCACCCAGATCGCGCGAGCAATCGACTTCGGCGAGACGCCCCAGTGGTGGTAAAAATCGCGGTCTTCGACGGCAACCAGTGTTTCCAGCAGGTACGGCGGCACCTGATCAAGCTTGATCAGAATGCGATCTTCAAGGTTTTTCGGGTAAATGCCGCCGATCATCAGCGGTTCCAGGCGAACCACGGGCAGCTTGGAGCCATTGAGCGACGACAACTCGGCTACGTAATCGCCGGAAAAGCGCACGCGCACCGGCTGGGCTTTTTCCAGGCCTTCGTAGAACTGGAAGCCACGGGTATTCAGGTCGACGGTGTTACCCGTGACGGCGGCCGAACCCGGACCGTTGCTCACGGGCTCGCGGCGGTAGCCCAAGGCGTCGAGCTCGGTCAGGAAGTCGTCCTTGCTCAGCTTCTGGCCGGTGAACAGCTCCAGTGGGCGCGCGTATACCTTGGCCGGAATGGTCCAGCGCTTGCCGGAGAATTTTTCCTGGACCACAGCGTCGAGGTACACCGCAAAGCCGGCGAGCACCACAAAGCCTACCAAGCCAAGCTTGAGCGCCCAGCCCAGCCAAGGGCGCAGGCCACGGGAGGGAGGTTTTTTACGGGAACGGGGAGATCGGGTTCGAGTCATGGCGGCGGATTATACGCACTTTATTGAGGATCAACATGAGCCGGACAGCGGTTTGCACGACCGGCCGCAGCAGCCATAATGCCCGCCATGTTTTTCCCCAGACTCTGAAGGATCGCCCGTGAGCCAGTCCCTGATCGCCGCCCTGCAAAACCCGGCTTTATACCCCCACCCGGTTGAAGCGTTCCAAGTCATCGAGACCCATATTTCCTGGGTCGTACTGACCGGTTCCTACGCCTATAAACTGAAGAAGCCGATGAACTTCGGCTTTTTGGATTTCACCGACTTGGAAAAACGCGGCCACTTCTGCCGGGAAGAACTGCGCCTCAACCAGCGCTTGACCGACGATTTGTATCTTGAAGTGTTGCCGATCACCGGCACTGCCGAAGCCCCGCAACTGGGTGGCGATGGCCCGGTCATCGAGTACGCGCTGAAAATGCGTCAGTTCCCACAAAGCCAATTGCTCAGTACCTTGCAAGCCAACGGCGAACTGACCAGCGCGCACATTGATGAGATGGCCAAGCAGATCGCGCACTTCCACCTCACCGCGCCGAAAGTCCCGCAAGAACACCCTGCCGGCACCCCGGACGAAGTGATGGCACCGGTTCGCCAGAACTTCGATCAGATCCGCCCGTTCCTCAGCGACAAGGCAGACCTGGCTCAACTGGACGCGCTGCACGCCTGGGCCGAAAGCAGCTTCGAGCGCCTCAAGCCGCTGTTCGCCCAGCGCAAGCTGGAGGGTTTCACCCGCGAATGCCACGGTGATATTCACTTGGGTAACGCAACCTTGATCGATGGCCACGTGGTGATCTTCGACTGCATCGAGTTCAACGAGCCTTTCCGCTTTACCGACGTGTACGCCGACACCGCCTTCCTGGCCATGGACTTGGAAGACCGTGGCCTCAAGTCCCTGGCGCGTCGCTTCATCAGCCAGTACCTGGAGCTGACCGGTGATTATCAGGGCCTGGAAGTCCTGAACTTCTATAAAGCCTACCGTGCGCTGGTACGCGCCAAGGTTTCACTGTTCAGCATGCCGAGCGAAGCCAGCCCGGTGCAGCGCGCGACGACCCTGCGCCAATACCGCAACTATGCCAACCTGGCGGAAAGCTACAGCACCATTCCATCGCGCTTCCTGGCGATTACCCACGGTGTTTCGGCTGTAGGCAAAAGCCACGTTGCCATGCGCCTGGTCGAAGCCTTGGGCGCTGTGCGCCTGCGTTCGGATGTGGAGCGCAAGCGCCTGTTCGGCGAGCAACATGTGGAAAACACGCATCAGGCCGGCATCTATGCAGCCGATGCCAGCGCGGCGACCTACGCGCGCTTAAATAAAATCGCCGACACCGTCCTTCGCGCAGGTTACCCAGTGGTGCTGGATGCGACCTTCCTTAAGCGTGAACAACGTGATGCAGCTGCCAAGATTGCTGAAGCCACTGGTGCACCCTTCCTGATCCTGGACTGCAATGCGCCTCAGGCCGTTATCTCAAGTTGGTTGGCGCAACGTCAGGCAGATAAAAACGACCCCTCCGACGCGACATTGACGGTTATCGAAGAACAGCACGCCAATCGCGACCCGCTGACAGCCGAGGAACTGCTCCTCAGCAAACGCGTCGAAACTAATGAAAGCGGGACCCTGGATGCCTTGGTCGCGCATATTCGCCAACGCTTGCCAGGCCTGTAAGAAAAATTTCTTGGTCGTGTCGTCTGCCAAGTCGCACGACCAAGCAATAGTGGCACTATAATGGCGTCATAAATCCAACAGGAGTCGCCTTCATGAGTCAGCCCAAGCTTCTTGATACTCCGCTTTACTCGCTCCTGCATAAAGACGATGTCCGCGGGTTTAACCAGGAACGCCCAGAAGACGGGGTCATCGACATGCGCGGTGGCGACTTCCGTGGGTTGGACCTGCGTGAGCTTAACGCCGCTGGCGTGGATTTTACCGACGCGTATTTCCGTTCCGCCGACTTGCGTGGCCTGGACCTGCGTGACTGCCCACTGGAAGGGGCTAGCCTGGCCCATGCGCAGATTTCCGGTACTTACTTCCCGCCAGAACTGACTGCGGACGAGATCCTTATGTCGGTCAATTTCGGCACCCGCCTACGCTACCGTACCCGCTAAACCCCCTGCCTCTACCCCGGTTTCGCATAGTCGAACCGGGGACTTCCCGCCTGCATGATTTAGTCATTCTCATAAGTCTTTAGGCCGTTTCCGACTAAAGAACTACGCTTTTCCTACTGAGCGCTACACTCCTGTTCAGGCTTGCCTGGTCACGATACCCACCGAACCATTCGGCCGTCGCAAGGAGGCTTGATGAACGATGAGCTGCAACACCTGAAAAACCTCGGCAAGACGTCAGCACAGTGGCTGCATGCGGTGGGGATCCACAGTGCGTCCGACTTGCGTCGCCTGGGCGCGGTCGATGCTTACCGAGCCGTGCGGACGCGCGGGTTCCGTGCGTCAAAAGTGCTGCTGTATGCCATCGAAGGGGCATTGATGGATGTGCACTGGAACGACATTCCTGCCGAGCGCAAGGAAGCGTTGAACCGTCAATTGGACGCTCTGTCGACACGCCAGAAAAATTAGCTCGACTATAAAACCCAACATTTACAGGCATTGCGAACATACGTTTGAGAAAACGCGGAAGACATGCAAAAACAAATGTTGACTCTCAAATGAGAATCGTTATGATTATCACAACTGGTCGCGAGATCAGCCGATAACTGAAAGACCATTGGTTCGGACTCTCAGATTATCTCCTCATCAGGCTAATCACGGTTATTTGACCCGGCTCTTGCCGGGTCTTTTTTTGTCTGTCAAAACCTAGCGCGCAATAATCAACGGATGCCCACGTTCCGGATGGGGTTGCACGAGCACATCCAGACCAAACACCGCTTTCAGCGGCTCAGGCTGCATTACCTGCGCCGGTGTATCCAGGGCATGGGGACGCCCCGCCTCCAGCAATAGAATTCGATCACAGTAACGCGCCGCCAGGTTCAGGTCATGAAGGATCACCAGCACTGCCGCCCCTCGATCAGCAAAGGTCCGAATGGCCTGCAAGGTCGTATGTTGGTGCAATGGGTCCAGCATTGACGTCGGCTCATCCAGCAACAACGTCTGCCCGGCTTCACCTGGCCATAACTGCGCAAGCACGCGCGCGAGATGAACGCGTTGACGCTCCCCGCCAGACAACGCCAGGTAGCTGCGACCGCTCAAGTGACCCACATCTGCCGCCTGCAAGGCGGCCTCGATAATCTCGTCGTCGCGCACTCGCCCAGTGTGATGTGGCAAGCGCCCCATGCCGACAACCTGTTCGACGCGGAACGCAAAGTCCAGCGTCGACGTCTGTGGCAAGACCGCGAGGCGCTGCGCCCGCTGCGCGCCACTCCATTCGCTCAACGGTCGTTGATCCAGCCAGACCTTGCCCTGATCGGGATGCAGTTCACCGCACAACGCTCCTAGCAACGTGCTTTTACCCGCGCCATTTGGGCCCAATACGCCAAGCACTTCGCCCGCCAATAAATCGAGGGTGACATTCGCCAACACAATTTTGCGCCCGCGACAGATCTGCAAGTCTTCCACACGCAGCATCAGGCACGCCCCCGCAACAACAGGTAAAGAAAAAACGGAGCGCCTATAAACGCAGTGACGATGCCGATCGGCAGTTCAGCCGGCGCCAAGGCAAGACGCGCTACCAGATCGGCAAACAACAGCAGGCTTGCACCCGCCAATACGGATGCTGGCAACAGCACCCGATGATCCGGCCCCGTCAGCAATCTCACCAGATGCGGTACCACCAGGCCCACGAAGCCAATCAGGCCCGCTGCGGCCACGGCTGCGCCCACCCCCAAAGCCGTGCAGAAGACCAGCTCACGCTTAAGCCTTTCCACATCAATCCCAAGGTGATTGGCTTCTGACTCGCCGAGCAGCAATGCATTCAACGCCTTCGCTCGGCGCGGCAACCACAGCGCCACGCCCGCGCTCACCAGCAACAGCGGCCATAACCGTGAATAGCTGGCGCCGTTTAGGCTGCCCAGGTTCCAGAACGTCAGGGTGCGCAAGGTGGCGTCATCGGCCAGGTAGGTAAACAGGCCCACCGCAGAACCGGCGAGGGCTGTAAGGGCAATGCCGGCAAGCAGCATCGTCGCGACATTGGTTTGGCCGTTGCGCCGCCCCAGTCGATAGACCAATGCGGTGACGCCCAGCCCGCCGAGGAATGCGCACAGCGACAACAAGTACGGCCCGAACGCATCCGGCAAACCGCCCAAAAACGAAGCACCGACAATCGCCACTGCAGCCCCCAACGCCGCACCGCTGGAAACCCCGACTAACCCAGGATCAGCCAGAGGGTTGCGGAACAATCCCTGCATCGCCACTCCCGACAAAGCCAACACACCGCCGACCGCCAACCCCATCAGCGTACGCGGCAAACGGATCTGCCCCAGGATCAGCTCAGCCTGCTCCAGCCCCTGTGCCTGAATAGGCAGCCCCATCAGTCGCAACGCGGCGTTGAGGGTATCCAGCCATGGCAAGCTGACCGGCCCCAACGCCAGCGAGAGCCAGATAGCCAATACACACAACAGCGCCAGCCCAATAAACAACGCCTTCGGTTTAACCAACGTGGTCATGGGGTAGGCTTAGCCTGGGACGGATAGAACCCGGCAGACAGCTCTGCCAGGCTTTGCGGCAGGCGCGGTCCAAGCCCGCCGACCAACAAGGTGGTGTCCACCTCAAACACCCGCCCATTCTTAGCCGCCGGTGTGGAAGCCAGGATCGGGTTCTCTTTGAATAGCGCCGCACGCGCCGCATCACCACTAAGGGCACGGTCAGCAAACACAAGAACCTCCGGGCTCAACCCCGCCAACGACTCCACCGAAAAAGGTTTGTAACCACTATGGGTCGCCAGATTGCGCCCGCCCGCCTGTCGCAACATCCAATCAGCCGCGGTGTCTTTGCCCGCGATCAACGGCTTGCCGCCTGCATGCCCGAGCAGCAGCAGTACACCTGGCGCATTTTGGGTGGACTGAGCCTTGGCAACCCAACGCTTTTGCTGATTCAGCGCCTGCTCATATCCGGCAAACAATTCGGTGGCCTTGGCGTCACTGCCCAGCAACTTGCCCAAGTGCTGAAGATTGCCTTTTAACGCAGACAAGTCCGGTTGCGCTGAGAACATCTCCACCTGCACGCCCGCGCTACGAATCTGCGCCAGTACAGGCGGTGGGCCCATTTCTTCAGTCCCCACCAGCACTTGCGGGCGCAAACTCAGGATGCCTTCAGCCGACAACTGTCGCTGGTACCCAATGCTCGGCAACGCCTTGAGGGATTCGGGATGCTGACTGGTGGTATCGACCCCCACCAATTTTGACTCACCGCCCAGGACCGTCACCCATTCCGACAGCGCCCCACCGGCACTTACCCAGCGTTGTGGCAGTTCAGAGGCTTGGGCCCCATGGTTGACCAGCAGTCCGACAACAAGCGCGATAGCGCTGGCACTCAGGCGCATAACAGGGTTTCCTTCCAGGGGCAGGGCCGCTCAAGCACTCATCGACGTGACAGAAAACGCTTGCCCTGCATCGTAATGAGCACCCGCACAGCTAACGAACGAAGCCGGCATTTGATAATTGTTTGCATTTGAACGTCAAGGCACTTAAGGACTGAAATGAAGTTTCTCTGCTCCTCCGACACCCTCGCGCCAGACAGCAGCCTCGGTTTTGACATCGACGGCTGCAAGCTGTTGGCCGTGCGCCGAGACGGCGTGCCCTACTTCTATATCAACCGCTGCCCCCATCGCGGTGTTCCACTGGAATGGCAACCCGATCAGTTCCTCGACTCCAGCGCCAGCCTGATCCAATGCGCCACCCACGGCGCTCTGTTCCTGATCGAAAGCGGCGAGTGCATCGCCGGCCCTTGCGCCGGCCAAAGCCTCACCCCCCTGCTTGGCCGCGAAGACGCCCAAGGCCTTTGGGTGGAACTCTAGTCGAGTAGCACGTCCAACCGTCGATCTACACAGATTTCTTCTGATGTAACCCGCACGCCATAGGCCAGCACTTCAACCCCCGCCGCCTTGGCTTCACGTAGCGCAGAGGCGTAACCGGCGTCGATCTCCACGGCCGGGCGCACTGCATCAATCCCCGAGAGATTGACGCAATACAATTGCACTGCCCGCACGCCCTCGCGCGCCAGATGGGCCAGTTCGCGCAAATGCTTGGCGCCGCGCTGGGTCACCGCATCGGGGAAGGCGGCAACCGAGGAGCCATCAAAGCCCAGGGTCACGCTTTTGACTTCAACGTAGGCCGCGCCGTCGGGATACTCCAGGCGAAAGTCGATGCGACTTTTCTCCTGACCGTAGGGTACTTCGCGCTTCAAGGCGGTGAAGCCATTGAGTTCGGTAATTACCCCAGCACGCAATGCCTCCTCGACCAACTGATTGGCACGCGCCGTGTTCACGCACGCCAGACGGCCCTGGGGTGTCTCGGCGATTTCCCAGGTGCCGGGCAACTTGCGTTTGGGGTCATTGGAGCGGCTGAACCAGACCTGCCCGCCTTCGACCATGCAATTGAGCATCGAGCCGGTATTAGGGCAATGAATGGTCATCAACTCGCCGCTAACGGTTTCGATATCGGTGAGAAAACGCTTGTAACGGCGAATCAGCCGCGCTTCTTCGAGGGGAGGATTAAAGCGCATCAGCCTTGCCAACTCCGCAAGCCACGTGCGATCCGCTCCACTGCTTCCTGTAACCGATCGAGGTTTTGCGTGTAGGCAAAGCGCACATGGTGGCCGGCTTTATAGCGGCCAAAATCCAGGCCTGGGGTAAATGCCACATGCTCGGTTTCGAGGAAGTGGCGACAGAATGCGAAGGCATCACCGCCGAACGCGCTTATATCGGCATACAAATAGAATGCGCCTTCCGGCTCGACGGCAATACCGAATCCCAGCTCGCGCAAGGCTGGCAGCAGGAAGTCGCGACGGCGACCAAATTCTGCCCGGCGCTCTTCCAGAATGTTCAGGGTTTGTGGAGTGAAGCAGGCCAGCGCCGCGTGCTGCGCCATGCTTGGCGCACTGATGTAGAGGTTTTGCGCCAGTTTCTCCAATTCACCCACAGCGTCAGGCGGCGCAACCAACCAACCCAGCCGCCAGCCGGTCATGCCGAAATACTTCGAAAAACTATTCAGGACGAAAGCATCATCGTCGACTTCCAGCACGCTGGCTGCGTCCGTGCCGTAGGTCAGGCCATGGTAAATCTCATCCACCACCAGATGGCCGTTGCGCGCTTTGATTGCGCCGGAAAGACCGGCCAATTCGTCGCGGGTCAGGATCGTCCCAGTCGGGTTGGCTGGCGACGCTACCAGCGCGCCCACACTGTCCTGGTCCCAGTGCTTGGCTACCAGGCCGGCGGTCAACTGATAGCGCACCTCGGGGCCAACCGGCACCAGTTGCGCCGCGCCCTCCACCAATCGCAGGAAGTGGCGATTACAGGGGTAGCCTGGATCTGCGAGCAACCAATGCTTGCCCGGGTCCACCAACAGGCTGCTGGCCAGCAACAAGGCACCGGAACCACCAGGGGTGATCAAAATACGCTGGGGGTCAACGTTCAGCCCGTAGCGCAGCTGATAGAAACCGCTGATGGCTTCGCGCAGTTCCGGCAGTCCGCGGGCCGCGGTGTAACGGGTCTTGCCATTGGCCAATGCTGCCTGGCCGGCTTGGATGATCGGCTCAGCGGTAGTGAAATCCGGCTCCCCGATTTCCAGGTGGATCACGTCATGCCCGGCGGCCTGCAGCTCATTGGCCCGCGCCAGCAATGCCATGACATGAAAAGGTTCGATGGCGCGACTGCGCGCACTGTAGGGCTGAGCCATTAGCCTTCCTTAACGGTAGGGACAAAATCTGGATTCTACCGAACCCGCGCCGTAAAACATGTTCTATTGCCTGCCCGGCGGCCTGTACGGATCGGGCAAGCGCTTGCAAAACGACTAAAATCAACACTCGAGGCAACACATACCCAGCAATGGCGGGCTGATGTAGTTTGCAACCCCTTAGCCATGGGCCTCGACAACCGGGAGTGGCGCACCCCGAATCTATCTGGTAAGTTCGCCCGCTTGCAGCCGCAGGGCCGGCAGGTGTCGGTGACGTTGCAATCCTGCGCAATGGATTAGAAGAGTGAGAGGCGGTCTATTCATGTCCACCCAAGCAAAGCAACAGCAGACTCAAGGCCTCAACGGCTTCGAACCTTACGTAGAGAAGAAAGGTGAGGAGTACATGGGCGAGCCCATGCGCGAGCACTTCACCAAAATCCTGAACAAGTGGAAACAGGACTTGATGCAGGAGGTCGACCGCACCGTTGACCATATGAAGGACGAAGCAGCCAACTTCCCTGATCCGGCCGACCGTGCGAGCCAGGAAGAAGAATTCGCCCTTGAACTGCGCGCCCGCGATCGCGAGCGCAAGTTGATCAAGAAGATCGACAAGACGCTGCAGCTGATCAAGGACGAAGAATACGGCTGGTGCGAATCCTGCGGTGTCGAGATCGGTATCCGTCGCCTGGAAGCCCGCCCAACCGCGGACCTCTGCGTGGACTGCAAGACCTTGGCCGAAATCAAGGAAAAACAGGTCGGCAAGTAATCCCGCCGAGCTGAACGAATGGGGCGTGCAAACGCCCCATTTTTGTTTCTGGCATTTACCGAATTTCCAGTAGTATCCGGCCCATGACAGCCTCTACCTATATCGGGCGTTTCGCCCCCACGCCCAGTGGCCACTTGCATTTCGGCTCGCTGGTCGCCGCTCTCGCCTCCTACCTTGATGCCCGCGCCAATAACGGCCGCTGGTTGATGCGCATGGAAGACCTCGACCCACCCCGTGAAGCGCCCGGCGCCCAAGCCGCGATTCTGCACGCACTGGAAAGCTACGGCTTTGAATGGGACGGTGAACTGGTCCGACAAAGCGAGCGGCACGAAGCCTACGCCAAAGTGCTGAACGACATGTTCAACCAAGGCCTGGCCTACGCCTGCACCTGCTCACGCAAACAACTGGAACCCTACAACGGGATCTACCCAGGCCTGTGTCGCAATGCCGGTCACGATCAGCAGGACGCCGCCATCCGCTTGCGTGTTCCTGAGCTTGCGTACCACTTTACCGACCGTGTTCAGGGCGAATTCCGACAGCACCTGGGACGCGATGTAGGCGATTTCGTCATCCGTCGCCGAGATGGCCTTTATGCCTATCAACTGGCTGTGGTGCTCGACGATGCATGGCAAGGTGTTACCGACATCGTGCGCGGCGCTGACCTGCTCGACTCCACGCCACGCCAACTCTACTTGCAAGAGTTGCTCGGCCTGCGCCAACCGCGCTACCTGCACGTGCCGCTGATCATCCAGCCGGACGGTAACAAGCTGGGCAAATCCTATCGTTCCCCACCGTTGACGCCCGACCAGGCCACGCCTTTGCTACTGAGAGCCCTTCGCGCCCTCGGCCAGCAACCCGGCGCCGAACTGTTGCACGCCAGCCCACGAGAACTGCTGGATTGGGGCATTTCGCACTGGGATGCGACAAAGATCCCGCGTGCACTCACGCTGGCCGAAGCGCAATTGAGCTGAAGGCGCTTGCAGCTTGCCAAGCATCCGTTACCATCGCCGCAGTTTTTCAATCAGAGGCCAACATGTACATCTATCGATTGGTCCTGCTGCTGGTCGTCGGGATCTACCTGTTTTCTCCCGCCATCATGGATTGGTGGATCGACGCCACGGGCGCCTGGTATCGCCCTTATTTGCTGTGGCTGATTCTGATCGTCGTGACTTTCATCCTGCAGAGCCAAAAAGATGCCGATGAGCTTTAGCCTCACGCAGATGCTGCTGATAAGCGCCGCCTATCTGGCCGCGTTGTTCGGCGTCGCCTGGATCAGTGAGCGCGGAATGATTCCGCGGGCGATCATTCGCCATCCGTTGACCTACACCTTGTCCCTGGGCGTGTATGCCAGTGCCTGGGCCTTTTACGGCACCGTCGGCCTGGCTTATCAATACGGTTATGGCTTTCTTTCCAGCTATCTCGGGGTGTCCGGCGCGTTTCTGCTGGCGCCGGTGTTGCTGTACCCGATCCTGAAGATCACCCGCACTTATCAATTGTCATCCTTGGCCGACCTGTTTGCCTTCCGCTTTCGCAGCACCTGGGCCGGCGCACTGACCACCATTTTCATGTTGATCGGTGTATTGCCGTTGCTGGCCCTGCAAATCCAGGCCGTGGCCGACTCCATCAGCATCCTCACCCGCGAGCCGGTGCAACATAGAGTCGCCCTGGCGTTCTGCGCGCTGATCAGCCTGTTCACGATTTTCTTCGGCTCGCGCCATATCGCCACCCGTGAGAAACACGAAGGCCTTGTGTTTGCGATTGCCTTCGAGTCGGTGATCAAGCTGATCGCCATTGGCGGCGTCGGCCTCTATGCGCTGTACGGTGTGTTCGACGGCCCGCAACAGTTGGAGTTGTGGCTGCTGCAAAACCAGACCGCCCTCGCCGCCCTGCACACGCCCCTGCAGGAAGGCCCATGGCGCACGCTGCTGCTGGTGTTCTTCGCCTCGGCGATCGTGATGCCGCACATGTACCACATGACCTTCACCGAAAACCTCAACCCGCGCTCGCTGGTCAGCGCCAGCTGGGGTTTGCCGCTGTTCCTGCTGTTGATGAGCCTGGCTGTGCCGCTGATCCTGTGGGCGGGCCTGAAACTGGGGGCAACCACCAACCCGGAATACTTCACCCTCGGCATCGGCATTGCCGCCAACAGCCCGGCGTTGGCACTGCTGGCTTACGTCGGCGGTTTGTCAGCGGCCAGCGGGTTGATCATCGTCACGACCCTGGCGCTTTCGGGCATGGCACTCAACCATTTGGTATTGCCGCTTTACCAGCCGCCGGCTGAAGGCAACATCTACCGCTGGCTGAAATGGACGCGCCGCGCGCTGATTGTTGCGATCATCATGGCCGGATACGGTTTCTACCTGCTGCTGGGCGCCGGGCAAGACCTGGCCAACCTGGGTATCGTTGCCTTTGTCGCCACCTTGCAGTTCCTGCCGGGTGTGTTGTCGGTACTGTACTGGCCGACCGCCAATCGCCGTGGGTTTATCGCCGGCTTGCTGGCGGGGATCCTGGTGTGGGTCGTGACCATGCTGCTACCGCTGGTCGGCAACCTGCAGGGCTTCTACATTCCGTTGCTGAACATGATTTACGTGCTGGATGACACCAGTTGGCACATGGCGGCGATTGCGTCCTTGGCCGCCAACGTCTTGATGTTCACCCTGATCTCGCTGTTCACCAACGCAAGCCCGGAAGAAACCAGCGCAGCCGAAGCCTGTGCGGTGGATAACGTGCGTCGCCCGCAACGGCGTGAATTGCATGCGGCCTCGCCCCAGGAGTTCGCCACGCAACTGGCCAAGCCTTTGGGCGCCAAGGCAGCGCAAAAGGAAGTCGAACAGGCGCTGCGCGATCTCTACCTGCCGTTCGACGAACGCCGCCCCTACGCGCTGCGTCGTTTACGTGATCGTATCGAAGCCAACCTGTCGGGGCTGATGGGGCCGAGCGTGGCCCAGGACATGGTGGAAACGTTCCTGCCCTATAAGGCCGGCGGCGAAAACTATGTCACCGAAGACATCCATTTCATCGAGAGCCGGCTGGAGGATTACCACTCCCGCCTCACTGGTCTCGCCGCCGAACTCGACGCCCTGCGCCGCTACCACCGCCAGACCCTGCAGGAACTGCCCATGGGCGTGTGTTCCCTGGCCAAGGATCAAGAGATCCTGATGTGGAACAAGGCCATGGAAGAGCTCACGGGCATCCCCGCACAACGCGTCGTCGGTTCACGCCTCAATACCCTGGGCGAGCCGTGGAAAGAATTGCTGCAAGGTTTTATCAACTTGCCCGACGAGCACTTGCACAAGCAGCATCTGGCCCTCGACGGCCAGACACGCTGGCTCAACCTGCACAAGGCCGCCATCGATGAACCCCTCGCCCCCGGTAACAGCGGCCTGGTGTTGCTGGTGGAAGACCTGACCGAAACCCAGATGCTCGAAGACAAGCTGGTGCACTCCGAGCGCCTGGCCAGTATCGGTCGACTGGCAGCGGGGGTGGCCCATGAAATCGGTAATCCGATCACCGGTATCGCGTGCCTGGCGCAGAATCTAAGGGAAGAGCGAGAAGAAGACGGCGAAATTACCGAGATCAGCGGGCAAATCCTCGAACAGACCAAGCGCGTCTCGCGGATCGTGCAGTCGCTGATGAGCTTCGCCCACGCAGGCGGCCATCAGAACCAGGACGAAGCCGTGTGCCTGGCCGAAGTGGCGCAGGATGCCATAGGCTTGCTCGCCTTGAACCGGCGTAATTTCGAAGTACAGTTTTTCAACTTGTGCGACCCGGACCACTGGGTAGATGGCGACTCACAACGCCTGGCTCAAGTGCTGATCAACCTGCTGTCCAACGCCCGCGATGCGACCCCCGCCGGCAGCGCGGTACGCGTCAAGACCGAGGCTTTCGAACATACGGTCGATCTGATCGTCGAAGATGAAGGTAGCGGTATTCCACAGAACATCATGGACCGATTGTTCGAACCCTTCTTCACCACCAAGGACCCGGGTGAAGGTACCGGTCTGGGCCTTGCACTGGTCTATTCCATCGTTGAAGAGCATTATGGACAAATCACCATCGACAGCCCGGCTGACACAGAAAGCCAACGCGGCACCCGTATTCGGGTGACCTTGCCGCGTCATGTCGAAGCGACGTCCGCTGTGAACTGAGACCGTCGAGAGAATTGAATCAATGCCGCACATTTTGATCGTCGAAGACGAAACCATTATCCGCTCTGCCTTGCGTCGCCTGCTTGAACGAAATCAGTACCAAGTCAGCGAAGCCGGCTCTGTGCAGGAAGCCCAGGAGCGATTCAGCATTCCCACGTTCGACCTGATTGTCAGTGACCTGCGCCTGCCTGGCGCACCTGGCACTGAGTTGATCAAGCTCGGCCAAGGCACCCCGGTGCTGATCATGACCAGCTACGCCAGCCTGCGTTCGGCGGTGGACTCCATGAAGATGGGCGCGGTGGACTACATCGCCAAGCCTTTCGACCATGACGAAATGCTCCAGGCGGTGGCGCGTATTTTGCGCGACCGTCAGTCGGTCAGCAGCGCGCCTGCCGAACAGCGTCCCGCCAGCAAAGCTGCCGACAAGCCAGGGGTTGATAACAGCAATGGCGAAATCGGCATCATCGGTTCGTGCCCGCCCATGCAGGATCTGTACAGCAAGATCCGCAAAGTCGCGCCGACTGACTCCAATGTATTGATCCAAGGCGAATCAGGCACCGGTAAAGAACTGGTGGCCCGCGCCCTGCACAATCTGTCCAAGCGTGCCAAGGCGCCGATGATTTCGGTGAACTGCGCGGCCATCCCTGAATCCCTGATCGAGTCCGAACTGTTCGGTCACGAGAAAGGCGCGTTCACCGGCGCCAGCGCCGGGCGTGCGGGCCTGGTGGAAGCGGCGGACGGTGGCACCTTGTTCCTCGATGAAATCGGCGAACTGCCATTGGAAGCCCAAGCGCGTTTGCTGCGCGTGCTGCAGGAAGGTGAGATTCGCCGTGTCGGTTCGGTGCAATCGCAAAAGGTCGACGTGCGCCTGATTGCGGCCACCCACCGTGACCTGAAAAGCCTGGCCAAGATCGGGCAGTTCCGTGAAGACCTGTATTACCGCCTGCACGTGATCGCCCTCAAGCTGCCGGCACTGCGTGAACGCGGCGCCGACGTCAACGAGATCGCCAGCGCGTTCCTGCTTCGCCAGAGCGCACGCATCAACCGTACCGACCTGAAGTTTGCGCCGGATGCCGAGCAGGCGATTCGGCATTACTCGTGGCCGGGTAACGTGCGGGAACTGGAAAATGCGGTCGAGCGCGCGGTAATTCTGTCGGAAAGCCCGGAGATTTCCGCCGAGCTGCTGGGCATCGATATCGAACTGAGCGACTTGGACGACGACGACTTCATCGGCCTGGCCCCACAACCGGGCGGCGGTAGCAATACCAGCCATGAGCCGACGGAAGATTTGTCGCTGGAAGATTACTTCCAGCATTTTGTCCTTGAGCATCAGGACCATATGACCGAGACCGAGCTGGCACGCAAACTGGGCGTGAGCCGCAAGTGCCTGTGGGAACGCCGCCAGCGCCTGGGCATTCCACGGCGCAAGACCGGTGTGGCCAGCGAGAGTTGAGGGTGCGCCCCCACAGGTAACACCCACAGATGTGAAAAAACTGTTACCGCGGATATTTCGCGTAACAAAAGCCGGGGCTTACGGTAACGAAGCCCCGGCTTTTTTTGGTCCATCAAACACCCGAAAGCACCTCAATACCCCGGATTTGCTGGACGGCGCAAAAGTTGGCACGCACCCTGCTATATGCTTAGTACAAAAACAATAACAAGCTTAGTACAAGACAATAAAAATAAGACGAATCGACTCACGCATAACAAAAACAACACGGCGGAGGCGCAGCTAACTGATTCTTTTGGAGAGGCGTTGCATTTGGGGCTTACCCCGCAACCAGGCCGAGAACAACAAAAACTGCCCTAAGGCAGAGCCTGAACTGGTTGGATCGTAGATCAGCAACACAGCAACCAAAGCAATCCGTTTGCTCTTGACTCCCGATTGGGAGTGTCATGAAGGTGAAGCTTCATGGCGAGGGCGATCAACAAAAACAAGAAGCCCGCAACCAATAATAAAAATAGAGCACGCAACTACTTCTGGGGGAGCTTCGGCTCCCCTTGTAGTTTCTGCGAATTGGCTTTCCAGCAATCTCTTGAAGCTTTTGGCTTGGGGCTTGCAGCTTGTTCCTACACCATCCCCTGACTAAATGCTAGAATCCCCGCCCATCATGCGGTCATTCTTCGTTATGGCCGAACATTCCTTCAAACAGTGCATCCCATGCTGAAGAAGTTGTTCCAGTCATTCCGTTCTCCCTTGCGTCGTACGCAACACATTCGCAGCACGCCTGAAGTGCTTAACAGCAATCAGCATTCATTGCAGCGCGCTCAATTCAGCCGTTATGCAGTGAACATCGTCGAACGTTTGCAGAACGCCGGCTACCAGGCTTATCTGGTGGGTGGCTGCGTACGTGACATGCTGCTCAATATCACGCCGAAAGACTTCGACGTCGCCACCAGCGCCACGCCTGAGCAAGTGCGTGCCGAATTCCGCAATGCGCGGATCATCGGCCGGCGCTTCAAGCTGGTGCATATCCACTTCGGTCGCGAAATCATCGAAGTGGCGACGTTCCGTGCAGGCCACCCGCAGAACGATGAAGAGGAAGACACCAATCAATCTTCCCGCAACGAAAGCGGGCGCATCTTGCGCGACAACGTCTATGGCACCCTGGAAGAAGACGCGCAGCGACGCGACTTCACCATCAACGCCCTGTATTACGACCCGGTCAGCGAGCGCATCCTCGATTACGCCAATGGCGTACACGATATTCGTAATAACCTGATCCGCCTGATCGGCGACCCGGTACAACGCTACCAGGAAGACCCGGTGCGCATGCTGCGGGCCGTGCGTTTCGCCGCCAAGCTGAACTTCGGCATCGAGAAGCACACCGCCGCGCCGATTCGCGAACTGGCACCGATGCTGCGCGAGATTCCCTCGGCACGCCTGTTCGAGGAAGTGCTCAAGCTGTTCCTCTCGGGCTACGCCGCCGACACCTTTGAAATGCTGGTGGACCTGCAGTTGTTCGACCCACTGTTCCCGGCCAGCGCCGAGGCTTTGGAACACAACCCGACGTACACCCACACCTTGATCAGCGAAGCGCTGATCAACACCGACCTGCGCATCAAGCAGAACAAGCCGGTCACCCCGGCGTTCCTGTTTGCCGCTTTGTTGTGGCCAGCCCTGCCAAAACGCGTACTGCGCCTGCAGGATCGTGGCATGCCGCCGATTCCAGCCATGCAAGAAGCCGCGCATGAGTTGATCGTCGAGCAGTGCCAACGCATCGCCATTCCCAAACGCTTCACCCTGCCGATCCGCGAGATCTGGGACATGCAAGAGCGCCTGCCACGTCGCAGCGGCAAACGCGCCGATCTGTTGCTGGATAACCCGCGCTTCCGCGCCGGCTACGACTTCCTGCTGCTGCGCGAAAGCGCCGGCGAGCAGACCGACGGCCTGGGCGAATGGTGGACCGACTATCAGGACGCCAATGACAGCGAGCGCCGCGACATGATTCGTGACCTCGGCAGCAAAGGCGATGGCGAAGGCGCTGGCCCTAAGAAGCGTCGACGCAGCAGCACCAAACGCAAGCGCAGTTCGGCTGACGCCTCGGGCGCTGCAGGCGAATAAACGTGGAACGTATCTACATCGGCATGGGCAGCAATCTGGCTGCCCCGGATCAGCAATTGCGCAGCGCTATCGAAGCGCTGGCACAATTGCCAGGCACCACCGTTGCTGGCGTCTCCGCCTTTTATCAAAGTGACTCCCTGCTCCCAGGCCAACCGCGCTACACCAATGCGGTTGCTGCCTTGGACAGTAGCCTTGCGCCCCTTGAACTGCTGGATGCGCTGCAAGCCATCGAGAACGATCAAGGCCGCGAACGCCTTGAGCGTTGGGGCCCGCGCACTCTCGACCTGGACATCCTGCTGTTTGGCGATCGCCTGATCGACGAGCCGCGCCTCAAGGTGCCGCACTATCAAATGCACCTGCGGGCGTTTGTGCTGTATCCACTGGCCGAGCTGGCGCCCGCCGCGCTGCAACTGCCCGACGGTCAAATGCTCAGCGACTTGCTGGCCGCCTGCCCGTTTCTCGGCCTGGAACGCTTGCCCCAAGACTGACTGGGTCAATGTGGGAGCCTGCGCACTTAAAATCGCTTTCCCACTTGCTGAATCGCGTCAGTAACAGCGGTAACACAGCCATCGTAACAATGCGGTAACACATCCAATTGACTTCCCGTGCCCTCCTCACGACTATAGGCGTCCCGCTGCCGCCAACCCGGCGCTAAAGGGCGCAATCCAGGCCTTATAAGCACTGCTCTCAAGACAGTGCGCCTGAATAAACGAAGACTCACGCGCGTTACTCGCTGTTTCCAAGCGCCTGAACGAGGACCCTTTTCATGCCAGACATTACCCTGACCACCTTGCAGAGCCTCAAGCTCAAGGGTGAAAAAATCACCATGCTGACCTGCTATGACGCCACGTTCGCCCACGCCAGCTGCCAGGCCGGGGTTGAAGTGTTGCTGGTGGGCGACTCCCTGGGCATGGTTCTTCAAGGGAATGACAGCACCCTGCCCGTCACCACCGATGAATTGGCGTACCACACGGCCAGCGTCAAGCGCGGCAACGACGGCGCGTTTATCATCGCCGACCTGCCGTTCATGGGTTACGCGACGCTCGAACAGACTTTCCAGAATGCCGGCAAGTTGATGCAAGCCGGTGCGCACATGATCAAAGTTGAAGGCGCGGTGTGGCTTGCCGAATCGATCCGCCTACTGGCGGAACGTGGTGTGCCGGTGTGCGCACACATGGGCCTGACGCCACAGTCGGTGAACCTCCTCGGCGGCTACAAGGTACAGGGCCGCAATGAGGCGCAGGCACGGCAGATGCGTGCCGATGCAATCGCCCTGGAACAAGCAGGCGCTGCAATGATCCTGCTCGAGTGCGTGCCGAGCGAACTGGCCGCCGAAATCACCCAGGCCGTCAAAGTGCCAGTCATCGGTATCGGCGCGGGTTCCGCAACCGATGGCCAGGTGCTGGTGTTACATGACATGCTCGGCCTGTCGATCACCGGCCGCGTGCCAAAATTCGTTAAGAATTTCATGATTGGCCAGGCCAGTATCCACGACGCATTGAGCGCCTATGTTGCTGAAGTCAAAGGCGTAACGTTCCCTGGCGCCGAACACGGATTCTCTGCATGAACACCGTAAAAACCGTACGCGAATTGCGTGCTGCCGTGACTCACGCCCGCAGCGCCGGCAAGCGCATAGGCTTTGTGCCGACCATGGGCAACTTGCACAGCGGTCACGCCACACTGGTGACCAAGGCAGCCCAGCAGGCGGACTTCGTCGTCGCCAGCATCTTCGTCAACCCGCTGCAATTCGGCGCCGGTGAAGACCTGGACAAATACCCGCGCACCTTGGCTGCCGACCAGGGAAAGCTGCTGCAAGCCGGTTGCAGTCTATTGTTCGCACCTACTGTCGAAGAAATGTACCCCGGGGGCATGACCGGCCAAACTCGCGTCAGCGTGCCGCAACTGTCCGAAGGCCTGTGCGGCGCCAGCCGCCCGGGGCATTTCGAAGGTGTGGCAACGGTGGTCAGCAAACTGTTCAACATGGTCCAGCCGGACACGGCCGTGTTTGGCCAGAAGGATTACCAGCAACTGGCCGTGATCCGCGCCATGGTCCATGACCTGAATATGCCGATCCAGATCATCGGCGAACCCACCGTGCGCGCCGACGACGGCCTTGCGCTGTCGTCACGCAACGGCTACCTCACCGACGAGCAACGCGCTATTGCGCCGGTGCTGTACGGCTGCCTCACCCTGATCGCTGCTGCGATCAAAGCCGGTGACCACGACTTCGCGACGTTGCGCGCCGAACAGGTCCAGCAAATCGAAGCCGCCGGGTTGCGCCTGGACTACCTCGAGGTACGCCAGGGTGTGCATCTGCGCCCGGCCACTGCCGAGGATCGGGATATCGTCATTCTGGTAGCCGCCTACCTGGGCGCCACTCGCCTCATCGACAACCTGCATCTGACCCTCGACTGACCCCCTTGCAGTTGCCCTTCTCGCTGCGTCAATAAAAAGTGCCGGTGCAAAAAAGTACCGGCATAAGCGCAGACAAAACCAAGACATATCGACACGCTAGGTTTAATGTAATCGCCCTGCGCTATGGTTAGCGCTGTCCCGAACCCATTCCTTGATGAAAGACTGGACGTTCCGGGCTCAGAAGTGTCCTAAAGGCAGTCCCCGTAATAAAAGGAAACCCGCAGCGATGGCGTACTACCGCACTCCTCATGACGTTACCGCTCTGCCCGCCTGGCAAGCGCTCAATCAACACCGCCAAGCCATGCAGGATTTCAGCATGCGCGAAGCGTTCAATGCCGATCCTCAGCGCTTTTCCCAGTTCACCTTGAGCAGCTGCGGACTTTTCCTCGATTACTCGAAAAATCTGATCACCAGCGAAACCCGCGACCTGCTGGTGGCCCTGGCAAAGGAAGTGAATCTCAAAGGCGCGATCGATGCGCTGTACGCAGGCGAGCCAGTCAACTCCTCCGAAGGCCGCCCTGCCCTGCACACCGCCTTGCGCCGCCCAGTGGGTGACAAGCTGTCGGTCAACGGCGTGAACATCATGCCGGACGTGCACAAGGTGCTGAACCAGATCACTGACCTGGTCGGCCGCATCCACGACGGTTTGTGGCGTGGCTACACCGAGAAGCCGATCACCGACGTAGTGAACATCGGTATCGGCGGCTCGTTCCTCGGCCCGGAGCTGGTTTCCGAGGCGCTGTTGTCCTACGCGCATAAAGGCGTGCGCTGCCATTACCTGGCAAACATTGACGGCAGCGAGTTCCACGAGCTAACCATGAAGCTGCGCGCCGAGACCACCCTGTTTATCGTCTCGTCGAAATCCTTCAACACCCTGGAAACCCTGAAAAACGCCCAGGCCGCCCGCGCCTGGTACCTGGCCCAGGGTGGCTCGGAAGCCGAGCTGTATCGCCACTTCATCGCCGTGTCGAGCAACAACGCGGCCGCCGTGGCTTTCGGTATCCGCGAAGAGAACATCTTCCCGATGTGGGACTGGGTCGGCGGCCGTTACTCGCTGTGGTCAGCCATCGGTTTGCCCATCGCCTTGGCCATCGGCATGTCCAACTTCAAGGAACTGCTGTCCGGTGCCTACACCATGGACCAGCATTTCCAGAACGCGCCATTCGAAGCCAACATGCCGGTGCTGCTGGGCTTACTGGGCGTGTGGTATGGCAACTTCTGGGGTGCGCAAAGCCATGCGATCCTGCCGTACGACCACTACCTGCGTAACATCACCAAACACTTGCAGCAGTTGGACATGGAATCAAACGGCAAAAGCGTGCGGCAGGACGGCACGCCAGTGTCTACCGATACCGGCCCGGTGATCTGGGGCGGCGTGGGCTGCAACGGTCAGCATGCTTACCACCAGTTGCTGCACCAAGGGACCCAACTGATCCCGGCCGACTTCATCGTGCCAATCGTCAGCTTCAACCCGGTGTCCGACCACCATCAGTGGCTGTATGCCAACTGCTTGTCCCAGAGCCAGGCGCTGATGCTCGGCAAGACCCGCAGCGAAGCCGAAGCCGAGTTGCGCGACAAGGGCATCTCGGAAGAAGAAGTGCAGAAACTTGCGCCGCACAAGGTGATCCCGGGCAACCGTCCGAGCAACACCCTTGTGGTCGAGCGTATCAGCCCGCGTCGCTTGGGCGCGCTGGTTGCCATGTATGAGCACAAAGTGTTCGTGCAGAGCGTGATCTGGGGTATCAACGCCTTCGACCAATGGGGCGTGGAACTTGGCAAAGAGCTGGGCAAGGGCGTCTACAACCGCCTGACCGGTGCCGAGGAAACCCTGGCTGACGATGCGTCGACTCAGGGCCTGATCAACTACTTCCGTGGTCGTCACCGCGGCTGATTCAGGTATTGCAGGGCCAACGTCCATTTGGAGGTTGGCCTTGAACCCTCCCCCTGCAGGGTGCATCTTTATGACTTGTGGCTAAAACAAGAATAAGGATCGCTCATGTTCGATATCAGCACGTTCCCCACCGCCGATGCCGTCCGCCGGGCTGCGCAACTCAATCAAGAGGACTATCAACGCCTCTATCGCCAATCCATCGATCAACCGGACACGTTCTGGGCTGAACAGGCCAAAGGCTTTCTCGACTGGATAACCCCTTGGCACACCGTTCAACGCTCAGACATCAAGACCGGTGCTGCGCAATGGTTTGCCGGCGGCCAATTGAACGTCAGCTACAACTGCATCGACCGCCACCTGGCGCAACGCGCCGATCAGCCGGCCTTCATCTGGGAAGGCGATGATCCGACAAATTCTTCCAAAATCACGTACCGCCAACTGCACCAGAACGTCAGCCGCCTGGCCAATGTGCTGAAAAGCCGCGGCGTGAAGAAAGGCGACCGGGTGTGCATCTACATGCCGATGATCCCGGAAGCAGCCTACGCCATGCTCGCCTGCACGCGGATTGGCGCGGTGCATTCCGTGGTGTTTGGTGGCTTCTCGCCGGACGCCCTGCGCGACCGTATTCTCGACGCAGACTGCCGCACCGTGATCACCGCTGACGAAGGCGTGCGCGGCGGTAAGCCAGTGGCGCTGAAACAGAATGTCGACAAAGCCCTGACCAACTGCCCGAACGTCAGTACGGTGCTGGTGGTGGAACGCACGGGTGCGACCGTTAACTGGACCGAAGCCCGCGACCTCAAGTATCAACAGGCTCTGGATGCCGCAAGCGACGACTGCCCGCCCGAGCCGATGGACGCCGAAGACCCGCTGTTCATCCTCTACACCTCCGGCAGCACCGGTAAACCCAAGGGCGTCCTGCACACCACGGGCGGTTACCTGCTGCAAGCGGCGATGACCTTCAAATACGTGCTCGACTACCGCGACGGCGAAGTGTTCTGGTGCACAGCCGATGTGGGCTGGGTCACCGGTCACAGTTACATCGTGTACGGCCCGCTGGCCAATGGCGCGACCTCGCTGATATTCGAAGGCGTACCAAGCTACCCGGACAGCTCGCGCTTCTGGCAGGTCATCGACAAGCACAAGGTCAACATCTTCTACACCGCGCCCACTGCCTTGCGCGCGTTGATGCGCGAAGGCCACGGCCCGCTGGAGAACACGTCCCGCGCCAGCCTGCGCTTGCTGGGCAGCGTCGGCGAACCGATCAACCCGGAAGCCTGGGACTGGTACTTCAACGCGGTGGGCGAACAGCGCTGCCCGATTGTGGATACCTGGTGGCAAACCGAGACCGGCGGCATCATGCTCAGCCCACTGGTCAGCGCCCAGCGGATCAAACCCGGTTGTGCCACCCAGCCGATGTTCGGCGTACAACCCGTATTGCTTGACGAGCAAGGCAAGGAATTCAGCGGCGCCGGCAGCGGTGTGCTGGCGATCAAAGCCAGCTGGCCCGGGCAGATCCGCAGTGTGTACGGCGATCCGCAGCGCATGATCGACACCTATTTCAAACCCTACCCCGGTTACTACTTCACCGGCGACGGCGCGCGACGCGACGAAGACGGCGATTATTGGATCACTGGCCGCATTGACGATGTGATCAACGTGTCCGGCCACCGTATCGGCACCGCCGAGGTGGAGAGCGCGCTGGTCCTGCATGACTTGGTGGCCGAAGCCGCCGTGGTGGGTTACCCCCACGACGTCAAAGGCCAGGGCGTCTATGCGTTTGTCACGCCCATGAATGGGGTGGAACCCGACGACGCGCTGAAAGAGCACCTGCTGGCGTTGGTCAGCAAGGAAATCGGCAGCTTTGCCAAGCCGGAACTGATCCAATGGGCCCCGGCCTTGCCGAAAACCCGTTCCGGCAAGATCATGCGCAGGATTTTGCGCAAGATCGCCTGCAACGAACTCGACAGCCTCGGTGATACCTCGACCCTGGCCGACCCGAGCGTCGTAGAGAGTTTGATCGACAAACGCCTGAACCGATAGGAAGCCCCAAGTCGCCATGGAATTTATCCGCAGCCGTATCGAAAACCAGCTGATGAGCCTGACCGGCTTGTCGCTGGGCCAGTTGGACCTGGAAAACCCCAAGGGCGACCCAGGCCTGTTCGGGCCCGACTCGGTGAGTTGGCAAGTACATGGCGATTTCAGCAGTATGCTTATCGGCGGCATCAGTGCCTTGATGCTGCAAGCTTTGCACCCACTGGCCCTGGCGGGTGTGTGGGACCATTCTAATTTTCGCCAGGACATGCTCGGGCGGTTGCGGCGTACCTCGCAGTTCATCTCGGGCACCACCTTTGGCGCGCGAAAAGATGCCGAATGGCTGATCGAGAAAGTCCGCACCATTCACCTGCAGGTGGTCGGCCATGCGCCGGACGGGCGACCTTATGCGGCCAGCGACCCGGAGCTGCTGACTTGGGTGCATGTCGCGGAGGTCAGTAACTTCTTGGCCGCCCACCTTCGCTACCGCAACCCGCACCTTTCAGGTCGAGACCAGGACCGTTACTACAGTGAAATTGCCTTGGTGGCCGAGCGTCTGGGCGCGCAGGGTGTTCCGCATTCCCGGCAGGAAGTGTCGGATTATCTGGCACGCATACGTCCGCAGTTGCTGTGCGATGACCGCAGCCGGGAAGTGTTGCGCCTGCTGCTGAATGCGCCCTCCCCCAGTACCCTTGCCAAGCCCTTTGGCGCCTTGATGATGCGAGCCGGGATCGACCTGCTGCCTGACTGGGCCAGCGCCATGCTCGGTCAGCACCAGAGTCCGCTGCAACGCCAGATGATCCGTGCCGGGGTCAAACGCAGTGCGCCGATGCTGCGTTGGGCGATGCGCAATGGTTCGGTGCAACGGGCCCATCGGCGGATGGGGTTGATGTAGGCGACGGCGCATAACTGTTAAACTTCGCGCCCTCATTTCCCCAGCAAGGCGCGCTCCATGTCTTCCTTGAATCAGGCGCTGCGCGCCGCCCTCGATCATCGCCAAGACCTGATCAGCGAACTGCACGCCCAAGACACCGACTGCTACCGGCTGTTCCACGGCAGCCAGGAAGGCGCTGGCGGCCTGACCATCGACCGCTACGGCCCTCAACTGCTGGTGCAGAGCTTTCACCAGTCCCTGGAAACGGCAGACCTGCTGGACCTGCATCAACAGATCAACCAGTACTTGGGCCTGGAATTGCTACTGGTCTACAACGACCGTTCCCGTGGCAATTCGCGCGTTGACCGCGAAGACACGGTGTATCGTGCCGAACCTGCTGCACTGGAAGACCTGGTGGGTCACGAGTGGGGGCTCAATTACCGCGTACGCGGGCGGCATGCTGGGCAGGATCCACTGCTGTTCCTCGACCTGCGCAACACCCGGGGCTGGGTCAAGGAGCACAGCGCCGGTAAAAGCGTGCTGAACCTGTTCGCCTATACCTGCGGCGTCGGCCTGAGCGCGGCCGCCGGTGGTGCCCGCGAGGTATGTAACCTGGACTTCGCCGAGGGCAACCTCGCAGTCGGGCGCGAAAATAGCCTGCTGAACCCACAATTGCCGACCCTGCACTTCGTGCAATCCGACTACTTCCCGGCGATCCGCCAACTGGCGGGCCTGCCGATCACCCAGCGTCGCGGGCAGAAACTGCCAAGCTATCCGCGCCTGGAGCAACGTCAATACGACTTGGTATTGCTGGACCCTCCGGCCTGGGCCAAGAGCGCGTTCGGCACCGTCGACCTGCTGCGCGACTATCAAAGCCTGCTCAAACCCGCATTGCTTGCCACCGCAGACAACGGCGTGCTGATCTGCTGCAACAACCTGGCAAAGGTCAGCATGGAGGATTGGCGCGAACAGGTGCTGCGTTGTGCGCAAAAGGCCGGGCGCCCGGTGCGCGACTGGACAATCATGACGCCCGGTGCGGACTTTCCCTCACAGGATCAACAGCCCCCGCTGAAAACCCTGATACTCCAACTGTAAGGCGTTTCCCAAAGGCCCTGCGCTTCGGAACCGAAAACCCGTGCCATACTCCAAGGCACTCTTGTTTGATATAGATGGCGCCGCCCCATGCCCAAAGGATTGATTCGCGCCGCTGGCGCTTTGTTGACCGCCCTTGCCCTTTACAGCTTGCTGGGCTTTTTGATTCTCCCCGGTATCGCGCTTCGCATTGCCAACCAGCAACTGGCCAATTACGCGACGGTGCCAGCGCGGATCGAGCGAATAGAGCTCAACCCGTTCAGCCTGGAAGTGACGGCATGGGGGCTCAAAATAGGCGAGCCTGGCAATGAACAAGTGGGGTTCGAACGCCTCTACGCCAACCTGCAAATCGACAGTCTATGGACCCGAGCCCTGCACCTGGCTGATGTGCAATTGGACAAGCCCAAGACCGAGTTGCTGTTCGACAAGTCCGGCAAGTTGAATCTGGCGCAGTTGTTCAAGCTGCCCGCCAGCGAGCCCGCCCCGGCCGATCCGGATGCCAAGCCTTTCCCGTTGCGTGTCGATGGCATCAAATTGTCGAGCGGCTATGTGCACTTTCAAGACTTACGCCCCAGCGAACCTATCGAATTTCTATACGACTCACTCGACTTCGAGCTGAAAAACCTCAGCACCCTGCCTGAAGATAATGCCGACATGACGCTGGTCGCGGCGGGGCCTGACGGTGGGAGAATCGATTGGAAAGGTAGTTTCAGCCTGGTGCCGATTACCTCCGAAGGTACGCTGAAGGTCACCGATGGCAAGATGAAAGCCTGGTGGCCCTATGTACGTGACGCCTTGCCCCTGGTGCTGGAAGACGGTGTGCTCAACTTCAGCACCGAATACACGTTCAGCCTGGCCAAAGAGACTGAACTGAACCTGACCAACACCGCCGCCAGCATCGCGCCATTTGCCATCAAAGCACCGGACGGCCGCCCGTTGGTGCGCCTGGAGCGCTTGGACGTCAGCGAGTCCACGGTGGACCTGGCCAAGCAGCAGGTAATCGTCGGTAAGATCCGCAGCAACAAGCTGGAAACCTGGGCGGCCCTTGAGGCCGATGGGCAACTGGACTGGCAGAAACTGTTCGCCAGTCAACCCAGTAAACCCGCCAAGGCGCCGGAGCCTGTCAGCGCTCCGGCCACTGCCGACTCGCCAAAAGCCGAACCTGCGGCGCCGAGCAAACCGTGGCAGGTCCTGCTCAAGGATGTGCAACTACGCAACTATCAAGTGCACCTGGCCGACCGTCAGGCCAAGCCGGCGGTTGCGCTGGAACTGGGCCCGTTGAACGTCGATGTGCAGAACTTCGATAGCCTCAACCAGAACCCGTTCACCTTGAAGCTCGACACGGGGCTGGGCAAACAAGGCAAAATCCAGGCGACCGGAGAGGTCAACCTCGACCCAGTCAGCGCCAAGCTGAAGGTAAATACCCAAGACATCGACCTGCGGGTCGCCCAGTCCTACATCAGTCCGTTCATCCGCCTGGAACTGCGTAGCGGTATGCTCAGCAGCAATCTCGATGTGAACCTGAAAGGCACCGCCCCTCTGAAGTTGCAGGTCACCGGTCGGGCGCAGGTCGACCAACTGCACACCCTGGACACCCTTAAAACGCGCGACTTCCTCAAATGGCAGCGCCTGGTACTCGAAGGCGTGAACTATCAGCACGGCGACAGCCTGTCGATCGACAAGGTCAACCTGCAGCAACCGTATGCGCGCTTCATGATCAATGATGACCGCACCACCAACATCGACGACCTGCTGATTCCACAGCCGGCCGACAGTGGTGCTAAGTCAGCGGCCAAACCGGCCAGCAAAGATAAGCCCCTGGGCATTCGTATCGGCCAGATTGCGATCAACGACGGCTCCGCCAACTTTGCCGACTTCAGCCTCACACCTAACTTCGCCACGGCGATTCAACAACTCAACGGACAAATCGGCACTATCGACAGCCGACAGGCCAAACCGGCCAGCGTCGACATCAAGGGTAAGGTGGACCGTTACGCGCCCGTCACCATCAAAGGCAGCGTGAACCCGTTTGATCCAATGGCGGCGCTGGACATCGCCACCAGCTTCAAGCGCGTCGAACTGACTAACCTGACGCCCTACTCCGGCAAGTTCGCCGGCTTCCGTATCCGCAAGGGCCGACTCAACCTTGACCTGCACTACGTGATCACCAAGGGCCAATTGAAGGCCGAAAACAAAGTGGTCGTCGAACAATTGCAACTGGGCGAGAAGGTCGACAGCACTGATGCGGTGGACTTGCCGATTCGCCTGGCGATTGCGCTACTCAAAGACACTAACGGCAAAATCACCATCGAGTTGCCAGTGACGGGCGATTTGAACAATCCCCAATTCAGCGTAATGCCGATCGTTTGGCAGACCCTGCGCAATCTCGTGGCCCGCGCGGCGACGGCGCCCTTCAAGTTCATCGGTGGGCTGGTGACCGGTGGGGGCTCGGAAGACCTCGGTAATGTCTCGTTCGGCCCGGGTTCCAGCGAGCTGAACAAAGACGCCGAGGGCGCCTTGAACACGCTGGCCAAGGCGCTTAAAGAGCGCCCTGCGCTGCGCCTGGAAATCGAAGGCACGGCCGCTGCCAGCAGCGACGGGCCGTTCCTCGCCGCGCAGCGCCTGGAACGCGAATACCAATACAACTACTACAAGATGCTGCAACGCCGTGGTGACAAGGTTCCGGCCCAGGCTTCCTTGCTGGAAGTACCGGAAAGTGAAAAAGCACCGTTGCTGGAAGGCATCTACCGCACCCGTCTGAAACAGCAGCCGCCGGCGGAGTGGAAAGACCTCAGCCGCGATGAACGTACCGCCAAGCTGAAGGACGGCGTTATCAAATTCTGGAGTGGCAGTGATGTGTTGCTGCGCCAGTTGGGCCAAGACCGCGCAAGCACTATCAAGGATTACCTGGTAGACAAAGGACAGTTGGAAGATGACCGGGTGTACTTCATCGATGCCAACCTGGGGCAGGCAGAGAAAGATGGTCGAGTGGTGACACCGATGCATCTGGATGCTGAGTGACCCGACCTCTACGCACACCTGAATGGGGAAGCGGGCTTGCTCGCTCCCACATTTGATCTTCATAAGCCTACAAAACGTATTCCGAGCCAGAATAGAACAGGCCCCGACACAAGTGCCGGGGCCTGTAATGACCACATCCGTGTGGTCGGTCGCATGAACTGGTGGAGGTGCGTTGAGTGTATATCTAGCTCACTCGCCGCCGCCGACGTTTAGTTCAGGCGAATTCTGGAGCGTTACTCTGCTTTCAGGCCATCAGCCGATACAGCTTTAACGCCTTTGATTTTTTTGGTGATTGCCACGGCAGTGGCCTTCTGCGACTCAGTCACGGCAGTAGAGGACGACAGGGAAACCACGCCTTTGTTGGTTTCGACTTTGATGTCGGTGCCAGGAATGCCTTTCTCGGTTACCAAGTCAGCTTTCACTTTGGTGGTGATCCAAGTATCCGAGGTAGCGCCTTTGGCGTCAGCAGCAGCGGCCTTGGTTTTGTCCATGTTATCGGCTTTAGTTGCACCGCCAGCCATCAGGCCATCAGCAGAAACCGCAGTCACACCTTTGATTTTCTTGGTGATCGCCACAGCAGTGGCTTTCTGAGCGTCCGAGACAGCGACTTCGGAAGACAGGGAAACCACGCCTTTGTTGGTTTCAACCTCAATATCCGAGCCCGGGATGCCTTTTTCAGTCAGCAGGTCAGCTTTGACTTTGGTAGTGATCCAAGTGTCCGAGGTGGCTTCTTTAGCCTTGGTCACTTCACCAGCAGCCAGGGTCATTGGCGCTTGGGAAGTCTGGGCAAAGGCCACGTTAGCACCCATGGCCAGGGTCAGAGCGGTAGCAGTAGCGAGAGCGAACTTCTTCATACGAGTAACTCCTGTTTTATTAAAAGACTGCAGTGTGTGAACCTTGATGCTGCAGCGCTAACAGGGTTGTTGCAGGCACTGTGCCAACTCACGCTCGCCAATTAAATCCTTATAAATCAATAGCTTAATAAAATCTTCTTTCTTCGAAATCGTGCAACTTGCATGAAGAGGAACTTGCCTGCATGCAAGTTGCGGGTTTTAGGTATAACTAAGCGACTGATTTCTAGAGATTTTCTTATAGGCATAAAAAAAGGACTCCGAAGAGTCCTTTTTTTCAGCCTACAGCGTGGGGTAATTAAACGCCCGAAGCCTTGGCTGCTGCTACGTCCTTGATGGAGAGCTTGATACGGCCGCGGTTGTCCACGTCCAGTACCAGTACTTCCACTTCCTGGCCTTCTTTCAGAATGTCGGTCACTTTCTCAACGCGAGCGTCGCTCAGCATGGAGATGTGAACCAGACCGTCTTTGCCCGGCAGGATGTTGACGAATGCGCCGAAGTCGACGATGCGCTCAACCTTACCGACGTAGATCTTGCCGATCTCGGCTTCCGCGGTGATGCCCAGAACGCGCTGACGCGCCGCTTCTGCAGCTTCCTTGGTTTCGCCGAAGATCTTGATCGAGCCGTCGTCTTCGATGTCGATCGAAGCCTTGGTCTCTTCGCAGATCGCACGAATGGTCGCGCCACCTTTACCGATAACATCACGGATTTTGTCGGTGTCGATTTTCATCGCGATCATGGTCGGAGCATTTTCCGACAGTTCGGTACGGGACTGACCAATGATCTGGTTCATCTGGCCGAGGATGTTCAGGCGCGCTTCCAGGGCTTGGCCCAGAGCGATTTCCATGATTTCTTCGGTGATGCCCTTGATCTTGATGTCCATCTGCAGCGCGGTAACACCTTTGGCGGTACCGGCCACTTTGAAGTCCATGTCGCCCAGGTGGTCTTCGTCACCCAGGATGTCGGTCAGGATGGCGAACTTCTCGCCTTCTTTAACCAGGCCCATGGCGATACCGGCAACCGGTGCCTTCATCGGCACACCCGCGTCCATCAGCGCCAGGGAAGCACCGCAGACCGAAGCCATGGAGCTGGAACCGTTGGACTCAGTGATTTCCGACACAACACGGATGGTGTACGGGAACACGTCCGCAGCCGGCAGCATGGCGGCGATCGAACGACGCGCCAGACGACCGTGACCGATTTCGCGACGACCAGCGCCGCCCATGCGACCACACTCACCTACCGAGAACGGAGGGAAGTTGTAGTGCAGCATGAACGGGTCTTTTTTCTCGCCTTCCAGGGTGTCCAGCAGTTGTGCGTCACGGGCGGTGCCCAGTGTTGCAACGACCAGAGCCTGGGTTTCACCACGGGTGAACAGGGCCGAACCGTGAGTCTTCGGCAGAACGCCGACTTCAATGTTCAGCGGACGTACAGTGCGGGTGTCGCGACCGTCGATACGTGGCTTGCCGTTAACGATGTTTTCGCGAACGGTGCGGTATTCGATTTCACCGAAGGCAGCTTTGACTTCGCTGGAAGAAGGCTGGCCTTCTTCACCGGACAGCTTGGCAACAACCTGATCCTTCAACTCACCCAGGCGAGCGTAACGGTCGGCCTTGACGGTGATGGCGTAGGCCTGGGAGATCGCGTCGCCGAATTCGGCACGGATAGCGCCCAGCAGTGCGGTGGCTTCAGGCTGTGGAGCCCAAGTCCAGGTTGGTTTGGCAGCTTCGGCAGCCAATTCTTTAACAGCGTTGATCACAACCTGGAACTCGTCGTGAGCAAACAGCACGGCGCCCAGCATCTGGTCTTCGGTCAGCTCTTTGGCTTCCGATTCAACCATCAACACGGCTTCCGAGGTACCGGCTACGACCATGTCCAGGCTCGAAGCTTTCTGTTGCTCGTAAGTCGGGTTCAGCAGGTAACCGGTGCTTTCGTGGAAGGCAACGCGGGCAGCGCCGATCGGGCCATCGAAAGGAATACCGGAAATAGCCAGGGCAGCCGAGGTACCGATCATCGCAGCGATGTCCGGATCGGTCTTCTTGCTGGTGGAAACGACGGTGCAGACAACCTGCACTTCGTTCATGAAGCCTTCTGGGAACAGCGGACGGATCGGACGGTCGATCAGTCGGGAAGTCAGGGTTTCTTTCTCGGAAGGACGGCCTTCACGCTTGAAGAAACCGCCAGGGATCTTACCGGCAGCGTAAGTCTTTTCCTGGTAGTGAACGGAAAGAGGGAAGAAGCCTTTGCTCGGGTCAGCGGTCTTGGCGCCAACAACGGTCACCAGAACGGTAACGTCGTCGTCAACGGTAACCAGCACTGCGCCGGAGGCTTGACGGGCGATACGGCCTGTCTCGAGAGTAACGGTCGACTGACCGAACTGGAATTTTTTGATAACCGGGTTCACGGTGTCCTACCTTCTTTGTGGCTCTTGGGGAACGTGTCTTCTTGCGAAATTCTTGGGCAATGTCGGGAATCGGCCCGACCCTCGTCCAGGGTAAAACGTGTATCCAGATAAAACTTGAGGCTGGGAGCCTGCCATGGGCCAGCGGGAATCCCACTGACACACGGCAGACAACCAACCTCTAGCGCAATCGCTTATTAGCGACGCAGACCCAGGCGACCGATCAGAGCCTGATAGCGACCCAGATCCTTGCCTTTCAGGTAGTCCAGCAGCTTACGGCGCTGGTTTACCATGCGGATCAGACCACGACGGGAGTGGTGGTCTTTGCCGTTGGCCTTGAAGTGACCTTGCAGCTTGTTGATGTTGTGGGTCAGCAGTGCAACTTGCACTTCTGGCGAACCAGTGTCACCAACAGCTTGCTGATAGTCAGCTACGATTTGTGCTTTTTCTTGAACGTCGAGAGCCATGAGGCAATCCTTTTTTCAGGAAACCACCCAAAGGGCAGTTTCAACAGGCCAGGGATAAATCCCTGTATCTAAAAATGAGTGTTGACCGTGCCTGTTAACAGCCACACTCGTTCCAGTTTGCGTAAAAGCTACTGCGCTTTTACCACAAACTGGTTCCGGTCATTCTGACCGAATCAGTCGACGCGGCGCGATGCGCCCGTCTTCGCTCACTTCACCGATACCGATAAAGCGACCGTTATGATCCTGTACCCGCACCATACCGAACTTCGGGGCATCCGGGGCACGCACCGGTTGGCCGTTGAGCCAGTAGAACGCGCTGTGCTCCGAGAAGTGCAGCAACGGCCAATCCAGCAAGCCGCTGTCTGAAGGCATCAGGAAGCGATCAACCGCTTCGTTGCCACCTTCGGCATGTACCGCTTCCAACTCTTCCAGCGTGACCGTCTGGGCCAGGCTGAAAGGACCGGCCTGGGTGCGTCGCAGTTCTGCAACGTACGCACCGCAACCGAGCTTTTCACCAATATCTTCCACCAGGGTACGGATATAGGTGCCTTTGCTGCAGTCCACGGCCAAGCGGGCGGTGTCGCCTTCACAGGCGAGCAATTCCAAGCGCGCAATAGTAACAGAACGCGGTTCGCGCTCCACTACTTCGCCCGCACGTGCCAGCTTGTAAAGAGGCTGCCCATCGCGCTTGAGCGCCGAGTACATCGGCGGTATCTGACTGATTTGCCCACGAAAACCGGGTAAAGCAGCTTCGATATCAGCACGACCAACGGTCACGTCGCGAACCTGCAAAACATCACCTTCGGCGTCGGCCGTGGTGGTGGTCTTGCCCAGTTGCATCAGGGTTTCATAACCCTTGTCGGAATCGAGCAGGTATTGCGAGAACTTGGTCGCCTCGCCAAAGCACAGCGGCAACACGCCAGTGGCCAAGGGGTCGAGGCTGCCGGTGTGCCCGGCCTTCTCGGCATTGAGCAGCCAGCGGACCTTCTGCAACGCGGCATTGGAGGTAAAGCCAATGGGTTTGTCGAGCAGAATGATGCCGCTGACGTTGCGACGTATACGTTTGACCTGAGCCACCGCTTACTCCTTGGCGTCTTCAGGTGTGGACGGGCGCTGGCTGTCTTCAGCCACGGCGCGCTCGATCAGAGCCGACAGGTGCGCACCACGCACGACACTTTCGTCGTAGTGGAAGTGCAACTGAGGAACGCTGCGCAGCTTCATCTCACGGGCCAACTGCATGCGCAGGAAACCCGCTGCCGAGTTGAGCACCTTGATGCTTTGTGCAATTTCTTCGCTGTTGTCCTGCCCCATCACGGTGATAAAGATCTTGGCGTGACCCACGTCACGGCTCACTTCAACGGCGGTGATGGTGACCAGGCCAACGCGGGGGTCTTTGACTTCGCGACGGATCAGTTGTGCCAGCTCACGCTGCATCTGATCGCCGATACGCTGGGTACGGCTGTATTCTTTTGCCATGTCTTGTTACCTGTTACTGCCACACGGTGAAACCCGTGGGGTCTGAAAGCGGCAAACGCCCGGCCTGACAAAAGCCAGACCGGGCGTTGCGTTTAGAGTCCGGACACAGCGCGAGGCATTTGCATGCCCACACGCCGTGTGGCTCCTGAAGTGCGCGAGTTAGAGGCTGCGAGCAACCTGGACCTTCTCGTAGACTTCGATCTTGTCGCCAGGCTTAACGTCGTTGTAGCTCTTGACGCCGATACCGCATTCCATGCCGGCACGCACTTCGGAAGCGTCATCCTTGAAGCGGCGCAGGGATTCCAGCTCGCCTTCAAAGATAACGATGTCTTCACGCAGTACACGGATTGGACGGTTACGGTGCACAACACCTTCGATAACCATGCAACCGGCGATCGCGCCGAATTTCGGCGAGCGGAACACATCACGCACCTCGGCCACACCCAGGATGTTCTCCCGGACATCGCTGCCAAGCATGCCGGTGAGGGCTTTCTTGACGTCTTCGATGATGTCGTAGATGACGTTGTAGTAACGCATGTCCAGGCCTTCCTGCTCGACGATCTTGCGAGCGCCAGCATCGGCACGCACGTTGAAACCGAACAGTACAGCGTTGGAAGCCAGTGCCAGGTTGGCGTCGGACTCGGTGATACCACCGACACCGCCACCGACAACACGCACTTGCACTTCGTCGTTACCCAGGCCGTTCAAGGCGCCGTTCAACGCTTCGAGAGAACCACGGACGTCAGATTTGAGGACGATGTTGAGCGTCTTCTTCTCTGCCTGGCCCATGTTTTCGAAGATGTTTTCCAGCTTGCCGGCATGAGCACGAGCCAGTTTGACTTCGCGGAACTTGCCTTGACGGAACAGAGCCACTTCACGGGCTTTCTTCTCGTCAGACAGCACGCTCATCTCGTCGCCAGCGTCCGGAGTACCGTCCAGGCCGAGGATCTCGACAGGGATGGAAGGACCGGCTTCTTTGATTGGCTTGCCGTTCTCGTCGAGCATGGCACGTACACGACCATAGTTCGAACCGACCAGCACCATGTCGCCTTGGCGCAGGGTACCGTCTTGAACCAGAACAGTTGCCACCGGACCACGACCTTTGTCGAGACGCGATTCAACCACAACACCGCGACCTGGAGCCGATGGCGTTGCTTTCAGTTCGAGTACTTCGGCTTGCAGCAGGACTGCCTCGAGCAGTTCGTCTACACCAGTACCGACTTTAGCCGAGACCGAAACGAACGGCGTATCACCGCCCCACTCTTCGGAAGTCACGCCGTGAACCGACAGTTCGCTACGGATGCGATCGAGATCGGCGCCCGGCTTGTCGATTTTGTTCACTGCAACAACCAGTGGAACACCCGCAGCCTTGGCGTGCTGGACAGCTTCAATGGTCTGCGGCATCACGCCGTCGTCCGCTGCAACTACCAGGATCACGATATCAGTTGCCTTGGCACCACGGGCACGCATTGCGGTAAACGCGGCGTGACCTGGGGTGTCGAGGAAGGTGACCATGCCGCGTTCGGTTTCAACGTGGTACGCACCGATGTGCTGGGTGATACCACCGGCTTCGCCAGCAGCTACCTTGGCACGACGGATATAGTCGAGCAGGGAAGTTTTACCATGGTCAACGTGGCCCATTACGGTCACAACTGGTGCACGGGAGAACGTCTCACCTTCAAACTTCAGGGACTCGGCCAGGGAGTCTTCCAAGGCGGTGTCGCTGACCAGGGTCACTTTGTGGCCCAGTTCTTCGGCTACCAGCTGAGCAGTTTCCTGATCAAGCACCTGGTTGATGGTCGCTGGGGTGCCCAGTTTGAACATGAACTTGATGATTTCAGCAGCCTTGACCGACATCTGATTGGCGAGATCGCCAACAGAGATGGTCTCGCCGATCTGCACATCACGCACGACAGGGCCGGTTGGGCTCTGGAAACCGTGGGCGTTGCGTTTTTTCAGCTTGGCCTTGCCGCGACCACCACGACGGAAGCTATCGCTTTCTTCGTCGGTAGTACGTGGGGCAACGCGTGGCGCAGGCGCTTTCTCTTTGACCGAGGCACGATGCGGAGCATTTTTGCGCTCGCCATCACCGCCGCCGCCGCGACGATTGCTATCGTCAGCACGTGGTTTGTCCGGACGGCGAGGTTCTTCGCGCTTGCGGGCATCAGCAGCAGGTGCTGGTGCCGCGGCAACCGGAGCGGCCTCACGCACAGCTTCTACTGGCGCGCTAGGCGCGGAGACCGATTCAGTAGTCGCAGGCTGGCGACGCGCTTCTTCTTCGGTGCGACGCTTGGCTTCTTCTTCAGCCTTCTGACGAGCAGCATTTTCTACTGCGCGACGTTCTTCCAGATCGCGTTTGCGCTCGGCTTCGATTTCTTCCGGGCTGCGTTGTACGAAGACTTTCTTCTTACGTACTTCAACGCTGATGCTCTTGCTACCCGCAACACGCAGTGTGCTGGTGGTTTTGCGCTGCAATGTAATCTTGCGCGGTTCTTCCACTTTCGCCTTGTGGCTGCTCTTCAAGTGAGTCAGCAAAGACTGCTTCTCACTATCGCTCACACCTTCATCGGCGGCGGTGTGCGGCAGACCTGCCTCACGCATCTGCTGCAACAGGCGCTCTACCGGTGTTTTGACCTCATCGGCCAGTTGTTTCACCGTGACTTGCGTCATGCACTTCTCTCCTCAGGCCGCGCCTAGTTACTCGAACCAATGGGCTCGGGCGGCCATGATCAACTTGCCGGCACGATCTTCGTCAATGCCGTCGATGTCGAGCAGATCGTCAATAGACTGCTCGGCCAGGTCTTCGCGGGTAATTACGCCGCGCACCGCCAGTTCCATCGCCAAATCCTTGTCCATACCCTCAAGCGAGAGCAGGTCTTCGGCCGGATGGGCGTCTGCCAGCTTTTCCTCAGTAGCGATGGCTTTAGTCAACAAACGATCCTTGGCCCGAGCGCGAAGCTCGTTGACGGTGTCTTCGTCAAAGCCGTCGATGTTGAGCATTTCTTCCAACGGTACGTAGGCAATCTCTTCCAGGCTGGTGAAGCCTTCATCTACCAGCACCTGTGCCAGGTCTTCATCGACTTCGAGCTCTTCGATAAAGTTGCGCAGGATGTCACCGGTTTCTGCTTGCTGCTTAGCCTGGATGTCCGATTCGGTCATCACATTCAGGGTCCAACCGGTCAGTTGGCTGGCCAGACGCACGTTCTGACCACCACGACCAATGGCCTGAGCCAGGTTGTCTGCGCCAACGGCGATGTCCATTGCATGGGCATCCTCGTCAACGATAATTGCCGCCACTTCAGCCGGCGACATCGCGTTGATCACGAACTGAGCCGGGTTATCGTCCCACAGCACGATATCCACACGCTCACCGCCCAGCTCGCCAGACACTGCCTGGACGCGCGAACCGCGCATACCAATGCAAGCACCTTGCGGATCAATACGCTTGTCCTTGGAACGGACCGCGATCTTGGCGCGCGAACCCGGGTCGCGGGACGCAGCCATGACTTCGATCAGGCCTTCGGCAATTTCCGGCACCTCGATACGGAACAGCTCGATCAGCATTTCCGGCGCGGTACGCGACAGGATCAACTGAGGGCCGCGGTTCTCGGTGCGGATTTCCTTGAGCAGCGCACGCAGACGCACGCCGACACGGAAGGTTTCGCGAGAGATGATGTCTTCACGGGCCAGCAACGCTTCAGCGTTGTTGCCCAGGTCAACGATCACGTTGTCGCGGGTGACTTTTTTCACGGTACCGGAGATGATTTCACCCAGGCGCTCGCGATAAGCGTCAACGACTTGAGCTCGCTCGGCTTCGCGAACCTTCTGCACGATGACCTGCTTGGCGGTCTGTGCAGCAATACGGCCGAACTCGATCGATTCGATCTTTTCTTCTACGACATCACCGACATTGGCGCCAGGGTGCGTTTCGGCAACCTTGCTCGGCCAGGTTTCGATGGCCGGATCATCAAGATCGGCTTCTTCGACGACCGTCCAGCGACGGAAAGTCTCATAGGCACCGGTGTGGCGGTTGATTTCCACACGCAGATCTACTTCGTCTTCAAAACGCTTTTTGGTAGCAGTGGCCAGGGCCAGCTCCAGCGCTTCAAAAATCACGTTTGCCGGTACGCCCTTTTCATTGGATACCGACTCAACAACCAGCAGTACTTCTTTGCTCATCGTACGCCTCGCCTTTCGCAAGCCATTGGATCCGCGGGATCCGCGTCTCAGCCAAAACTGGGAATAATGTTGGCCTTGTCGATCATATCGATCGGCAACAGGAACTCATGGTCTTCCACTTGCACCACAACGTCCTGCTCTTCTACACCGCGCAGAAGGCCCTGAAAATTGCGTCGCCCTTCGAACGGGGATCGCAGCTTGATCTTCACTTGTTCACCGGCAAATTTTGCAAACTGATCAATAGTGAACAGTGGGCGTTCCATGCCTGGCGAGGAAACTTCGAGGGTGTATTCAACAGCAATTGGATCTTCAACATCCAGCACACCGCTGATCTGACGGCTGACAATGGCACAATCGTCCACCAGCACGCCGCCCTCTTTATCGATATAAACGCGCAACATTGAGTGGCGACCTTGAGCCGAAAACTCAATACCCCAGCATTCATAGCCTAGGGCCACGACCACCGGGGCCAGCAAGGCCTGCAACTCTTCTAGCTTGCTCGACACCTGAACCCCCTCGTGCATGTATGTGCATGCTGTGCAAAATAAAAAAATGGGCGAAACGCCCATCCTTGAAACGCCGTCGAACAGCGGCGTTGAAAGTGTCCAGCTAACAAAAAGCCCCTTAAAAGGGGCTCCGCTAAAACTGGTTGCGGGGGCCGGATTTGAACCGACGACCTTCGGGTTATGAGCCCGACGAGCTACCAGACTGCTCCACCCCGCGACAAAGCTGGGGCGGAAGTATACGACTGATCCCTTACAGGGTCAATGTAACCTTCCACCTACAAGAAAGCCCGCAACAGCGGGCTTTCCTGATAATTGGTACCGAGAAGGGGACTCGAACCCCTACACCCTATGGGCACAACCACCTCAAGGTTGCGTGTCTACCAATTCCACCACCTCGGCAATACAGCGTTTACAACCTTCTTACTTCTGCTCTTGAGCTGGAGGCACGTCAGTCGCTGGAGTAGCCGACTTTTGCTCTTGAAGCACCGGGACATCATCAGAAGCCGGTTTTGCTTTTGGTACTTCCAACACTGCTGGGTTTGGCAAACCTGCTTGAGTCAGCACATGAGCTTTCTCTTTAGCAAAGTAACCTAACCCCAAGCTGGTTATGAAGAAACCGGCGGCAAGTATAGCAGTAAACTTACTAAGAAAGGTAGAGGAACCTTGGCTTCCGAACACAGTATTTGAAGCACCTGCACCGAAAGACGCACCAGCATCCGCACCTTTACCCTGTTGCAGCAAAACCAGGGCAACTACGCCCAGGGCAGCCAACAGATGAAAAACGACTACGACTGTTTCCAGCATTTTTTCAGTTTCCCGCGGCGCGACAGATCGCACCGAACTCATCTGCATTCAGGGAAGCTCCACCAATGAGCCCCCCATCGATATCCGGCATGCCGAACAGTTCGACCGCATTGGCCGCCTTCACGCTGCCGCCGTATAGAAGACGCACACCTTGTGCGACTTCAGAATTCTCTGCCGCCAACTGCGCGCGGATGGCTGCGTGCACATCCTGCGCCTGTTGCGGTGTAGCAGTCAGTCCGGTACCAATAGCCCAGACTGGTTCATAAGCAATTACTGCTTTTGCAAACGCACCAACACCCAGCTCCTCGATGATACTGCCTAGCTGACGCGAGACAACTTCAAGAGTCTTGCCCGATTCACGCTGCTCCAGGGTTTCCCCTATGCACAACACTGGAATCAAGCCACAAGCCTGTGCTGCGGCGAACTTGCGATTGAGTGTCCCATCACGCTCGCCCATCATCTGGCGGCGCTCGGAGTGCCCAACAAGCACATAGGAACAACCCGCATCGACCAACTGACTCGGCGAAATCTCACCGGTCAACGCACCTTGCATCGGCTCCACCGCAGAATTCTGCGCGCCGACCTGGATCGACTTACCTTTCAAGCCATCAACCACTTGGTTGATATGCAGGCAAGGTGGGAAAACCGCAACGTCAACACCGCTAGGCAAGGCCAGATGACGAAGGCCATTGATCAGCTCAGCGACACTGGCGCGGGTACCGTGCATCTTCCAGTTACCAGCTACCATAGTGCGACGCATGCTGTACCTCGTCGGTCAAAGTGGGCGCAGATGTTACCCAACCACATCATCACTGGCAAGCCGAATTCAGGCGCAAACTTCAGTTACCAGTTTTGCCAGGTCTTCGGCATGGCCGCGAACCTGTGTTTCGTCGTCACCTTCGACCATGACGCGCACCAGAGGCTCTGTGCCGGACTTGCGCAATAACACACGGCCACGCCCCGCCATTGCCAGGGTCGCGCGCTCGCACGCCTCCTTGACAGCAGGGTGATCGATCGGATTTTCGCCACCGGCAAAACGCACATTGACCAGCACTTGTGGACATTTACGCAGCGCCTGACGCGCCTGGGCGAGGCTCTCTTCGCGACGACGCAATGACAGCAGCACCTGCAGCGCAGCAATAATCGCATCGCCTGTGGTGGTGTGCTGGAAGCAGACAACGTGCCCGGAATTCTCGCCACCCACTAGCCAGTTGCGCTCAAGCAGTTCGGCGATCACATAGCGGTCACCGACATTGGCACGCACGAATGGGATACCCAGGTCTGCCAAGGCCAGCTCAAGCCCCAGATTACTCATCAGCGTGCCGACAACGCCGCCTTGCAGCTTGTTACGCTCATGCAGGTCGCGTGCAATGATGAACAACAGATCATCACCATCCACAATGGCGCCGGTGTGATCCACCATCAGAACGCGGTCGCCATCACCATCGAAGGCAATACCCAAGTCTGCATGCTCGGCAAGGACGGCCGCCTGCAACTGCCCCATGTGAGTGGAGCCGCAGTTATCATTGATGTTCAAGCCGTTCGGCTGAGCCGACAGCACCGTCACGTCCGCGCCCAACTCCTTGAATACGCTGGGCGCTACTTTGTAGGTAGCACCATGAGCGCAGTCGACCACAATTTTGAGGCCGGCGAAACTGGTACTGCTCGGCACACTGCTCTTGCAGAATTCGATATAGCGGCCAGACGCGTCATTGATTCGCGACACCTTGCCCAGCTTGCTGGAATCAACCACCGTCATCGGCGCATCCAGCAGCTCTTCAATCATCAACTCGATCTCGTCCGGGAGCTTGGTGCCTTGGCCCGAGAAGAACTTGATACCGTTATCATCATGGGGGTTGTGCGAGGCACTGATCACGATACCGGCTTCAGCGTGAAAGGTACGCGTCAGGTAGGCGATCGCCGGCGTCGGCATAGGCCCCAGCAGCATCACATCGGCACCCGCGGCGGACAGGCCCGCTTCCAGTGCGGACTCAAACATGTAACCCGAAATACGGGTGTCCTTGCCGACCAAGATGCGGCACGCGCCCATACTGCGGAACGCCATACCCGCCGCCCAACCCAGCTTGAGCATGAAGTCAGGGGTAATTGGAAATTCGCCGACCCGACCACGGATACCGTCGGTGCCAAAGTATTTTTTAGTCATAAGTGCTCCATCATTCTTATTCGGCTGATTCTACCGCAGCAATCATACGCACCACATCCACAGTCTGGGCGACATCGTGCACACGCAAGATGCGTGCGCCCTTCGTTACCGCGAGCGCTGCCAGTGCAAGACCACCGTACAGCCGCTCACCCACCGGACGATTCAGCGCCAGCCCGATCATGCTCTTGCGCGAAACACCGACCAACAGCGGCCGACCAAGTGCGTGCAGGGATTCCATATGCTTGAAAAGGCTTAAATTGTGTTGCAGGGTCTTGGCGAAGCCGAAGCCGGGATCGAGGATGATCTTTTCAGCCGCAATCCCTACGGCAGCGCATTGAGCAATCCGCTCAGCGAGAAAACCACTCACTTCACCAACAAGATCATCATAGTGAGGGTTGTCCTGCATGTTGCCGGGCTCACCCAGCATATGCATCAGGCACACCGGCAAACCGGTAGCCGCGGCCGCATCCAGCGCGCCATCTCGCTGAAGAGCGCGCACATCGTTGATCAGCCCGGCTCCCAGGCGCGCAGTCTCGCGCATCACGGCGGGGGTCGACGTATCAACCGAAATGATCACATCCAATTCTCGGGAGATACGCTCAACTATCGGCGCCACCCTCTCCAGCTCCTCCAGGGGAGAAACTACGCGAGCACCAGGGCGAGTCGACTCACCGCCGACATCAATAAGGGTCGCCCCCGCCGCCACCATTGCCTCGGCATGACGCAGCGCGGCATCAAGCTGGCTGAAGCGGCCACCATCGGAAAAAGAGTCGGGGGTTACATTAAGAATGCCCATCACATGTGTATGGGCCAAATCAAGAACCCGGCTGCCGCAAGGCAACCGGGTGGAGGACAACGCAGAAGTCATTTCAAACCTTAGACGTCAGCTGCCGGACCGCCGATCGGAGTTTCAGGGCGTTCGTTCTGAACCACAGGCGGCGTGCCCGAAGTGCCCGAACCACCTTCCCAATCGCGAGGCTCGCGCGGTGCGCGACCCGCCATGATGTCGTCAATCTGGTCGGCATCAATGGTCTCGTACTTCATCAGCGCGTCGGCCATTGCATCCAACTTGTCGCGGTTGTCGGTCAGGATCTGCTTAGCCGTGCCGTAGCACTGGTCAATGATGCTGCGCACCTCGGAGTCGATCAGCTTGGCCGTCTCACCGGAGAAGCTGGCGCTTTGACCGCCACCGCCACGACCCAAGAATACTTCGCCCTCTTCCTCGGCATACATCAAAGGACCGAGTTTTTCCGACAGCCCCCACTTGGTGACCATGTTCCGCGCAATCTGGCTGGCACGCATGATGTCGTTGGATGCGCCAGTGGTAACACCGTCGAAGCCCAGCGTCATCTCTTCAGCAATTCGACCGCCGTACAGCGAGCAGATCTGGCTGATCAGTGCGCGCTTGGAGAGGCTGTAACGATCCTCTTCCGGCAGGAACATGGTGACACCCAGCGCCCGACCACGAGGAATGATCGACACTTTGTAGACCGGATCGTGCTCAGGCACAACGCGCCCCACAATGGCGTGACCGGCTTCATGATAAGCAGTGTTCTGCTTCTCTTTCTCGGACATGACCATGGATTTGCGCTCAGCGCCCATCATGATCTTGTCTTTCGCCAGTTCGAACTCTTTCATTTCAACGATACGCTTGCCGGTACGGGCAGCGAACAGCGAAGCCTCGTTGACCAGGTTAGCCAAGTCAGCACCGGAGAAACCTGGAGTACCACGGGCAATCACGGCCGGAGCCACATCGTCACCCATAGGTACTTTGCGCATGTGTACTTTCAGGATCTGTTCGCGGCCACGAATATCCGGCAAGCCAACCACGACCTGACGGTCGAAACGACCAGGACGCAGCAGCGCAGGGTCCAGCACGTCAGGACGGTTGGTTGCAGCGATGACGATAATGCCGTCATTCATTTCAAAGCCGTCCATCTCAACCAGCAACTGGTTGAGGGTCTGCTCACGCTCATCATGACCACCGCCCATGCCGGCACCACGATGGCGACCAACGGCGTCGATTTCATCGATGAAGATGATGCAGGGCGCGTGCTTCTTGGCTTGTTCGAACATGTCGCGAACACGGCTTGCACCGACGCCGACAAACATTTCTACGAAGTCGGAACCGGAAATAGTGAAGAAAGGCACCTTGGCTTCGCCGGCAATCGCCTTGGCCAGCAAGGTTTTACCAGTACCCGGAGGACCGACCATCAGCACGCCGCGCGGAATACGACCACCCAGGCGCTGGAACTTGCCTGGATCGCGCAGGAACTCGACCAGCTCGCCCACTTCTTCCTTGGCCTCGTCGCAACCGGCAACATCAGCCAGGGTGGTTTTCACCTGGTCTTCGGAGAGCAGGCGCGCCTTGCTCTTGCCGAAGCTCATCGGCCCGCCCTTGCCTCCCGCACCGCCTTGCATCTGGCGCATGAAGAACATGAACACGGCGATGATTACCAGAATCGGGAAGCTCGCCACCAGAAGCTGGGTCCAGATGCTTTGCTGCTCAGGCAGCTTACCCTCAACAACGACCTTGTTATCCACCAGATCGCCGATCAGACCGTTGTCCTGAATAGCCGGACGAATGGTCTTGAAGCTGTCGCCATCGACGCGCTTACCGGTAATCACGTAGCCATCAACCGCTACGCGCTCGACCTTGCCATCCTTAACTTGCTGGATGAAGTCGGAATAGTTGAGGGTCTGCGGCTCGTTAGGGCTGGAGAAGTTGTTCATCACCGTCACGAGGACAGCCGCGATGATCAACCACAGGATCAGATTCTTTGCCATATCGTTCAATTAACTACCCTCTGAAGCAAGCTCCGCTACTGGCGCGCGCTTCGCATGATATTCACCGGCCTAACTTACTACATTACCTACAACTCTGGCAGGCGCCGTCTGTAACCCTTTGTGAAACTTTGACTACACAATATTCGTAAAGCTTCGTGACGAAAGCGATATAAAAAAACCTATCGCCCTCCTCCAAATCCTCAAAAACGCTCTTCGCTCGCAGCGCCTTCAACACCGCGGAAGCCGCGGCACAACAGATACTGCTCCCGAGACCTGTCCCGGGAAGAGTCAGGCTTGCGCGTCTGCACCTTATCGAACAACTTGCGGATGTTCTTGTGGTACTCGTCAAACCCTTCGCCCTGGAAGACCTTCACCAGGAAGTCACCACCAGGACGCAACACCCGACCCGCCAAATCCAGGGCCAGTTCACACAGGAACATGGCTCGCGGCATATCGACGGCCGGTAATCCACTCATATTGGGGGCCATGTCGGAAATCACAAGGTCTACCTGCGAATTTCCCACAGCCTCAAGGATCTCGGCGAGCACGGCGTCCTGGGTGAAGTCCCCATGAACAAAGGTCACATCCGGGATACTGTCCATTTCCAGGATGTCGGAAGCGATCAAGCGACCTTGACCACCAATCAGACGACTGGTCACCTGCGACCACCCACCCGGCGCCGCGCCAAGGTCGATAACGCTCATGCCTGGACGGATCAACTTGTCCTTGTCCTGGATCTCCAGCAGCTTGTAACTGGCCCGTGAACGGTAGCCGTCCTTTTGCGCCTTTTTGACGTAAGGGTCGTTGAAATGCTCTTGCAGCCACTTAAGGCTAGTTTTGGAACGGGCCACGGGCCACCTCGAAAATAAAACGGGTCGTGATTAACTGGGCGGTCCCGGACTCGCTCGGGTAAACTGGCCGCCGCTTTTTACAAGATCAGACGCAGGGGTCAGATTATGCCGCTCACTCAAGAGCAGAAGAAACAGTACAAATCCATTGGCCACCATCTGAAACCAGTTCTGATTGTGGCAGACAACGGTTTGACTGAAGGTGTGCTAGCCGAACTTGAACGCGCATTGGGCGATCACGAACTGATCAAGATCAAGGTCAACATCCTTGACCGCGAAGCGCGCCTGGCCGCCATTGCAGAACTGTGCAAGGTGGGCAAAGCGGACCTGGTTCAGGTCATCGGCAAGATGGCGCTGCTGTATCGCAAGAACTTCAGCGTCAACAAGCAACTGTCGAACGTTCATCGTTTCAAATGATATCAAGGGTTACGGGCGTGCTTCGCGCGCCCCGCCACTCCATCCCGGTGCCGGCTGTATAACCAGCACCAGACCGGAGAACCCTAGCACAAGATAGCTGAACAGCTGCCAGCGCAACGCTTCCGGCAGCCACACATGCACCACGCAAAACATTGCGCACGCATACAGCGCCATCAACAGCAGTTGGCCGCGAATATCCCGCCATAAACTCCCCAAGCCTTCGGCCTTGACCAGCACCAACGCCTGGAGCGTCACGCACGCCGCCGCGAAACCCACCAGCAACGCACTGAGTAATCCATCGATTTCATCGATCAGCAACGGTGCCAGGCCAATCAGGCCCAGCGCCGGTAACACACCGATGTGCAACAACCACAGGCCGCCTACCCAAAGCATCTGGGAGAGCTGCCAAAGCATGGCGCCCGCATAGAGCGGGCGCCGTCTTTCAGATGTGACGAACTTCAACAATCTCGTACTCGATCACGCCGCTTGGCGTTTTCACAGCCACTACATCACCCTCTTCCTTGGCAATCAAGGCGCGGGCAAGCGGAGAACCAACGGAGATCTTGCCGAGTTTGAAGTCAGCTTCGTCTTCGCCCACGATGTGGTAGACGACGCGCTCATCCGTCTCGACGTTGGCGATTTCCACGGTGGTGCCGAAAATCACCTTGCCGGTATGTGGAATGGTCGTCACATCGATGATTACCGCATTCTGCATACGGCCTTCGATGTCACGGATCCGCGCCTCGACCATACCTTGCTGCTCGCGAGCAGCGTGGTATTCGGCATTTTCCTTCAAGTCACCCAGCTCGCGAGCGGTGCCGATATCCTGGCTCAGCTTCGGGCGGACGACTTTGGTCAGATGGGCGTGTTCCTCTTCCAGGGCCTTGGCGCCCTGGACGGTCATTGGGTATTTGGTCATGCCTTCAATCCTGCGTGTAGATCTTGCAAGCGACGCACGGTCTTTTCCGGACCGAACTTGAGCGCTTCACAGATGGCTTCGCCAGCAGCAATGGTGGTGGTGCAGTAGATCTTGTGCTGCAAAGCGTTACGACGAATGGAATAGGAGTCCGCGATCGACTGGCGACCTTCGGTGGTGTTGATGATCAGGGTGACTTCGTCATTCTTGATCATGTCGACCACGTGCGGACGGCCTTCCGTCACTTTGTTCACGCGACGCACTTTCAGGCCTGCGGCTTCGATCAGCTTGGCGGTCCCGGCGGTGGCCACGACCTCGAAGCCCAAGTTGATCAAATCACGGGCCACGCCCGCAACCAGCGGCTTATCGTCATCGCGCACGCTGATGAACGCAGTACCGCCGGTCGGCAGCACTTCGCTGGCACCCATTTGGGCTTTAGCAAACGCCTCGCCGAAGGTATCGCCCACGCCCATCACTTCACCGGTGGACTTCATCTCTGGGCCCAGGATCGGGTCCACACCAGGGAATTTGGCGAATGGGAACACCGCCTCTTTCACGCTGTAGAAGTTCGGAATGATCTCCTTGGTGAAGCCGATTTCCTTCAGGGTCTTACCGGCCATCACACGGGCAGCGATCATAGCCAGGGACACACCGATGCACTTGGAAACAAACGGTACAGTACGCGAAGCGCGAGGGTTGACTTCGATGACGTAGATGTCTTCGCCTTGCAGCGCCAACTGGACGTTCATCAGGCCGACCACGCCCAGTTCCAGGGCCATTTTCTTGACCTGCTCGCGCATCTCGTCCTGGATGTGCGCCGGCAGCGAGTACGGCGGCAGCGAGCAAGCGGAGTCACCGGAGTGAACGCCAGCCTGTTCGATGTGCTGCATGATCGCGCCGATCACTACGTCGGTGCCGTCGCAGACTGCGTCCACATCCATTTCGATGGCGCAGTTGAGGAAGTGGTCGAGCAGCACCGGGCTGTCGTTGGACACTTTCACCGCATCACGCAGGTAGCGCTTGAGCTCTTCTTCTTCGTAGACAATTTCCATCGCACGACCGCCCAACACGTAGGACGGACGCACCACCAGCGGGTAGCCGATCTTGCTGGCTGCGCGAATGGCTTCATCTTCGCTGCGCACGGTGGCGTTTGGCGGCTGACGCAGGTTCAGGCGCTCAACCATTTGCTGGAAGCGCTCGCGGTCTTCGGCACGGTCGATGGCGTCCGGACTGGTGCCGATGATTGGCACGCCGGCCTCTTCCAGGGCACGCGCCAGTTTCAGCGGGGTCTGGCCGCCGTACTGGACGATTACACCCTTAGGCTTCTCAACCCGGCAGATTTCCAGCACGTCTTCCAGGGTCACGGGTTCGAAGTACAAGCGATCGGAAGTGTCGTAGTCGGTGGAAACAGTTTCTGGGTTGCAGTTGACCATGATGGTCTCGTAACCGTCTTCGCGTAGGGCCAGTGCCGCGTGTACGCAGCAGTAGTCGAACTCGATACCCTGGCCGATACGGTTTGGACCGCCGCCGAGGATCATGATCTTGTCGCGGCCCGAAGGCGCCGCTTCGCACTCTTCCTCGTAAGTCGAGTACATGTAGGCCGTGTCGGTGGCGAATTCAGCCGCGCAGGTGTCAACGCGCTTGTAGACCGGGAAGATCTCCAGCTTGTGACGGTGACGACGCAGCGCTTTCTCGGTCACGCCCAGCAGCTTGGCCAGACGCATGTCGGAGAAGCCTTTGCGCTTGAGCTTGAACATCAAGTCGCGGTCGATGCTGGCCAGCCCCAGGGTCTTGACCTTCTCTTCTTCCTTGATCAGATCTTCGATCTGCACCAGGAACCACGGGTCGATCATGTTCATGCCGAAGATGTCTTCGACCGACAGACCGGCGCGGAAGGCGTCAGCCACGTACCAGATGCGCTCGGCGCCCGGCACGGTCAATTCGCGCTTGAGGATGCTCATGCTTTCCGGATTGCTCAGGTCGAGCTTTTCGTCCAGGCCGCAAACGCCCACTTCCAAACCGCGCAAAGCTTTCTGCAGGGATTCCTGGAAAGTCCGGCCGATAGCCATGACCTCACCCACCGACTTCATTTGAGTGGTCAGGCGTGCGTCGGCTTTCGGGAATTTCTCAAAGGCGAAGCGTGGCAGCTTGGTCACGACGTAGTCGATCGACGGTTCGAAGGACGCTGGAGTAGCGCCGCCGGTGATTTCGTTCTGCAGTTCGTCAAGGGTATAGCCGATCGCCAACTTGGCAGCGATACGCGCAATCGGGAAACCGGTGGCTTTCGAGGCCAGGGCCGAGGAACGGGATACCCGCGGGTTCATCTCGATGACGACCATGCGACCCGTGTCCGGGCAGATGCCGAACTGGACGTTGGAGCCGCCGGTTTCCACGCCGATCTCGCGCAGTACCGCCAGGGAGGCGTTACGCATGATCTGGTATTCCTTGTCCGTCAGGGTCTGTGCCGGCGCAACAGTGATCGAGTCACCGGTGTGCACACCCATCGGGTCAAAGTTTTCGATGGAGCAGACGATGATGCAGTTGTCCTTCTTATCGCGGACAACCTCCATCTCATACTCTTTCCAGCCGATCAGGGATTCGTCGATCAGCAGCTCTTTGGTCGGCGACAGGTCCAGGCCACGGGCGCAGATTTCTTCGAACTCTTCACGGTTGTAAGCGATACCGCCGCCGGTGCCACCCATGGTGAAGGACGGACGGATGATGCACGGGAAGCCCAGCTTCTCGAGCACTGCGTTGGCTTCTTCCATGCTGTGGGCGATGCCCGAGCGCGGGCAGTCCAGGCCGATGGATTTCATTGCCTTGTCAAAGCGCGAACGGTCTTCTGCTTTGTCGATGGTGTCGGCATTCGCGCCGATCATCTCTACGCCGAACTTTTCCAGGACGCCTTCGCGCTCCAGGTCCAGTGCGCAGTTCAGAGCAGTCTGGCCGCCCATGGTCGGCAGCAGCGCGTCCGGACGCTCTTTCTCGATGATCTTGGCAACGGTCTGCCACTTGATCGGCTCGATATAGGTGGCGTCGGCCATGTCCGGGTCGGTCATGATGGTGGCCGGGTTGGAGTTCACCAGGATGACGCGGTAGCCCTCCTCGCGCAGGGCTTTACAGGCCTGGGCGCCGGAGTAGTCGAATTCGCAGGCCTGGCCGATCACGATCGGGCCAGCGCCGAGAATCAGGATGCTTTTTATGTCTGTACGTTTTGGCATGGGTTTGTCACTCAAATCCGCAGGTCAGTCGGCAAGCCGTCTTGAACAATCTTTAGAGAGCCTGCAGGGGCCGCCGGAGTTAGGGGCCGCCCGCAGACCGCTCAGTTAGCGTCGCTTGGCCATCTCATTGATGAAACGGTCGAACAGCGGCGCTACGTCGTTCGGGCCCGGGCTGGCTTCAGGGTGGCCCTGGAAGCTGAACGCGCTCTTGTCAGTGCGCTCGATGCCTTGCAGGGAACCGTCGAACAGCGACTTGTGAATGGCGCGGACATTCGCCGGCAAGGTCGCTTCATCCACCGCAAAACCGTGGTTCTGGCTGGTGATCATCACAACACCGGTATCCAGGTCCTGTACAGGGTGGTTGGCACCGTGGTGGCCGTGGCCCATTTTCAGGGTTTTGGCGCCGGAAGCCAGTGCCAGCAGCTGGTGGCCGAGGCAGATGCCGAACACCGGAATCTCAGTCTCCAGCACTTCCTTGATGGCCTGGATAGCGTAGTCGCATGGCTCAGGGTCACCCGGGCCGTTGGACAAGAACACGCCGTCTGGCTGCAAGGCCAATACATCGCTGGCCGGAGTTTGCGCCGGCACCACGGTCACGCGGCAACCGCGCTCTACCAACATGCGCAGGATGTTGTATTTGACGCCGTAGTCGTAGGCGACAACGTGGTACGGCAGCTCAGCGGCATCGATAGTCGCGTGACTGTCGGTCTTCAAGTCCCAGACAGTGGAGCGCCACTCGTACTTCTCTTTGACGCTGACGACTTTCGCCAGGTCCATGCCTTTCAGGCCAGGGAAACCTTGCGCTGCGGCAATCGCCGCCTCTTCGGAGATATTGTCACCGACCATGATGCAGCCGTTCTGCGAGCCTTTTTCACGCAGGATGCGCGTCAGGCGGCGCGTATCGATACCCGCGATAGCCACAACGTTGTTGGCTTTGAGGTAGTCGGACAGCGACATCGTGTTACGCCAGTTGCTCGCAACCAGTGGCAGGTCACGAATCACCAGACCAGCCGACCAGACACGATCAGACTCGACATCTTCCGGTGTAGTACCGGTGTTGCCGACGTGCGGATAGGTCAGGGTAACGATCTGTTGGGCGTAGGAAGGATCGGTAAGGATTTCCTGATAGCCGGTCATGGCAGTGTTAAACACCACCTCTCCAACGGTCTGACCGTCGGCTCCAATGGCTTCGCCGCGAAAAATGCTGCCATCAGCAAGGGCGAGTATGGCTGGCTTAGTCAAGAAGACCTCCCGTAAATAAAGCCTGAAAGGGCGATCGCAGGTGTAAAAAAGCGGAGTGACGTATGGACACGTCACCCCGCTCATTCACTGAATTATTCTGCGCGCTTTTAGTGAACACACTAAAGCTGTAGCTTACAGAAAAAGGCTTTTTTGGTCCACCGCTAATGAGCCTAAAAGGCAGGGGAATGCGACAGGACGTCGCTTAGCGGGAAAAACGGGGCCCAAGCATAAGCTTTAAGCCCTGTTTTAGCGAATGATCAGTGCAGATCCAGCACATCGCGCATGTCGTAGAGACCTGGCTCGCGCCCTTCCAACCACAGCGCAGCACGTACCGCACCCTTGGCAAAGGTCATCCGACTAGACGCCTTGTGCGTGATTTCCAGGCGCTCGCCTTCAGTGGCGAACAACACGGTGTGATCACCGACCACGTCGCCACCGCGCACAGTCGCAAAGCCGATGGTGTCACGCGCACGCGCACCGGTGTGACCTTCACGCCCGTACACCGCCACTTTCGACAAATCGCGACCCAGCGCATCGGCGATGGCTTCACCCATGCGCAATGCAGTACCCGACGGCGCGTCGATCTTGTGGCGATGATGGGTCTCGATGATCTCGATATCCGCTTCATCACCCAGCACGCGCGCCGCCAGGTCCAGCAATTTGAGCGACAGATTCACACCGACACTGAAGTTCGCCGCGAAGACGACCGGAATATCCTTCCCCGCCTCCACCAGCAACTGCTTCTGCTCAGCCGTCAAACCGGTGGTGCCAATCACCATGGCCTTACCCGCCCTGCGGCAGAACGCCAGGTTTTTCAGCATCACGTCCGGCAGCGTAAAGTCGATCAGTACGTCGAACTCATCAGCCACCTGCTCCAAGTGGCCGGACAGCGAAACACCGATACGCCCCAGAGAAGCTAACTCACCGGCATCCGCACCGATCAACGTGCTACCCGGACGCACAATCGCGGCGGTCAGCCCGGAGGCCGGCGAGCGCTGTTGCACCGCTTCGACCAGCGTCTTGCCCATGCGCCCGGCAGCGCCCATTACGGCTATACGTCGCATATTCAATTCCTTACAGGTCGCCGAAGAAGCGCTTCACGCCATCGAAAAAGCCCGTGGTTTTCGGCGAGTGTGAGTCATCGCCTTCCAGCGAACTGCGGAACTCTTCAAGCAATTCGCGCTGACGACGCCCCAGATTGACCGGCGTTTCAACTGCCACACGGCACATCAGGTCGCCCGCTCCACCACCGCGCACCGGCGCAACGCCTTTGCCACGAATACGGAACTGCTTGCCGGTCTGCGTGCCTTCAGGAATCTTGAGCTTGACCCGTCCGTCCAGCGTCGGGATTTCCAGCTCGCCACCCAAGGCTGCGTCGACAAAGCTGATCGGCACTTCACAGAACAGGTGCTTGCCGTCGCGCTGGAAAATCGAGTGCTCGCGCACATTGATTACAACGTACAGGTCGCCCGTAGGTCCGCCTTGAGCACCCGCCTCACCTTCGCCCGACAGGCGAATGCGGTCACCGGTATCCACGCCAGCCGGCACTTTTACCGACAGCGTCTTGTACTCTTCGACACGTCCTTCGCCGTGGCAGGAATCGCAAGGATCAGAAATGATCTTGCCCTGGCCATGACAGCGCGGGCAGGTCTGCTGCACCGAAAAGAAGCCCTGCTGCATACGAACCTGGCCGATACCACCACACGTCGGGCAGGTGATCGGCGAGGAGCCCTTCTTGGCACCCGAACCATCGCACGGCTTGCAGTTGACCAGCGTCGGCACGCGAATGTTGACGCTGGTGCCGCGCACGGCTTCTTCCAGATTCAATTCCAGGGTGTAGCGCAAATCGCTGCCACGCTGGGCGCCGCCACGCTGACCACCCCGGGCACCGCCGAAGAAATCGCTGAATACATCGCCGAAAATGTCGGAGAAGTTCTGACCACCAAAACCGGCACCGCCGCCCCCCATGTTCGGGTCGACACCGGCATGGCCATACTGGTCGTAGGCCGCACGTTTGTTGGGATCAGACAGGCATTCGTAGGCCTCATTGGCCTCTTTGAACATCTCTTCGGATTCTTTGCTATCCGGATTACGGTCCGGGTGATGCTTCATCGCCAGGCGACGGTAGGCCTTCTTCAGGTCCGCCTCGCTGGAGCCGCGTTCCACACCCAACACTTCGTAATAGTCACGCTTTGCCATAAGTCTTTGCACTCTTAAGGACGTTCGGCCAGACCCTCCTGAGCCCCGCCAAACTCGTTGAGCCCCAATACAGGCCCGGACCCAACTCACGTCAATTCAACGATCCTGGTCATTACTACTTTTAGCCAAGGACCCGGCCAAAAATACGGTAGTTATTGCTCGGAAAGCAGGAGCATTCCCGATCACACCGCCAGCACCCGAACGCTGTCGCATGCTGTAAAAATTCGCTTACCCCAGACACGCCAACGCGGGAGCAAGCTCCCGCGCGGCGACATCCTACCAGTCACCGCTTAAAAGCGGTCAACCGGGCGACCAAGTTACTTCTGTTCTTTAACTTCTTCGAACTCGGCATCGACAACATCGTCGTGCTTGGCTTCAGGCTCTGCCTGTTGCGCTGCACCGTCAGCTGGCTGACCTTGTTCGGCATACATTTTCTGTGCAACCGGCGCGGAGACTTTGGACAGCTCCTCGATCTTGGCTTCGATAGCAGCCTTGTCGTCGCCTTTAACGGCGGCTTCCAGGGCAACTACGGCAGCTTCGATCGCGGCCTTCTCTTCAGCACTCACTTTATCGCCAGCATCAGCGACCATTTTGCGCGTCGAGTGAACCAGTGCATCACCCTGGTTGCGGGCGCCAGCCAATTCAGCAAACTTGGCATCCGCATCAGCGTTGGCTTCAGCATCACGAATCATCTGTTGAATTTCTTCATCAGACAGACCGGAGTTGGCCTTGATAGTGATCTTCTGCTCTTTGCCGGTCGCCTTGTCTTTCGCGCCAACGTGCAGGATACCGTTGGCATCGATGTCGAAGGTCACTTCGATCTGTGGCACGCCACGGGGTGCTGGTGGAATCTCAGCCAGGTCGAACTTGCCCAGGGACTTGTTCTGAGCCGCTTGCTTACGCTCACCTTGCAGCACGTGAATGGTCACAGCACCCTGGTTGTCATCGGCAGTCGAGAACACCTGGGATTTCTTGGTAGGAATCGTGGTGTTTTTCTCGATCAGCGCAGTCATCACGCCGCCCATGGTTTCGATACCCAAGGTCAGCGGGCTGACGTCGAGCAGCAGCACGTCTTTCACATCACCGGCCAATACCGCACCTTGGATAGCAGCACCCATGGCAACTGCTTCGTCAGGGTTCACGTCTTTACGCGCTTCCTTGCCGAAGAACTCGGTGACTTTCTGCTGAACCAGTGGCATGCGGGTCTGACCGCCCACCAGGATCACGTCGTTGATGGCGCCAACGTCGATACCGGCATCTTTCAAAGCGATGCGGCAAGGTTCGATGGTGCGCTGAACCAGGTCTTCAACCAGAGCTTCCAACTTGGCGCGAGAAATCTTCACGTTCAAGTGCTTAGGACCGGTGGCATCTGCAGTGATGTACGGCAGGTTAACGTCGGTCGACATGCTCGAGGACAGCTCGATCTTGGCCTTCTCAGCAGCTTCTTTCAGGCGCTGCATGGCCAGCGGGTCACCCTTGAGGTTCATGCCGCTTTCTTTCTTGAATTCGTCAACGAGGTAGTCGATCAGACGAATATCGAAGTCTTCACCGCCCAGGAACGTGTCACCGTTGGTGGCCAACACTTCGAACTGGTGCTCGCCGTCGACTTCAGCGATCTCGATGACCGAAACGTCGAAAGTACCGCCACCCAAGTCATAAACGATCACGGTGTGATCGCCTTTGGCCTTGTCCATACCGTAAGCGAGAGCCGCTGCGGTGGGTTCGTTGATGATGCGTTTTACGTCCAGGCCCGCGATGCGGCCGGCGTCTTTGGTCGCCTGACGCTGGCTGTCGTTGAAGTAGGCCGGAACAGTGATTACCGCCTCAGTCACTGCCTCACCGAGGTAATCTTCGGCAGTCTTTTTCATCTTTTTCAAGACTTCAGCCGAGATCTGCGGTGCAGACATCTTGTTGCCATTTACTTCAACCCAGGCGTCACCGTTGTCAGCCTTGGCGATTTTGTAAGGCACCATCTTGATGTCTTTCTGTACGACTTCTTCATCGAACTTACGACCGATCAGACGCTTCACCGCGTACAGAGTGTTGTGCGGGTTGGTCACAGCCTGGCGCTTGGCCGACTGGCCAACCAGGATCTCGCCATCATTTGCATAAGCAATGATCGACGGCGTAGTACGCGCGCCTTCGGCGTTTTCGATGACTTTAGCTTTGCCGTTTTCCATGACGGAGACACAGGAGTTGGTGGTCCCCAGGTCGATACCGATAATTTTGCCCATGATTTACTCTCCCGAAACTTGAATTTGGATGCCGCAGCAGTGGTGGCTAACTGCGGTAGCACTTAAACGCTTGACTTATAGATGGGGGCCTTACGGCGTATTTCAAGCCTGCTCATCAATAGAAGGCGAAACCGGTGCAGGAGCCTTGCTCACCACAACCATCGCCGGGCGCAGCAAGCGACCGTTGAGCTGATATCCCTTCTGGAACACTTTCAACACACTATTAGGCTCCAGGTCATGGCTTTCCTGCATGGCCATGGCTTGGTGGTGCTCAGCGTTGAACGGTTCACCACCCATTGGATCGATGGCTTCCAACTGATAACGCTTCAGGGTGTCCTGAAACATTTTCAAGGTCAGCTCGATCCCTTCGCGCATTGGGCGGATGTTTTCGTCGTCCGGGTTGGACAACTCAAGGCCACGCTCCAGGCTGTCAATGATCGGCAGCAAGTCACTGGCGAACTTCTCCAGTGCGAATTTGTGAGCCTTTTCTACATCCTGCTCGGCACGGCGGCGGACGTTCTGCAGATCGGCGGCAACACGCAAAGACTGGTCCTGCGCAGCAGCCAATTGCTCTTCGAGCACTTGCACACGAGTTGCCAGCTCATCGCCGACAGCCGAATTGGCGTCTGGAGTTTGCGTATCCTGCGTCTGTTCGTCAGCCATAGTTTTCTCCTTTCAAAATCATGCGCGAACTCAACTCGCGCTTCTGTTCCGGTATATGGGGCCACAATTTCCAGGTTCAAGGGCGAAGGCGTTACCAAAAGTCTTTCGACTGACCTTCATCAATTCCTGCCCGCTAATTCCTGGCAGCACTTAAAAAGACGTTGACTCAAGCAAATCGAGCTAAGCGTCAGGATTGTCAGCGCCAAAGAAAAAACTGTATAAATAACCAGACCTAAAGCCTGGGAGCGGCCAACATGCTCGTGCACCTGTCCGTACATAACTACGCCATCGTTGAACACCTGGATCTTGAATTGGATCGCGGGATGAGCGTAATCACAGGCGAAACCGGCGCCGGCAAGTCGATCATGCTAGACGCCCTGGGCCTGACCCTGGGTGATCGCGCCGACAGCGGCGTGGTTCGCCCCGGTGCGGACAAGGCCGACATCCTGGCCACCTTCGACCTGGCAGACATACCCGAGGCGGAAGTCTGGCTAGCCGAGCGCGACCTAAATAATGAAGGTCCGTGCATCCTGCGTCGGGTCATCACGGCGGAAGGCCGTTCACGTGGCTATATCAACGGCACACCTTGCCCGTTGGGCGACCTTAAAGCCCTGGGCGAGTTGCTGATAGATATCCACAGCCAACACGAACACCAGTCCCTGCTGAAAACCGACACCCATCGCCGCCTACTCGACGAATACGCTGGCGCGACAGACCTTGCCCGCCAGGTGCAACTTGCCGCTCAACGCTGGCGCCAGACTCGCCAAGAGCTGGAGCGGCTCTCCAATTCCGGCGATGAACAACGTGCTCGCCATCAGTTGCTCAGTTATCAACTCGAAGAGCTGGAAAGCCTGGGCCTGGGCGAGACCGAACTAGAGCAGCTTGAGCAAGAACATAAGAACCTCACCAACGCAGAAACCCTGCTGGGTATCTGCCGACAGGTGGTGGAGCAATGTAGCGAGAGCGATTCCGGCAATGTGCTCAACGCACTGACTGCCAGCCTCAATCGCTTGTCGAGCGTGAACAACGCTTCCGGGTCGCTAAGCGAGGCCGCCACCCTGCTCACCAGTGCACAGATTCAAGTAGAAGAAGCGGTAGGCGAACTGAACCGTTTCCTGGATCACTTCGATGCCGACCCGGCACGCCTGCAGGACATAGAAGAACGCCTGGACACCATTTATACCCTGGCGCGCAAACATCGAATCCAGCCCACCGAAGTAGTGACGATGCAGCAGAAGCTACTGGATGAAATCGAGACCCTGAACGCCAACGATGAATCTATCGAGCGCCTGGGTGACGAGCTCGCTTCTTTCGCCCGTCATTACCAAGAGAAAGCGCGCGAACTGAGCGACCTGCGTCAACAAGCAGCCACTGGCCTGGCCAGCGCAGTGGAGTTGGAAATCCAGCGCCTGGGTATGCCGGGCGGACGCTTCACCATTGAATTGCGCACCAACGCCAGCAACGAACTGCAGCCCCACGGCCTGGAACAGGTGGAACTACTGGTCAGCGCCAACCCTGGACAGCCGCTCAAAGCACTGGCAAAAGTGGCATCTGGTGGCGAGCTGTCGAGGATCAGCCTGGCGATCCAGGTAATTACCGCGCAAACCTCTCGGGTGCCGACCCTGGTATTCGATGAAGTCGATGTGGGTATTGGCGGACCGACGGCGGAAATTGTTGGCCAGTTGCTGCGGCGCCTGGGAGATCGAGGCCAAGTGCTAACGGTGACTCACTTGCCGCAAGTCGCGGCCCAAGGGCATCAGCATTTGTTTGTGCATAAGGTACGCGGCAGTGATGCAACACACACAGCCGTGTCCAAGCTGAATAAGTCGGAGCGCGTGGAAGAAGTCGCGCGCATGCTCGGTGGCATCGATTTGACCAAGGAGTCTTTGGCGCACGCGAAGAAGATGGTCGTGGCGGCGAAGGCCTAAGCGGACAATTTTCTCTATTATAGAAAGCACGAAGGCGACCCTAAGGTCGCCTTCGATCGTTTTGCAACGTCAATCTGCAGCGCTTGTTACTTTTTCTTACGGATGTACAGGACCAGATTATGGTCAACCAAATCGAAGCCATGCTCCTCAGCAATCTTATGCTGCAGGGCTTCGATCTCCGGGCTGGTGAACTCGATAACCTCATTGGTATCCAGGTCAACCATGTGGTCATGATGCCCACCGTCAGCCAATTCGAACACCGCATGACCGCCGTCGAAATTATGACGAACCACCAGCCCTGCGGCCTCAAACTGGGTCAGCACACGGTAAACCGTGGCCAGGCCAACGTCCTCGTTAGACTCCATCAGCGCCTTGTAGACATCCTCGGCACTCATGTGGCGCTGCTCAGCAGAATCGAGCATTTGTAGAATCTTGACTCGTGGCAGAGTCACTTTAAGACCGGCTTTGCGTAGTTCGCTATTTTCAACCATGGTTAGCTTTCTCGCGGATGCTGCTTCGCAGCTTCTCTTAATACGGGTATGATCGGCGTTTACGTTGTCCCAGCCAAGATAGTGGAAGTCGCCCACCGATGCAAAACACCAAGCTCTTGCTAACCAGTTTCACCTTTGTGGGACTGCTCGCACTCGCCGGTTGTTCATTCCCCGGGGTTTACAAAATCGACATCCAGCAGGGCAATGTCGTCACGCAGGACATGATAGACCAGTTACGCCCCGGAATGACCCGACGGCAAGTACGGTTTATTATGGGTAACCCCCTGCTGACCGACACTTTCCACGCCGATCGCTGGGATTATCTCTACAGCCTGCAGCCAGGTGGCGGTGAACGCCAGCAGGAGCGCGTCAGTGTCATCTTCAATGGCAATGACCAGCTTGTCAGCCTGTCCGGCGACTTCATGCCTGGCGTAAGCCGTGATGAAGCCCTGCTCGGCAAGGATAACGGCACTAACGTGACCGCACCTGCGCAGGAAGGCGAGAAGCCGAAGTCTGAAGTACCGGCCAAGCCTGGATCTTTGCTCGACAAGATCCAGAAAGACATCGACGGCGTGGAAACTGTTCCCGTCCCGACGCCGCAGCCTCTGGACACCAGCCCGCAGTAAGTTTGCGGTGCCCAACAAAAAGCCCGGCATGCCGGGCTTTTTGTTGCCTCCCATTTGGAGGGCCTACGAGCTCTGCTGCTTGGCCAAAGCAGCCTTGGCTGCGCGCAGCCGGCGCACCTCTTTCGGGTCCGCCAGCAGCGGCCGGTAAATCTCAATACGATCACCCGCCTGCACGGCATGCACTTGCGCGTTCGCGACCACCTTGCCGAATACCCCCAAAGGGCAATCAGCCAGATCCAGCTCTGGAAAGTGCACGGCAATACCTGACGCCTGAACCGCCGAGCGCACGCTGGTGCCTGCTGGCACCCTCACCACCAGCAAAACCTGGCGATCCATGGCGGCATATACCACTTCAATCTCAACCATGCAGTTGCTTGGCTCGCTGACAGAACGCATCCACCAACGTATTGGCCGCCTGGTTGAATAAAGGCCCCAACGTCGCACGCACGACAGGACCGGCGTAATCAAAGGAAAGATCGAGGCTTATTTTGCAGGCCTTATCGGTCAGCGCCTTGAATACCCAGACGCCATGCAACTGGGTAAACGGCCCTTCCTGCAACTTCATTTCGATGGATTTCCCGGGCACCAGCGCATTACGCGTTACAAAGTGCTGACTGAGGCCGCCCTTCGCGACCCCAACGCTGGCGACCATGTATTCATCGCTGCCCTCCAGCACTTCGGCTGTCGAGCACCACGGCAAGAATTCCGGGTAACGCGCCACGTCGTTGACCAGGTCATAAAGCGCTTGTGCCGGATAAGGCAGCAGCGCCGAACGTTGAATATGCGTCGTCATGTGTGCGTTATTTCCACAGCTGAGCGGCAAACATCGCGAAAGAACAGCCCGATCCGCGAAAGAAAAAAACAAGAGAACTGCCCGCATTGTCCGGGATTCGTCCAACACGCTCAAGCACGCAGGTTGACCGTAGCCGATACGCTCGCAACTCCCTATAATGCCGCCCCTATGGCTAAACAAAAGAAACACCCCACAGGGACCATCGCGCAAAATAAAAAGGCGCGACACGATTACTTCATCGAACATCGGTTCGAGGCTGGTCTGGTCCTGGCCGGCTGGGAAGTAAAGAGTCTGCGTGCCAGCAAGCTGCAACTGGTCGACAGTTATGTGCTGCTCAAGGATGGCGAGGCGTGGCTGCTAGGCAGTCATATCACCCCGCTGACCACCGCGAGCACCCACGTGATTGCCGACCCGGTACGCACGCGCAAACTGTTGCTCAACGCTCGCGAACTGGAAAAGCTCGCCTCCGCCGTACAGCAGAAGGGCTACGCCTGCATCTGCTTGTCCTGGTACTGGAGCAAGCACCTGGTCAAGTGCGAGATCGCCTTGGGCAAAGGCAAGAAGGAATACGACAAGCGTGATACCGAGCGCGAGCGCGATTCCAATCGCGAGCTGCATCGCGCTGTGCGTAACAAGGGCAAGGAAGACTGACCCTTGCTGCGAAGTAGCCTTGGGACCCCCCCTCGGCTACATCCCCTTGCGCCGCTCCGCACGCGCCACACGCTGAACCTCCTGACGCACCTCTTCCAACACTTCCTGCACATACAGCAGGTGACGTGTGGAAACTTCTCGTGCCTGCTCGGCCCGCCCCTCGATGATTGCCAGGTACAGATCCCGGTGCTGACTGATCAGCATGTCGCGGGTTTCCGTACGCTGCTGGTACATGCCACCGATGTTGGTCACCACGTTGCGCTTGAGCAGGTCGAACAGCCCGCGAATGGTGTGCAGCAAAACCGCGTTGTGGCTGGCCTCGGCGATAGCCAAGTGAAACCGCGCATCCGCCGCCCCCTCTTCCGCACGACTTACTTCATCGGAACGGGTGTAGCAATCCTGTAGCGCTTCGAAAGCCGCCGTAAGACGCTCACGATCGACTTCGGTGGCGCGCAGCGCTGCGTAATAGGCACAAGATGCCTCAAGGGTCTGGCGAAACTCCAACAGATCACGCTGAGCTTCGGGATTGTTTTCCAGCAGGTGCAGCAGCGGATCACTGAAAGTAGAACCCAATGACTCAGCCACGTAGTTCCCCCCGCCCTGGCGGCTGACGAGCAAGCCTTTGGCAGACAATTTCTGGATTGCCTCCCGCAAGGAAGGGCGCGACACACCAAATTGCTCAGCCAAGGCGCGCTCGGCCGGCAAGCGCTCGCCGGACTTTAGCGTGCCCTCAAGGATCATGCCCTCAAGCTGCTCGACGATATCGTCAGACAAACGGCGCTGACGCACCTGATCAAACCCCATAACTCACTCTCCACCATCCCGACCACTCGCCGGGGCCTCTATTCTGGCCTATCGCAGCGCTTGCAGCACCTATCAGAACGCCCTCGTTTCAACCGATCAGAACCACCTGCCCGCGGACCTACGACCAAAGTTTCGCGAGCGGCAAATTGACACACGCCTGCCAAGGCTTTTACTCTAGCCAACAGCGATTGTAAATTGGTATTACCAATTATCCAAGCTGACCAAACAACAACAATCAGGGGCCACCCCATATGCAAACCTGGCAACAGCTCTACAGCCCACTCGGCAGCCTCGGCCTGTCCGCACTGGCGGCGGTTATTCCGATCGTATTCTTCTTCCTGGCCCTGGCCGTGTTCCGCCTCAAAGGTCACGTAGCCGGCAGCATCACCTTGGCGCTGTCGATCCTGGTAGCGATCTTTGCCTTCCAGATGCCGGTGGACATGGCACTGGCCGCCGCCGGTTACGGTTTTGCCTATGGCCTGTGGCCAATCGCCTGGATCATTGTCGCGGCCGTGTTCCTGTACAAACTGACCGTCAAGAGCGGCCAGTTCGAAGTCATTCGCAGCTCAGTCCTATCGATCACCGACGACCAACGCCTGCAAGTGCTGCTGATCGGCTTTTGCTTCGGCGCCTTCCTGGAAGGTGCCGCCGGTTTCGGCGCTCCCGTGGCAATCACCGCGGCACTGCTCGTCGGCCTTGGCTTCAATCCACTGTACGCCGCTGGCCTGTGCCTGATTGCCAACACCGCCCCCGTGGCCTTCGGCGCACTCGGTATCCCGATCATCGTTGCAGGCCAAGTGACCGGCATCGATGCGTTCAAAATCGGCGCCATGACTGGCCGTCAGTTGCCCCTACTGTCGATGTTCGTGCCGTTCTGGCTGGTGTTCATGATGGACGGTTTGCGCGGCGTGCGTGAAACCTGGCCGGCCGCACTGGTAGCGGGCTTGAGCTTTGCCATCACCCAGTACTTCACTTCCAACTTCATCGGCCCGGAACTGCCGGACATCACCTCGGCGCTCGCCAGCTTGATCTCCCTGACCCTGTTCCTGAAAGTCTGGCAACCCAAGCGCACAGCAGGTGCACAGATTGCCGGTGCGACTTCAAGCGCAGCGGTCGTCGCCAGCGCCGGCGGTTTTGGTCTGCCACGCAACACGGTTGTCTCACCGTACAGCCTGGGGCAAATTTTCAAGGCCTGGTCACCGTTCCTTATTCTGACCGTGCTGGTCACTATCTGGACCCTCAAGCCGTTCAAGGCCATGTTCGCCGCCGGCGGCTCGATGTATAGCTGGGTGTTCAACTTCGCGATCCCGCACCTGGACCAACTGGTGATCAAAGTTGCGCCGATTGTGACCAACCCCACTGCAATTGCGGCAGTGTTCAAGCTGGACCCCATCTCGGCGACCGGCACAGCGATTTTCTTCTCTGCGCTGATCTCAATGCTGGTGCTGAAGATCAATCTAAAAACTGGTCTTACCACTTTAAAAGAGACCTTTTACGAACTGCGCTGGCCAATTCTGTCCATTGGCATGGTGCTAGCCTTCGCTTTTGTCACCAACTACTCCGGCATGTCTTCGACCATGGCGCTGGTATTGGCCGGCACAGGTGCAGCCTTCCCATTCTTCTCGCCATTCCTCGGGTGGCTGGGCGTTTTCCTGACAGGCTCCGACACCTCGTCCAACGCGCTGTTCAGCTCACTGCAAGCCACCACCGCGCATCAGATCGGTGTCAACGACACGCTGCTGGTCGCCGCGAACACCAGTGGCGGTGTGACCGGCAAAATGATCTCGCCACAATCGATTGCCGTGGCCTGCGCCGCCACGGGGTTGGTGGGCAAGGAATCCGACCTGTTCCGCTTTACCCTCAAGCACAGCCTGTTCTTTGCGACGATCGTCGGGTTGATCACCCTGGCTCAGGCCTACTGGTTCACCGGAATGCTGGTGCATTAAGGTCGGTACGTAATAGGGTAAGAATCGACGCCGGACACCCATTCCGGCGTCTGCTATTTCTGGAGGACCGATGAGCCTGCCTGCTGCTTTTCTGAGCGACGTCGCACAACTGATCCCGAAAGATCGGCGTTTCGACGATCCCCTTTCCACCCTCGCTTTTGGCACCGACGCTAGTTTTTACCGACTGATCCCACAGTTGGTGATCCGCGTGGAGTCGGAAGACGAGGTGGTGGCGCTGTTGCAACTCGCCCAACGCGACCGTGTGGCCGTCACCTTCCGCGCAGCCGGCACCAGCCTTTCGGGCCAAGCCATCAGCGACTCAGTGCTGATCGTGCTGGGGGACAATTGGAACGGCCGCGAAATTCGTGGGCAGGGCACCCAAATTCGCCTGCAACCTGGCGTGATCGGCGCCCAGGCCAATGCATGGCTGGCGCCTTTTGGGCGCAAGATCGGGCCGGATCCGGCGTCGATCAATGCCTGCAAGATCGGCGGCATCGTCGCCAACAACGCCAGCGGCATGTGCTGCGGCACAGCGCAGAACACCTATCACACCCTGGCAGGCATCCGCTTGGTACTGGCTGACGGCAGCCGACTGGACACCGAAGACGCGGCCAGCGTGGCGGCGTTTCGCGAACAACACGGCTCGCTGCTGGAACGCCTGGCGACACTGGGCCGCGAGACGCGGGCAAACGCTGAATTGGCGGCAAAAATCCGCCACAAATACCGCCTGAAAAATACCACCGGGCTGTCACTTAATGCCCTGGTGGATTTCGATGAGCCGCTGGATATCCTCAGCCATCTGCTGGTGGGCTCCGAGGGTACGCTTGGATTTATCAGTGCGGTCACCTATGACACGGTGGTCGATCATCCGAACAAAGCCTCGGCCTTGATTGTGTTTCCGGATGTCGAGACCTGCTGCAACGCGGTGACCGTCCTCAAGACCCAACCGGTCTCGGCCGTCGAGCTGTTGGATCGACGCAGCATGCGCTCGGTTCAAGACAAGCCGGGCATGCCCGCCTTCGTACAACATCTATCGGAAAATGCCTGCGCACTATTGATCGAATCTCGCGCAGCGTCGCCGTCTTTGTTGCATGAGCAATTGGCGCTGATCATGGCCTCCCTGGCCGATTTCCCTGTGGAGAAACAGGTCGATTTCACCGAAGACCCGGTAGAAAATGCGCGCCTGTGGGCCATTCGCAAAGACACCTTTCCCGCCGTCGGCGCCGTACGCAAAACCGGCACCACGGTAATCATCGAAGACGTCACCTTTGCGGTCGAGCAACTGGCAATCGGTGTAAATCGCTTGATCGAACTGTTCGACAAACATCACTACGACGAAGCAATCCTTTTCGGACACGCGCTGGAAGGCAACCTGCACTTCGTGTTCACCCAAGGCTTCAACAGCGCGGAAGAAGTCGCACGCTACCAAGCGTTCATGGACGACGTGGCGCACCTGGTGGCGGTGGAGTTTGGTGGTTCGTTGAAAGCTGAACACGGTACCGGTCGCAACATGGCGCCGTTCGTTGAGTTGGAGTGGGGCAGCGACGCCTATCAATTGATGTGGCAACTCAAACGCCTGCTCGACCCCAATGGCATTCTCAACCCGGACGTGGTGCTCAGCGAAGACCCGCAAATCCACCTCAAGCACCTCAAGCCGCTACCCGCCGCCGACGAGCTTGTGGATAAGTGCATCGAATGCGGCTTCTGCGAGCCGGTGTGCCCGTCGAAAGGCCTGACCTTGAGTCCACGCCAACGCATCGTGATCTGGCGCGATATCCAGGCGAAGAAACGAGCGGGCGTCGACACCACCGAGCTAGAAGCCGCCTACCACTATCAAGGCATCGACACCTGCGCCGCCACCGGCCTTTGCGCTCAACGCTGCCCCGTGGGAATCAATACCGGCGACCTGGTGAAAAAACTACGCAGCCGTGACGCCGACCGTACGAAAACGGCCGAATGGCTCGCCACTCATTTCGCCACTGCGCTGCAGGGCGCGCGCTTTACCCTGCATGTCGCCAACGGCGCACGCATGCTGCTGGGCGCACCTCGCCTGGCGAAGCTATCGGCCACCGTCACCAAGCTGTCCAAGGGACAGATTCCGCAGTGGACAAACGCCATGCCGCAACCGGAGAAAGCCATCCGCTTCAGCCCGGCGGTCACGGACGAGCGGCCACGGGTGGTCTACTTGGCCGCCTGCGTCTCACGCGCCATGGGCCCGGCGGCGGGAGATAAAGAACAGATGTCGTTGTACGACAAAACCCGCGGTCTCTTGGAAAAGGCCGGTTACCAAGTCGTCTTCCCCGACAATCAGGACAACCTGTGCTGCGGCCAGCCCTTTGCCTCCAAAGGCTACGCTGAACAGGCCGAACACAAGCGCCAGGAACTGATCGGCGCCCTGCTCCACGCCAGCCGCGGCGGGCTCGACCCGATTTACTGCGACACCAGCCCGTGCACCTTGCGTCTGGTGCAGGATCTGGCTGAAACACGGCTGGATCTTTACGATCCGGTGCGTTTTATCCGCACTCACCTAATGGATCGCCTCGATTTCACACCACAGGCAGCCCCCATCGCCGTGCACGTCACCTGCAGCACCCAGCATCTGGGAGAGAGCCAGGCGCTGATCGACCTGGCCCGGCGCTGCTCTAACACCGTGGTCATCCCGGAAGGCATTCATTGCTGCGGGTTTGCTGGCGATAAGGGTTTCACCACGCCGGAACTCAACGCCCACTCACTGCGCACCCTCAAGGACGCGGTGCAGCATTGCAGCGAGGGTATCTCCACCAGCCGCACCTGCGAGATCGGCCTGAGCCAGCATGGCGGCATTGATTATCACGGGCTGGTCTACCTGGTGGACCGTGTCACGCAGGCTCGCGCCCACTGACCCTGCAAAAATGAGCCTGCAAAAAAACAGAACCCCTGCGCGCCGGTGTAGTCATCTGCATAGGCCTCGACAAACGAGGCTCATCACTGATGTCGCTGGCAGCCGTTCAATGCCAGCAGCGTCGAGCCCTTTTGCGCAAGGAGATACCCTATGAAGCGTTCCGCTCTTGCTGGCTTGTTCATTACCGCTGCGATGCTGGCGTCCCCTGCTTTCGCGGCAGGTGATAAAGACCTGTGCCAGATCAACCTGGACAAAATCAACAACGGTAAAGCGCTGCTCGCCACCGACACCAGTGGTAAAAGTGGCGAGATAGATACCGCTGTGTCTTCGGCTAAAGCAGCCCACGCCGCCGGCGATGACAAAAAGTGCATTGAGATCACCTCGAAGGCGCTGCAGGACCTGCAGAACAGCGAAAAAGGCGGCCAATAGGCAGCACGGTCAGGGACGGCTAACCTTCGGGTTGGCCTTCCGTGACGGTTTGGCGTACACTGCACAGGCTTGTCACTCACTAAGAAACAACGAGTTACAAGCACGGGGCCGTTTAGGATTCGACGCCGGTCGCGAAACTTTAGGTGCATGCCGAGTTGGTAACAGAACTCGTAAATCCACTGTTGCAACTTCTTATAGTTGCCAATGACGAAAACTACGGCCAGGAATTCGCTCTCGCTGCGTAAGCAGCCTTAGCCCTGAGCTTCTGGTACCTTCGGGTCCAGCAATCACCAGGGGATGTCTGTAAACCCAAAGTGATTGTCATATAGAACAGAATCGCCGTGCAGTACGTTGTGGACGAAGCGGCTAAAACTTACACAACTCGCCCAAAGCACCCTGCCCTTCGGGTCGCTGAGGGTTAACTTAATAGAAACGGCTACGCATGTAGTACCGACAGCGGAGTACTGGCGGACGGGGGTTCAAATCCCCCCGGCTCCACCAAACAAGCTATACAAATCAGGCACTTAGCGGTTACCGCAAGTGCCTTTTTTGTGCCTGAATGGGTGGTGGTACTGGAGTAAGGCGCAGAATCTCGTGAAATGGTGGCCCTCAATAATTCAGCAATCAGAACTGATAAGCGGCGGCGCAGCCTTTAAGGTTGCGTGGCGATTTACTGCCCCCGGAAAGTTCGAGCAGTTGAAAATCTAGTGCCCGGCCCAGCGCCGGGCTTCTTGTATCTATGCCCTGAGCTGATAAAATCTGTGCCCCTCTCGAATGGACTCGTTTTCATGCGCCTATCCTCGATGCCACTGGCCTTCTGCGCCATCTTCACCTGCATTTCCTTAACCGCCCAAGCAGAAACCCCAAAAGAGAGAGATCTCCACTGCGCGGCCTACTACGAATTGCTTTCAGTAGCTGGTGACCAGCCCGACATAAGCCGCAAGCAGTCCTCAAAAGCTTTCTACACGCTTCTGGTTCATGCTGGCGATACCCCGCAGGCCCAGGATGACGTTGCGCAAAAATTGGTGGACTTGCGCAACGAGATACCCGGGCCGATGACGCCAGCTAGCACTACCAAACTACGTGAAAAATACGACGCCGAATGCAAAGTTCTTCTGAAGGCCGCCTGGTGCGAAGCATATAAAGATCCTGGTGCCTGTGAGGGCTGATACCTTGGCGGTAGCAGCATAAGCAGCCATCAATGAGCCCGGCCAAGCGCCGGGCTTCTTGTTTCTGGCAAGCGCCCTGCTCTGCTAATGTGGCGCCCTCAGATCGCAATGGAAGCTTCGTAGAATGGACACATGGAAGACGTTGGCAATCGCCCTACTGGCTTCGATCAGCACGCAGGCCGTATCAGGTGATGGCGCCAACCCTATCGCTGCCGCGATATTTCTCACAATCTCCGCGCCAACCATTTTAATTGGGGCGACCACATCCCTCACGACCGAACCGCCTGAGATTTTCAAGTCAGCCAAGACTGACGCCCTGGCCTTCATTGGTTCAGACGGCGAGATTCGCGGCGCGGAGTTTGAGCAGGCGTCCAGATACTACCAGTCAACCTATCCTTCTCCGCTCATGTCAGACATGCAGCTGGCCCAGTCGATAGCTACATCATTCTGAAAGCGACCTTCAAGCCAGCCGCCACACCAGACCTTTCGTTTCTGCGACATCCTTTTCACCTGGCATTTACAGGGCAGAGTGCAAAGTCGCCCTACTCATTTGAAGAATTCCCTTTAGGTCCGCCCACAAGCGTAATGCTGTTCACTTAAGCATTTGAGCTCACGTCGAAGCTCCTAGAAAATCCGATGCCAGATATCTGGCATCGGATTTTTTATGTCTGTTCAGCAGCACCTGCTCGACCTCGGCGACCTTTTCAA
>NZ_CAXAOJ010000019.1:0-95091 GCF_963970945.1 Pseudomonas sp. RA_5y_Pfl1_P24 | reverse complement strand
GTGAAACGATGCATCGCCGATGGTAGTGTGGGGTTTCCCCATGTGAGAGTAGGTCATCGTCAAGATTAAATTCCGAAACCCCTGTTTGCTAACGCAAACAGGGGTTTTGTTTTGGGCGGTCGAAAAGTCTCAGGAGGAAGGGCTTGTCACCGTTCCCCTTGCTGTAATCCGAGCCTCCATGAAAGATTCCTCATACAGCATACCGTTGGGTAAAACGATACAAAGTGTTTCTGCATTTTTGGTATGGTGCAGCACATTTTCACAGGGATTGATCTTTAATCCGCAGGACGCGGCGTCGACTTTCTTTAACGAGATGCTGTAGAAATGCCTGAACCGATACCGATCAAAGATCACGAAAAAGAAAACCGCCTTGTTAACAAGCGCCTGCTCGCCTGCGCACTGTTAGTGATTGGCATCACCTGCGCCTTGGTAGGCCGTATGTATTTTCTGCAGGTGGTGCAGTACGACTATCATTCCACCATTTCTGAAAACAACCGTGTCCACGTGTTGCCCATCACACCAACGCGCGGGTTGATCTATGACCGCAATGGTGTGGTGCTTGCCGACAACCGCCCCAGCTACAACCTGACCATCACCCGTGAGCGCGCCACTGACCTCAAAGGTGAGCTGGACGCCATCATCCGTTTGCTGCACCTGCCCACCGAAGACCGTGCTGTGTTCGACAAGGCGCTCAAACAAGCACGCCACCCCTTCGTGCCTGTGACATTGTTTTACGAGCTGACCGAAGAACAGATCGCGCTGCTGGCTGTGAACGAATTCCGCCTGCCTGGGGTAGACGTAGAACCGCAATTCGTTCGCCACTATCCTCTGGGCGCCCACTTTGCCCATTCCATCGGGTATGTGGGACGGATCAATGAGAAAGAATCCAAAACGCTCGACTCTGTGGAGTATCGCGGTACGCAATCCATCGGCAAGACCGGTATCGAGCGCTTCTACGAGTCCGAGCTGCATGGTCACGTAGGCTATGAAGAAGTCGAGACCAATGCTCAGGGCCGCGTACTTCGCGTACTCAAACACACGGATCCGATCCCGGGCAAAAACATTGTGCTGAGCCTCGACGTGCACCTTCAGGAAGCGGCGGAAGAAGCCCTCGGTAATCGCCGTGGCTCGGTGGTTGCCCTCGACCCGCAAACCGGGGAAGTGCTGGCCATGGTCAGCAAGCCGAGTTTCGACCCAAACCTGTTCGTCACCGGCATCAGCTTCAAGGAATATGCCGCGTTGCATGACTCCATCGACCGGCCACTGTTCAACCGCGTCCTTAGAGGACTTTACGCGCCGGGCTCGACCATCAAGCCTGAAGTCGCCATTGCCGGCCTCGACAGCGGTGTCGTCACGGCGCAAACCCGTGTCTTCGACCCCGGTTACTACCAACTGCCGGATTTTGACCACAAATACCGCAATTGGAACCACAGCGGCGACGGCTGGGTAGACATGGACGCCGCCATCATGCGCTCCAACGACACCTACTTTTACGAACTGGCCCACAAGCTGGGCATTGACCGCCTGCATGACTACTTGGCGGAATTCGGCCTGGGCCAGAAAGTGTCGCTGGATATGTTCGAAGAGTCAGCCGGCCTGATGCCATCCCAGGCCTGGAAGCGCGCCACCCGGCGTCAGCCGTGGTTCCCGGGTGAAACCGTGATCCTCGGCATCGGCCAGGGCTATATGCAAGTCACGCCGCTGCAACTGGCCCAGGCCACTGCTTTGATCGCCAATAAAGGTGTGTGGAACCGACCGCATCTGGCCAAGACCATCAACGGCGTGCCGCCCGTGGATGAAAATCCGATGCCTAACGTGGTCCTTAAGGACCCGCGCGATTGGGAGCAGGTCAACCACGGCATGCAACTGGTGATGCACGATCCACGCGGTATTGCACGCGCGGCGGCACAAGGTGCGCAATACCGCATTGCCGGCAAGAGTGGTACGGCGCAAGTGGTGGCGATCAAGCAGGGTGAGCGTTACAACCGCGAAAAGACCCAGGAGCGCCACCGTGACAACGCCTTGTTCGTCGGCTTCGCTCCGGCGGAGCATCCGAAAATCGTGATCTCGGTGATGATCGAAAACGGCGAGGCCGGCGGCCGCGTCGCGGGGCCGGTAGTACGTCAGATTATGGATGCCTGGTTGCTCGATCAGGAAGGCCACCTGAAACCGCAATATGCGACGCCGGCTAAGGCGCCTGGCGACCCAAAGGTTTAAATCATACTTGCCATTCGTCCCATTGCTCTACGCCTTGGTAGGCAAGCCAGGGCACGTCATGGGCTGTCCAGATATGCGCGGTGGCCGTGACACCCGGATCATCATCCAGCGTCGCCACCCGCACAATGACATGGGGTTGATGCCCACGCTCTGCCATCAGATGCGAGCCACAGCGCGAGCAGAAATGCCTGAGTTTGCCTGGCGAAGATTCGAAAGACGCCAGCAGCTCCACGCCCCGCGTCCAGCGAAAGTGTTCGCGCATCACGCCGGCCGTCGCCACAAAGGCCGCCGCATGCACCTTGCGGCAGCTGTGACAATGGCAGTGGCTGATGGGCATATCCAAGCTGTCTAGCTGATACTGCACGGCTTTGCAGAAACAACTTCCATGGAGCTGTTCAGTCATGGTGCGTCACCTCAGGGGGGAGGGGGGAGAATCTACCTTTTGCCGCCGCGTTGCGCATCACTGTCATACAAGCCATTTGCCTTAGTCCTACATTGCGCTAAATTGCGAGGCGTTCTCATTCGTGCGCAATATCACTATGCCGTTGTCCGCTGGGCCCCATCCTACCCACGAACCTATTGGCCAACTCTACAGTGGCCACCCCCGCTGGTTGGTCAGTTGGTTACCTGCGCGCCTGGGTTGTTCCCATCAGGCTGCAGACCTGGCTCAAGACACCTTAGCCGTTTGTTGCTGGCCGAGCGCGCGAAGCCGGTGGCCGCTGACTTGAAGGAGGCCCGGCACTTTCTGGTGACGATTGCCAAGCGAATGATGATACAGCTTTCGCCGAAAAGCCCTTGAGCACGCCTACCTCCAGGCCATCGCTGGCACCACCACGCGCGGTGTCGAAACTGAGATTTCCGGTGAATTGGCCGCAGGCTGGAACGTGTTCGGCGGCTATACCTCCCGCGAGTCTCACGGCGAACGTCAACAACCTGTTCGACAAGAAATATTACGACGGCATGGGCACATTCAACTCAGGTTCCTACGGCGATCCGCGCAATGCGATGGTCAACGCCAAATGGAAATTCTGAAGTAAGTAGCAACACCAATGCGTGACCGAAAGGTTGCGCATTAGTCGATGTCGCCTACTGTCAATGCAGGAGGTGACGTATGCACGTATTCGACCGCATAGAACGAAAAGTACTGCTCAATGCTCCACGTAAACGGGTGTGGGAAGCACTGACAGACGCCGAACAATTCGGCCGATGGTTTCGGATTGCACTCACGGGCAAGGCGTTTGTCGCGGGGCAAACCGTTGAAGCGCCTATCACCTACCCAGGTTACGAACATGTGATCTGGAAGGTGAAAATCGAACGCATCCTGCCGCAAACACTGTTCTCTTTCTGGTGGCATCCGTTCGCGGTGGAAGAGGGCGTCGACTATGACCAGGAGACCCCGACGTTGGTGGAGTTCACCATTGAAGACCGTGCTCCGGGCATTCTGCTACGGGTGGTCGAATCGGGTTTTGACGCAGTGCCTGAGGCGAGGCGGCAAAAAGCCTTCAAAATGAATTCCCGTGGCTGGGACGAACAGATGAGCAACATCGAAACCTATCTGAGCCAGGCTGGGCCCTAAACAGCATCATGATTGTTGGGGCAGCCGTCATGAGCGTTAACGTGCCGCACTCGTGCGATGCCGAGTAGAATCACGCCCTGAAAGCGATTCCTGAGGTGCGTTACGGTGGATTTACAGCAGGGTTTTGTCCTGACCCGGCATTGGCGTGATACCCCGGCGGGCACGGAGGTGAGCTTCTGGCTGGCGACCGACCACGGCCCGAGGTTTATCCGCCTCCCCGTGCAGACCTCGGTAATGTTTATCCCCGAAGCCCATCGCAAGCCGCTGGATTGGCTGCTCAAGGGCGAGCGCGACATCGAATTGCGCCCGTTGCAGTTGTGCGATTTCCATCACCGCCCGGTCCTGGGTCTTTACACCCGCCAGCACCGCCAGGCGATGGACGTGGAAAAACGCCTGCGCGCTGCCGGTGTGGATGTCTACGAAGGTGACGTGCGCCCACCCGAGCGCTACATGATGGAGCGTTTCATCACCGCACCGGTGTGGTTCGGTGGCACTCCCGACGCAAACGGCGTGCTCTGCGACGCGCAGATGAAACCCGCGCCCGACTACCGCCCGCCGCTGAAACTGGTGTCCCTCGACATCGAGACTACCGCCCAGGGCGATCTCTATTCCATCGCTCTCGAAGGCTGTGGCGAACGCCAGGTGTACATGCTCGGCCCGCCGAACAACATCGACGCAGTGGACTTCAAGCTCGACTACTGCGACACCCGCGCGCAATTGCTCGAACGACTCAACCAATGGCTTGCCCAGCACGACCCCGATGCGATCATCGGTTGGAACGTGGTGCAGTTCGACCTGCGTGTCCTCCACGAACACGCCCAGCGCCTCAACGTGCCGCTGATGCTTGGGCGTGGCGAAGAACCGATGGCCTGGCGCGAACACGGTAGCCGTAATCACTACTTCGCGGCGGCGGCGGGGCGGCTGATCATCGATGGCATCGAGGCCCTGCGCTCGGCCACCTGGAGCTTCGAATCCTTCAGCCTGGAAAACGTCGCGCAAACCCTGTTGGGCGAGGGCAAGGACATCTCCACGCCGTACCAGCGCATGGACGAAATCAACCGCATGTTCGCCGAGGACAAGCCCGCCCTGGCACGCTACAACCTCAAGGACTGCGAGCTGGTCACGCGGATTTTCAAGAAGACTGAGCTGCTCAAGTTCTTGTTGGAGCGCGCCAGCGTCACCGGGTTGCCGGCTGACCGCAACGGTGGCTCTGTCGCCGCGTTCACCCATTTGTATATGCCGTTGATGCACCGCCAGGGCTTTGTCGCGCCAAACCTGGGCGACAAACCGCCCCAGGCCAGCCCCGGCGGGTTTGTCATGGACTCGCGCCCCGGTCTCTACGAATCGGTGCTGGTACTCGATTACAAAAGCCTCTACCCGTCGATCATCCGCAGTTTCCTGATCGACCCGGTGGGCCTGATCGAAGGCCTCAAGTACCCCGATGACAGTGCGTCGGTGGAAGGCTTTCGCGGCGCGCGTTTTTCCCGCACCCGGCACTGCCTGCCCTCAATCGTCGCGCGGGTCTCCGAAGGCCGCGAAGTGGCCAAGCGCGAACACAATGCGCCGCTGTCCCAGGCCCTGAAAATCATCATGAACGCCTTCTACGGCGTACTCGGTTCCAGCGGCTGCCGTTTCTTCGATACACGGCTCGCTTCGTCAATCACCCTGCGCGGTCACCAGATCATGCGCCAGACCCGCGAACTGGTCGAAGCCCAAGGCTATGAGGTGATCTACGGCGACACCGACTCCACCTTCGTCTGGCTCGGCAGCGCGCATTCCCAGGAAGAGGCCAGCCGCATTGGACGGGCGTTGGTGCAACACGTCAACGACTGGTGGCGCGAGCACCTGCTAACGGCGTTCGGCCTGCAAAGCGCCCTGGAACTGCAATACGAAACCCACTTCATGCGCTTCCTCATGCCGACCATTCGTGGCGCGGAGGAGGGCAGCAAGAAGCGCTACGCCGGCCTTGTCGTGCGTAGCGATGGCAGCGAAGAAATGGTCTACAAAGGCCTGGAAACCGTGCGCAGCGACTGGTCGCCCCTGGCCCGCCGATTCCAGCAGGAGCTGTACCAGCGCATCTTCCATCGCCAGCCCCACCAGGACTACATACGCGACTACGTGCGCCGTACCCTGAGCGGCGAATTCGATGAGTTGCTGATCTACCGCAAACGCCTGCGCCGACGGCTGGACGATTACGAGCGCAACGTGCCGCCGCATGTGCGTGCTGCGCGCCTGGCGGACGAATACAACGACCGCCTGAACCGCCCCCGTCAATACCAGCGCGGTGGCTGGATCAGCTACGTTATCAGCGTCAACGGCCCGGAACCCCTCGAAGTGCGGCAAGCACCCATCGACTACGACCACTACGTCACCCGGCAATTGCAGCCGGTGGCCGACGCTATCCTGCCGTTTGTGAATGACGATTTCAGCACGCTGGTCGGCGGGCAAATGGGCTTGTTTTAAAACACTTGATTCGACTCCGTGGTTACTTGCACTCTTGGGCGCAGGCACCGCTAGGAGGACAGGCCCATGTACACGCTCTACGGCATCGACGAATCCGGTTCCTGCATGATTGAAATCGCCCTGCAACGATGTGCGGTGCCGTGGCGAAGGGTAGACGCGGCCTCCTGGGCGGAAGGTGAGGGCAGTGCGGAGCTGGCCCGTATCAACCCGCTCAAACAGGTGCCCAGCCTGGTCACCCCCGACGGCCAAGTGCTGACGGAAAGCGCAGCGATCCTGATCCATCTGGGCCTGGAGTTTCCCGGCTCCGACCTGCTGGCCGGCAACCGTGCGCAGATCATTCGCGGCCTGGTGTATATCGCGGCCAATTGCTATTCGGCGATCGGCATTATCGATTACCCGCAACGCTGGATCGGCGACGTCAACGAAACGGTGCAGGCGCAGCTTGTTACGGGCACCCGGCGCTACCTGCACCAGGCCTGGGTGATATTTGCCGATCAGTTTGCCGGGCATTTGTTTGGCCCGAACCACACACCGAATGCACTGGGCTTGATGGCCGCAGCGGTGTCGCGCTGGGACGAGGCACGGGACGCATTGAACGGGCTGGCGCCGAGCTTTGCCCAGAGTCTGGCGCAAGTGGATGCCGACCCCATCGTCGCCCCCGTATTGGCGAGGCATTGGCCGGAGTGGAAGGTCTCATGAAGTTTCCGCAATCAGTGGAAACAATGACAGTTGAACCCACCAAACCCTTGCGTAGCGGGCGTCCTGACCTACGCTTTATTAAAGTGATGTAGGAATCATCCTTGAATTTGACTGTCGCAGACATGAAACTCAAGAACCCTGCATGGAATTCAAAGGAGGTGCGCATGCTCATCCGGTCGCTGACCCTGGCTACCTTGATGGCTTTAACGGGGCCGCTGTTGGCTGCTGATGATATCAACCCGCTCAAGCAGGACTTGGGTAAAGCCCGGCCGCTGGTGGTGGTGGAGCTTGATGCTGGCAACGACACCTTGGCGACCCTAAAGAAACAGTTGGACGAGCCTGCGACCAAGCAGTCCTTTGAAGAGCGCAGCATGGTGTTCTACACCGTGAAATTCGGCAGCATCGGTGCCGAAGGGGAGAAGTTCGCCAAGGACCCAAAGGACAACAAAAAGCTCACGCCGCCCGAAACCAACGCGCTGATTCGTGCCCTCAAACTGGGCGCCGGCAGTGGCACTAAAGTGATCCTGGTGGGCAAGGACGGTGAGAAGAAAGTCGAGAAGACCGTGCCACCGGATACCCTCGACTTGAAGGAGTTTTTCGCGGCTATCGACCAAATGCCGATGGCAGAAAAAGAAGCGGCCGCGGCCGCAGAGCCTGAACCAGCAGCACCCGCTGCTGCGCCGGCCAAGGGTGCCAAACCGGCCAAGCACGGCAGTAAGCCAGCTTCGCAACAACTCGACGACTGATATACATAACCCTTTGTGGGCGTCCGTCGTCCGTCTTGCCCGCGATGGCTATAAGTATCTGCACAAACCTGTAGTAATGGGCGGGGCAAGCCCGCTCACACAGGTTGCTCTCGAGATGTGTAGATACCAATGCTGCGCATCTTCAAGTGTTCCTTACGTTGCCGCCTTCTCCCCGGTCGCCTTACGCACTGGAAACGGAAAGTAGAAAAACCGCAAAAACGCCACCCGCTTGATCACTTCCCCGATCAATAACGGCACCACCACCGCCACCACAAACCCCACGCACGCCGCCGGCAGTGCAGGCAGCCCCAAGCGCTCCATCAGGTCGAAGGACTTGTGCTGGATCTCGCCGTGGAAGATCAGCAGGATCAAGGTGTTCTGGCCGATGTAGGTCATGGCCCGGGTGACCCAGGCCGAGACCATCAGCACCCGCGCCAGCGCCCAGCAGGCATAAACGCCGATCGCGGCCGGCAGTGTGGTCCAGAACCAATGGTCGTAGCGACGCTGTGCCAGGTCCATGGTGTCCCAGGTGAAGGTGAACACCAGGGCGAACAGCGCGATCGAGATCAACAGCGTCAGCCAGGAACCCGAGTGCCGGCGCAACCAATCGCGCAACAGGTAGCCGACAATGAAGTAAGTGCTGCTGATCAGCGTGATATCCAGGCTGAACGGCAGGCCTGGCAGCACCCACGTATGCTCGCCGAAGGTGACCGGCAGTTGCCAGAACCACGGCAGCATCCAGGCGCCTAGGATCAATTGCAGTGCCACCAGCGCGAGGCTCAACCACAGCGACAGCTTCAAGCGCTGGATCAACCGCAGCATCACCCAACTGAACAGGATCGCCACCCAGAAGTGCGGCAGAAACCACAGCGCCTGCCACGGGAGGGTGTCCACCGAGGCATACAGCACGCCACCCACATCCGGTAGCAGCGGCTGGCCGCGCAGAATGCTGCGCACGACCACATAGGTGAGCATGGTGAAGAGAAACGGCTTGAGCAGGCCATCGGCCTTGCGCACCGCCATCTCCACGAACGGTTGTTCAGGCTTGAAGAACACCCCCGACAAAAAGAAGAACAACGGCAAGATAAACGACGCCAGTACCGGGTACAGCAAGTCCGGCGAGGTGGCGACGAACCAGCTGTGGGCAAATACGATCACCAGGATGCCGATACCCTTGGCAATATCCATTTGAATCCAGCGATGTTTCATCTGAGTTGTCCCGATTGATCGTTCATGCCTTACGCCACGGCTTCAGCCACAGCCCCATCCCGAGCAACACCACCGCGCCGGTCAGGGTGCCCAGCCCCAGTTGCAGCCACACGCCTTCAACCCGAAACAGCGCCAGCGCCACCACGCCCATCAGCACTGCACTGAGCAGCCAATGCCGGGCCCAGGGCAGGGCGCCAAGCAAGGCTTGGCGCTGCATCAGCAGTAACGCGGTGCAGATCACCCCGGCCAGCGCAGCCAGAGGAATGCCGGCCAGGCCGAACATAAAAGGCAGGGCGCCGAGCAGCAGCACATTGACCAGGCTACCGAGCAATTCGCAGCGCAGTGGCTGACGTGTATCGCCAGCGGCATAGGCATAGCGCGCGAGCAAGGCGTTCCAGGCGCCGAACACCAGTGGCACAGCAAACCAGGCCAGCAACAGTGGCAACGGCGAGTCCACCGATTGCTTGGGCAGCAGCAACGCCACCAGGCTCGGTGCCGCCACCACCAGGCCAACGCCAGCGGGCAGGGTCAGCACGCTGGCGGTTTCCAGGCCGCGCTTGAGCAGGGCCAGGCGTTCATCGCCCTGGCGACGGCTCATCATGCCCAGCAGCACTTGGTTGAGGCTCATTAGCGCAATCAGCGGCAGGTTCATCAGCTTGCGCGCCAGGTTGACCCAGGTCACCGCGCCTTCCCCCAGCAACGACGCCACCAGCCGCTCGATCAGCGCCAGGCCCTGGCTCGCGCCATTGCTTAACAACAGTGGACCGATGCGCTGGCTCAGCTCCCGTAGTGGCGCCAACGACAATTGCCAATGCCATGGCCGCCAACCCTGACGCCACATCGACGGCAGCAGCGCCAACGGCATCAACAGGCTGCCGGCCAGGCACGCCAGTGCCAGGGAGTGCGGTTGGGTGGCGGTACCCGCGAACGCGAGGTAGGTCACCGGCGGCAGGTTGAACAACAATGAGCCCAAGCCTGCCAGCACAAAACGCTCGCTGGCCTGCAACGGAATACTGAACAGTGCATGCAGCATCAGCCCCGGCACGCACCACGCGACAATCTGCAAGTTGCTGCTCGCCAACGCCGTCGCACTGGCCGCCAAGCCCGGCCCAAGCAGTTGCACCAGCCACGGCGCCAACAGCGTCAGCAGCAGGCTGATGACCAGCGCGATCAGCAGCAACGTCGGAAACAACTCCGTCAACCAGCCCTGCCGCTCGTCGTCTTTGCGCGCGAGATAAAGCGGCAGCGCAGCGGCGCTCAGCACACCGCCAGCCAGAGACATGCGCAGCGCCTCCGGCAAAAACAGCGCGATCAGGAACGCATCACTGCGCTCACCCGCACCCCAGGCCGCCACCAGCAACCATTCGCGGGCGAAGCCCAGGCACAAGCCCAGCAGCGTCGCCAGGGTCAGCCAGGCCGCGGAGCCCAGCATCAGGGTTGCGCACCATCAATCAGCGGTTTGCGCAACGCCACGCTTTTTACCTGTGGCAGGCGCGCCGGAAACAGTCGGCGGGCCTCCAGCACATTGATCCCCACCATCAGCCAGAACAGCGCGACCATCACCACCGCAAAGCTGAAGTAGTGGTCGAACAGGCCGCTGACCAGCGCCGAGAGAATCCCGGCGGTGGTGCCCAGCCATAGCGCATTGTCTTTCGTCAGGCGGATCGGGCCGCTGTCCGGGCGCGCTTCACGCCACCAGCGCACCGTCACCGCCACAAAAAACAGCATGCCGACGATGCCGGTCTTGTAGACGAAGTTCAGCCACAGGTTCGAGATGCCCAGCAACTGAGTGCCCGGTACCGGTGGATCCACCTTGAAGCCAATACCGAACGGGTAGGACCCCACCGCCTGCGGGAACATGCGGTACTCGTCGAAGCGCACTTCGGTACTGGCGTTATCCGACGAAAAGATCGTCGCCAGGCGCTCCTGCAACGGTGGATAAGCGATCACCAACGCCACCGTCAGCGCTGCACCGATCATCAGCAGGCGACCGGTGTAGGGCACACGGCGCGTGGCCATCCACATCAGCACCAATGCCAGGCTGACCATAGCGCCGCGGCTGCTGGCCAACAGCAGCGCCGCCGCGCCCAGGCACGCCACGCTCAGGCCAAGCGCGCGCTTCCAGCCTTGCTCGGTCATGCCGAAACAGAAGGCCAGGGGCAGCAGCAACGCCATGATCCCGCCGATGGCATTCGGGTGCATCCACGGCGAGCCCATGCGCGAAGACATGGCCTCCAGGCCGAACTTCAACATGTCGAAGTTGGCGTAGTTGAACAGCCCCAGGATCGGCGCAATGCCGGCCGCGGATCGCGTGCGCACAAACACTGCAATCGACAGCACCAGCATCGCCAGGCTGCCCAGCAGCAGGGCGATTACCAGCGATTCGCGGTGCTTGTGATCCACCAGCAATTTAGCGCAGAGGAATACCGCCGACAGGCTCAACAACCAGCGCAACCAGTTGGCCACGCCGCTGGTGTCGGCGTGGATGGTGACTTGGCCGACGATAAACGGGAACACACTGAACAGCATCAGCCACAGCAGCATCTGGTCGGTAGGCCGGCGGGAGAGGCTCGGTGTGTCGGGCAGGTGCGCCAGGAAGTTGTGCCACAGCACCGCGCCCCATGTTAGCGCCAGGATGGCTTCGCTGACGGTACTGCGAATGCCCAGGTTGACCGTGGAGTACGGCATGAACGTGGCGATCAGGGCAAACAGCAACAAGCCCCAGAACGGAAAGCGCAGGATGGTAACGGCCCCGGCCAGGCCGATCACGGCGAGGAACGCCTTGGCCGGTGACAGCAGCAGCGCGAGGGCGCCAAACAGCAGGCCGAAGAGGATCGCGAAGAGGCTGGGTAAATTTATTTTCACTTCAGCTCCTCAATCAGTTCGCCCAGGCGCCGGCGATAGGCGTGATGGTTGAAGCGCTCCGCCCACTGGCGCCGTTGCTCGGGCGATTCCTCATTGGCGCGCTCGCCCAGGCTGACCATCAACTGCGTCAGCGCCGGGCCATCGGTGGGCGAGAAGCGCGGTGCCGACGGCGGGGTGATTTCATCCAGCGACGTACCGCTGGCCACCGCCACCGGGGTGCCCACGCTCAGGGCTTCGATCACAGGCAGACCAAAGCCCTCGGCATACGAAGGTTGCCACAAGCGTAATGCCCGGCGGTACAGCGCGTGCAATTCGGCATCCGACACGCCACTCAGCGCACGAATACCCGGTAGGTCACGCTGGGCTTCGGGCAAATGGTCGAGGCTGCCCACCAGCACCAAATCCGGCACGGCAGGGGATTGGCGTCGCGCTTTCTGCCAGGCCTCCACCAGAAATGGCACGTTTTTGCGCAGCTCGCGGGTGCCCACCAGCAGCCAGTAGCGCTCGGGGAGTTGGCGGGCGCTGAGGTCCGCCGCCAGTTCGGAAAAACCGTCGACCTGGTTGGGCAGCACGCGAATCTTGCCCGCCGACTTGGGAAACAACCGCGCGGTTTCGTCGGCGCTGTACTGCGACGGCGTCCACACCCGGTCGGCGCTGTGCACCGCGTAGGCAATCGACAGGCGATCGCTGGTCTTGTAGATCAGCGCCTTCAAACGGTTGGCGTGGTAGTTGTCCAAGGTGATCTGAAACAGGTCATGCAGCAGCACCACGGTACGCAATCCTTTCGGCTTGGGCGGCAACGGCAGGCCCATGTTAAAGGTGCTGATGTACAGATCGATAGGCTGCTCACGCAACGCGCGCGGTAGAAAACCGGCCTCGAAACGCAGGCGATTCTGCGGCTGGTGCATGGCGGTCTTCGCGCAGCCCCAGGCTGGGCAGTGGGCCTGCAACCGGGTTTCATCGCCCAGGGGCGCCACGGTAAACCGCTCAAGCTCAATGCCCGGCAGGCTGTGCAGGGCGCTTTCCAGCGCGTACACCTGGCGGCTGATGCCCGATTGCGGCGAAGTGCCGACGGTGCGGTAATCCAGGCCTACACGCATGCGGGCTCCTTTTGATTCAACGGCGAAAGGCTCGCGTACACCTGCTCCAGCTGGCTGGCGGCGACGCTCCAGTCATGGGCGCGACGCACATACGCGCGGCCCGCTTCACCCATGGGCCCGGCGGCGTCGGGGAACTGCAGCAGGCGCACCACGGCGTCTGCCAGGCTCGCGGCGGTTTGGCCGCCTAGGTAGTCCAGGCCTTCTACCAGGTCGAGCCCCGAGACACCTTGCTCGGTACTCGCCAGCGGCAGGCCGGCGGCCAAGGCTTCAAGCACCTTGAGTTTGGAACCGCCACCATGGCGCAACGGCGCAAGAAAAACCGAGCAACTCGATTGCAGGTCTATCAGGTTGGGCACAAAACCTTGCCACTCAATGCGTGGGTCCTGCCAGCGCTCGCGCCAGCTGGCTGGCATGCCGAAACCACACACGCTCATGCGTGCCTGCGGGCAGCGTTCCCAGACCTTGGGCAGGATCTCATCCAGCGCCCACTCGATAGCGTCCACATTGGGGGCGTATTCGTAATTGCCCAGGAACAGCACGCGGCGTGCCGATGGGTCGGGATGGGCCACCGCGAAGTGATCGCAATCCACGCCATTGACCACCACCGACACCGGTTTGCCGGCGATCTTCGTCAGGGTCTGTGCGTCGCTGTCAGTCACCGCCACTACCTGCGTGGCCTGGCGCATCACACGACGTTCCCAGCGCGTGTAGCGCCATTGATCGTAGCGAATGAAGGGCAGCGCCCAGCCCGGCAAGCGGTCATAGGTGGCCGCGCCCAGGGCCGACTCGACATTGTGTTCGGTCAGCACGAACGGCTGGGATTTACGCGCCAGCGCGTCCTCGTAAGGCTGGAAGCTGTAGCTGTGCTCAATCTGCACCACGTCCCAATGGTCACCCAGCAACCAGTGGAAGGTTTCCTGCAGTTCATTCGACAGGCCATTCACACTGGCCAGCAGCGGGTAGGGTGCAAACAGCCCGGCCACGAGGGTCTTCACACTGCGCAGTGGGCGGCGCGGCAGGATGATCAGTTGTTCGAGAAATGCTTCCAGCACTTGGCGGTCTGTGAGCGACACCGGGTGCTTGTCATGCAGCAGCAAGGTGATCCGATGCCCGCGCGCTGCCAGGCTGCGCAGCAGGTGAAACTGGCGCGTCTTGCCGCCGCTGGTGGCGGGCCAGGGTGAGTAGGGCAGGATCCATAAAATACGCATCGCAGGCCTCAATCCCATAGCAGAATTTGCAGGTTCGACTTGACCGGTACAGTCAGGCCATTGGTGCCGCTCACCGGGGTCTGGGTGCCGCGCAACGGGTCGTACAGGGTGGCGCTGGCCAGGCCCGGCAAATGCGCGTTGCCGCCCTGGGCAGACCAGAAAAACCATAACTTGCGCCCGTCCGCACGGGTCCAGCCGATGCTGAACAAACCGCCGGGCAACTGGTCGGCAACCGGTGGATCGCCCGGCGTGAGTTGCGGCCCGCTGACGTCGAGGAAGTTTTTCAGCGCGGTGTAGGCGGGCTTGGGGTTGGCGTCGATATCGAGCAGGCCATACGACTGGTCGCGCACGCTGGCGCGCTGGTCGAGGTCGCTGAGGGTGAACAGGAAGATTTTGTCGTAATCCATCGCGCTCATCAGCGCCACGCGCCGCACGATGTAATCGGCCTGGGCTTGTAGCGTGATGATGTCCTGGGCGTCTTTTGGCCCGGGGTAAGTCGACCAGCCCCACTCGGTGCTCCACAGGGTTTGTACACCGCCGTTGCGCAGGGCCTGGTTGAGTTGTGTGGTTTTGGCGATGAAGTCCAGGTTCGCCGGATCGTTGCCTTCAGGCAGTTGGGTGTAGGGGTGGTAGGAAATTACCGTGTTCAAGCTGGCTACACCCAGCGCACCGAGGGCCGCGAGCATGGTCTGCCCATTAGGCATTTCACTGAAGAACGCCATACCAGCGGCCACCACCGGTGTGTTCGGGTTCACGGTGCGCAAGGCATTGGCGGTGGTCGTCAAAAGGGCGGCATAACCGGCCGGGTCCGCTACCGGGCGCCAGAAGCCCAGCAGGTTCGGCTCATTCCACACCTGCCAGGCATCCACACTGGGATAACGCTGGGCCAACAGCGCCATGCGGTTGGCGAACACATTCGGATCCTTGGGCGGGTACTGATCCTGATACGGCGCACCGGCTGGCGCGGTCGTAGCGAAGGGCGCCGAGCCGACCAGGTAGAACACCGACTTGAGCTGGTTGTCCTGCAACTTGCCGACCAACTGATCCAGGGTTGCGACCTGGTACTGGTTCTCGGCAGGTTCAAGCTGATCCCAGTGCAGATCCAGGCGCACCCATTCCAGGCCCAGGGCCTTTAGGCGGTCGATCTGCATCTGGTAACGCACAGGGCTGAACCACAGGAATTGCGCGTTCACCCCCAGGAAATCCTTCCACACCACGACCTTGCTGCCCTTGAGCACAGTGTTCTGCGCATCGGCCTGGCGCCCCCACAAAAACGCGCTGAGGCCCAGGGCGGCGACCACCGCCAAGGTGGCCAGGTAAGTGCGTTTACGCGACATGGCGGGCTCCGACGATGGCCTCGCCAAACAGCGTGACAAATTTCTGCGCCGTCAACGGCCACAACCGTTCGCGACCAATTTCCCCGGCGCGCTCGGCCCAATCCCGCGCCAGCAGCGGCGTGCGTGCCAGGCGCAACAGTTGTTCGCCGAGGGCAGCCACATCACCCTCTGGGTAAATGGCGCCGTTGCCACTGGCGACTTCCTCGGCAAACGCGCGCGCATCGGAGGTGATCGCGCCGCGCCCGCAGGCGGTCGCCCAGGACAACGCCCCACTGGTGCCGCGCTGGCGCCCGAGCAGGCCGAGTTTTTTCGATTCGCGGTACGGCAGCACCATCGCATGGTGGGCCTGGATGGTCTGGGCAATTTCATCGGCGGGCAGGTTCAGCCGCCAGTCGATGGACGCGGTCAGGCCCAGTGACGCGATCTGCGCGTTCAGTTGCGCCAGGTAATTACCGCCCGCGCCAAATGCCATCTCCGGGGCAGTGCCGCCGGCCAGGGTCAGGCGCACGCGATCGCGTAATTCGGGGGCGTGTTTGAACACATCCGCCAGGGCCTGCACCAGGTCTTCGATGCCTTTGCCGCGGTAGATGAAGCCGAAGTACAGCAGGTGCAGCGTGTCCAGCGATGGCAGCGGTGCCGGTGTAATCGCCAGGTTGGCATGGTTGATCACCGCCACTTTGGCGGCGGGCAATTGCATGCGCTGGCTCAAGCACTTGGCGCCCAGGCGGGTGAGGGTCACCAGCCGGGTCAACCCTTTGGCGACCTGGCGTTCTTCGCGCAACGTCAGCGGGTCGGCCAGCACCACGGCCGCTTGGGGCAACGGGCTGGGCAAACGCTCCAGCAGGCTCAAAGGGAACGGCAGATGCTCACGCCGCCACACCATGCGTTCCGGGTCATGCACGGTGGCGGTCAGGGGCAGTTGCGGGTAAGCCTTGCGCAGCTCGCGCAGGGCCAGGAACTCCCCCAGCCGCCCGCCGCCCAGCTCGGCGTGCACCAAGTCGACGGTTTGCCAATCGAAGCCGGCGATGGCCTGCTCTATCGCTTTGGAGTTGCCCGCCACCCCGGCCAACGGCGTCAGCACCGTCACACCGAGTTGTTCCAGCGCCGTACGGAAATGGTTCGCGTAGTCGGCGATGCCGTTTTTTTCCGGCGGCAAGGGCGCGAGCAGGGCGATACGCATCAGAACGCTCCCCGGTATTTGCCAATGGTCTGCAGCACCTTGCTCGGCACTTCGAACTTGCGCCGGTTGATGATGATGCCGTCCACCTTGCCGAACGCCGTGTTGAGAATCGACAGCGCGTGCTCCACCACCGGCACGGTACTTTTGCGCGCCTCCACCACCAGCGCGATCAGGTCGGCGCAGCGCAGGGTCACAAACGCATCGCGGTTAGCCAGCAACGCCGAGGCATCCAGCAGCACCACCTCGCCGGGCGCCGCCACTTCAAGCCCGCCGACCCGCACATCGATGCCGTTTTCGGCCAGCAACTGGCGCAGTTGTTCGACCACAAAGGTCACCCCCTCGCCGTGACGCGCTGAGGTCAGCCCGAGTGTCAGGCCCTTCTCGGCGATACGGTCGGGCTGCAGCAAACTGTATAGCCGGTAGATGCTCGCATTGAACGCGTTAGCGCTTTGCGCGGTGGTGGTGTCCAGCTCGGGCAGGGTGGTCCACAGCGGCAGGCCGAACTTGCGCTCCACCAGGCCACCGTCGTGAATACGCTGGTCGAGCAGGTAGCACAGGTAGATCACCAGCAAGCCGACGACGATCGCAAACGGGATCGCCAGGACTAGCATCACCAGGGTTTTCGGGAAGATGCGGCCTGGGTTCAGGGTTGCTGCTTCGATCACGGCAATGTTGCTGATCTGGCTGTTGTCCAGCTCACGGTCGATGCGCGATTTTTCCAGGTTATCCACGTACAGCGCGTAATTGCGCTCGGTGGTGTTCAGCTCTCGGGAGAGGCGGGCCAGCTCCGGTTCTATCTCCAGGGCTTGCTTGCGCTGCGCTTCCAGGTTCACCAATTGTTTCTGCTGTTGAACCAGCTGCGTGCGCAGCGCCAGGTTGTTACTGGTTTCATCCAGCAGCACGCGCTGCAAGTGGATTTCCAGGGTGTTCGGCGCACGGTTTTCCGAGGCTTGAACGGTGTTGCTCTCGCTGGCGACCTGGACCTGCATCGCACGAATCGACGCGTCCAGGGCTTTGACCGGCGGCGCATTGTCCATGTACGTGCGCATCATGTCGGCCTTTTCCAGCAGCTTCTGGTTAAGCAGGCGACGCAAGTCCTGCTGCTGCGGGTTCAGAGCGATCTGGCGCACCGTGGTGACTTCCTTCGGCTGGCCCTTGAGTTGATTGCGTGTGCTCTGGATTGCGCTGTCGGACGAGGCGATCAGCCGCGTAGTGTTGAAGGTCTCGCCGCGCAGCACGTTGATGCGCTCGGACAAGTCTTCCAGGCGGTCGGTGATGCTCGCCGCGCCGATCTCGTTGAGGTGCGTGAGGATCTGTTGCTTGTAGCTCTTGATCTCGGTCGCGCTGTTGGCCGCCTGGCCTTCATAAAAGGCGTACAGGCTCTTGCGCCCCAGGGCCTGGGTGCGTTCGTTGATATAGGTTTCGACCCAATCCTTGACCACCGCCTGGGCGATCTCCGGGTCGCCCCACTTGAAGCTGATATCCATCACCGTCGAGCCGGCGGCGTGGCCCACTTCAAAGTTCTTCTCCAGACTGGCAGCCAGGCGTTCAACCGGGGTAGTCTTTTCGACCACGCCAACGGTTTCCAGCACCACGCGCAGGCCATCGAATACCGCACCCACGCCGCGCTTGACGTAGTACTTGGTGCGCTTCCAGAAGCCTTCCGGCGGTGGCGCGTTGTCGATCACTTCCAGGTAGTGCTCCGCCACCGCGCGCACGATCGGGCGACCGGTGAGCAGGCGCTCCTCGTCGACAATCGGGTCACGCTGCGTGCTGGGCATCACCAGCGCCTGGCGGTTGCTGATCTCGATGGGCAAGGTCGAATCCCGCCCAGGCTTGACCAGCAGGCGCGCAGTGGATTCGTACTTGGCCGGCAGCAAGAAAGCCCCCAGCAGGATGATCACCAGCGCGGCAATCGCCGCCAGTTTGAACTCGCGACGGAAAATGAAGAACAGACGCAGAAGATCACGAAAAGAACGGATCTCGATCATAGGGATGTCGCTCCTTTAGTTACTGCCGCTGCTGGTTCGTGTGTAGTTGTAGCCAACCCCAATGGACTTGGTGAAGGGGATCAGTTGGTTCAGGTAGGTATCCACCCCTTGGATGCGCTCGCCCACGTTGGATTTGGGCACGAACACCACATCGCCGCGTTGCAGGCGCACAGGCTTGCGCCCGTTGGGGCCGGTCTTGAGCAGTTGGCTGAAGTCCAGGAAGTAGGCGCGATAGGCACCCTGTGCGTCTTCACGCAGCAGAGCGACCATGCTGGCATTGCCCGCCGGGCTGACCCCGCCGGCACCGATGATTGCCTGCTCAAGGGTGTTGGCCGTGGCAATCTGCACTGCCGTCGGGTTGTTCACCGCGCCGCCGACGATGATCGAGCTGGCCGGTGCCTGGTTGATGTTTACGGTCACGCGCGGTTCGCGGTAGATCGGCGAGAGCTTGGTGGTCAGCTCCGTGGCCAATTCCGAAGGCTGGCGCCCGGCCACTTGGATCGGCCCCAGGAACGGGTAGTTGATCTTGCCGTCGGTCTGCACCGTGTACAGCGTCAGCTCATAGATGGTGCTGACGTTGAACGCTGACAGCGTCGGCATCTCACCGGCGTCGCGCACGATGCGCAGCTGGTCGCCTATGCGGATACGTTCCATCGCCGGCGGTAGCTGTGCAAGCTGCTCGAGGGCGCGCTTGCCTTCTTCGACGGTCTTGCCGTCCGGCGGCACAATGCGCGCAGGCGTGTTACAGCCTGCCGCAGTCAGCAGGGCTAGCACGAGCAGGGTTCGTTTCATCAAGGGGGACTTCCTGTAGGTCATGATGCTCACCTCCAATAACCGGGAAACATGCTGATGCGCCGCTTGAGGGAGAGGGGGAGACGGCGCTCCAGATGGCCCAGCCGGTAGCCGAGCAATTTGAACGCACTGCGCACCAGCACTTCGGGAATGCGGTGCAAGGCGCGGGCCTTGCGCAAGGCCCTGAGTTCAGCCAGCACATAGCGCTTGCCTTCGCCACCCGCATCGCCAAAGGCCTGCTTGATCCACGGCTCGCGGCCGTAGAACACGCCAATGTCGAAGTAGCGGTGAAACTCATCCATGAGTTTGTAATCGTGGGAGTGGTGCACCAGTGCCGTGGCGGCATAGCGCACCTTGTAGCCTTCGAGCAGCATGCGTGCAGCCACGAAGGCGTCTTCGCTGCCGATCACGTCTGCCGGGAAACCGCCCACCGCCTCCAGCACGCTGCGCCGGTACACGGAAAACGAGTCGGAACTGAAGCAGGTCTTGATCCCTAATTCCGCTGCATCGGCCAGGCTTTTGCTGCGGCTCTGTTCCGGGTAGTTGAAGTGCCGCGATTGCGCGCCCAACACACCGGCATCGGGGTGAGGCAGCTGGCGCCCGTAGGCCACGCCATTGAGCGGGTCCTGCTGCAATTCGGCGAGCAGGTTGGCGAAGGTCTCGGGGGTGGCGGGGATCGCGTCCTGGGTCATCACGATCAGCGCCTCACCGCCCACCTGTTCACTGGCCCAGCGCCGCGTACCGCCATGGTTGAAATCACGCGCGTCGATCACCTCAACCCGTGCACCGAACGCGCGAAAGCGCGCCACGGTGTCGTCGCTGGACGCGCTGTCCACCACCAGCAACTCGTCAGGTTGCAGGGTTTGCATCTCCAGCGCCGGCAGCAGGCGTGCCAGGTGGCTGGAGGCGTTACGGGTCGGGATGATCAAAGACGTACGCATGTCATTTTTTCACTTCAGCCGGGGCGCGCCCGTAAATGTCGTCGAAGCGCACGATGTCGTCTTCGCCCAGGTACTCGCCGCTCTGCACCTCGATCATCACCAGGTCGATAATGCCGGGGTTGGTCAGCCGGTGTTTATTCCCGGCGGGGATGTAGGTGGACTCGTTGGCGTTGATCAGGAATTCGCGCTCGCCGTTGGTGATCTGCGCGGCGCCGCTGACCACCACCCAGTGTTCGCTGCGGTGGTGGTGCATCTGCAGCGACAGCGACGCCTGCGGCTTGACCACGATGCGTTTGATCTTGAAGCGGCTGCTTTCCTCCAGCACGGTGTAGGTACCCCACGGCCGGGTGACCGTGCGGTGCAGGCTGTACGCCGGATGGTTCTGGCGCTTGAGTTCGGCGACGATGTAGCGCACATCCTGGCTACGGTGGGCGTCGGCGATCAGCAGCGCGTCGGGCGTGTCGACGATAATCAGGTCGCGCACGCCTACCGCGCCGAGTACGCGCTTGGGCGAGTCGATGTAGCAGTTGTGCACGTCATGCAGAATCGCTTCGCCATTGACCTGGTTGCCATGCGCGTCGCTGGGGGTGAGCTGGCGCAGGGCTTCCCACGAGCCGATATCGCTCCAGCCGATGTCGCAGGGCACCACGGCGACTTGCTTGGACTTTTCCATCAAGGCCACGTCGATGGAAATATCCGGCGCGCTGCCGAAGGCCTCCGAGTCCAGCTCACGCTGGCGCGAGGTTTTGTTTTGCAGGCTCTGGCTATGGTCCAGTGCGGTGCGGGCGGCTTCCAGCACGTCGGGCGTATGGGTGGCGAGTTCGTCCACCAAGGTGCTGGCTTTGAAGCAGAACATGCCGGCGTTCCACAGGTGCTTACCGCCGTCGAGATAGCCTTGGGCGGTGACCAGGTCGGGTTTTTCGACGAAGCGTTTGACCCGGTTGCCCGTGCTCAGCGGCTCACCCTGTTCGATGTAGCCAAAGCCGGTTTCCGGGTGATCCGGCTGGATACCGAACGTCACCAGGTAACCGGCTTCGGCCAGGTCGCGGGCCTGGGTCACGGCCTCGGCAAACGCCACTTCATTGAGGATCAAATGGTCGGCGGGCATGACCAACAACTGCGCGTCGCCGCCAAAATGTTCCTGTACGTGCAACGCCGCCACCGCAATTGCCGCTGCCGTATTACGCCCGAACGGCTCCAGCAGCAGGTCCAGGGGCAGGTGAGCCTTGTTGACCAGGCGGTAGTCATCCAGGGTGCGGAACAGCAGGTCGCGGTTGGTCACCGTCAACACGCTTTCCACGCCGGGCAGTTTGGCCGCGCGCTGAAAGGTTTTCTGCAGCAGGCTTATGCCATCGCGCATGCGCATGAACGGCTTGGGCATGTTCTGCCGGGACACCGGCCACAGCCGCGTGCCCGAACCACCGGAAATGATGCAGGGAATCAATCCGTTGAGGGTGTTCATCAATAGACTTCCTTGGTGGAAAGGACGGCCGGGACCGTCATGAAGACGATGTACAGGTCAAACCACACCGACCACTTGGAGATGTACTCCAGGTCGTACTCGACGCGTTTCTGGATCTTGAACAGGGTGTCGGTCTCCCCCCGGTAACCGTTGATCTGCGCCCAGCCGGTGATACCGGGCTTGACTCGGTGACGCGAGCTGTATTCGCTGACCGCCACTTCGAAGGGCACGCCCGCGGCCTTGGTCGCCGTGGCGTGCGGGCGCGGGCCGACCATGGACATGTTGCCCAGCAGCACATTGAACAGTTGCGGCAGCTCGTCGATGCTGGTCTTGCGGATGATGCGGCCCACGCGCGTGATGCGCGGGTCTGCGCGCGTCGTTTGGCGCTCGGCGGTGAAGTCGCTCTGGTCGGTGTACATCGAGCGAAACTTGAACACGCGGATTTCGTTGTCGTTGTAGCCATAGCGGTTCTGGCGAAACAGCACTGGGCCCTTGGAGTCGAGCTTGATCGCAATCGCTGTCGCCACCATCAGCGGTGACAGGCACATCAACGCCAGGCTGGCCAGCAGGAAATCCTCACAGCGCTTGATCACTGGCGACCAGCCGCGCAATGGCAACTGCGAGGTGTTGAACATCAGGATGCCGCCCACATCGGTGATTTTGCTGTGGCCGTAGCGCAGGGCTGCCATGTCCGGCACCAGCATGACGTTCACCGACAGTTGCCGCAGGCGGTTGACCAAGCCGTGGATGCGCTGCTCGGCGGCCCAGGGCAGGCAGATCATCACTTGGTTGACCTGCTCGGCACGGATCAGTTTTTCGAGGTCGCGGGTATTGCCCAGCAGGGGCAACTTGCTCAGCTCCTTGGGAATGCGCTCGGTGCGGTCGTCGATAAAACCGACCAGGCCGGAACGGATATCGCCGTGGCGCTGCAGGTGATCTGCGACGTGCACAGCGGTGTCGGTAAAGCCCAGGATCACCGTGCGTTGCAGGTATTTGCCAGCCCGCATCAGCCTGCGATAAAGGCGCAACATCACCAGGCGTTCCAAGCAGAACAACGTCAGGCTGGCGACGTACCACGTCGCCAGGTTACGCGGGGTTAATTGCGGGAACATCTGCAGGATCTGGTACATGAACAATAGAATGCAAAACGCCGCCGACCAGGCTTTGATCTTGGTTTTCAAGCGCAGCCGGTTACTGAACAATTCTTCGGAATATATGCCCAGGGCCTGAAAGAGAATAATGGTCAGGACCGCGAAAAACACCAACATGCCCACGAAATGAGCGCGCAGTTCAGGGTCAATCGGGTCCAGGAAAAGCACCAGGACCAGTGGAGGCAAAATGGCCGACAGGCCGTGGATCAATTTGACGAAAACAACAAAGAATTCAACAAAACCAGCACGTGTTAAAAACAAGCTGTCGACTGACGACTTCTCTCGCATAAACCATCCCTCATTGCACGCCAAGCGGCACTGTTCGACTGTTCGCTCAATAAAGCAGCGGGCCGCTTTAGCGTTCAGCTCGAACTGGCTGCACTGGGTAATACGCAACTTTCCAATTCAAATGCACCCTCCAAACACAGCTATTCATTTGAAGTGATTTTGCGGGGGTAGTGACTAAAGGCGTTTTCCCTTTATATGTTTAGTCAATAAATTGACTGTTATGCGAGGCCCCCATACTAGACAGTTTTATCATTATTTTTAGTGGCGTTTTATTGACATTCCTTGTCTGGGCACTGGGTGATTGGGTGTGTTTTTGAGTGTAGGAACAAATAAGGAATTTTTCCTGCTTTAAGGAGAAAGCTTTTTTGCAGTGCGCTGGGAAAGAGGGACAAAAGAGAGGTGGCAGGGCGCACTAAGTGCCCTGCCCATCGGGCTTCCGCCCGATCAGAAGTTACCTTTCAAACTAACCAAAAAAATGACGCGGTTCACCCTGGAAGTTGCCGCAGAAGGTACGCCTACGTTCCATTTCGACAGTGCGGTGTCGAACGTGTAGTCACCCCACGAGCGTGCGGCCATTCGCGATTGCCAGAAACAATGTATCCAGCACAATTTTTTGTTCGCACACGGTACGCCGATTAGTCTGCAGGCTTTTCCGGTGGATGGCTTGAGCATGATTGACCTTGCAACCCTGGCGGTTTTTTCGGGTGCTGTGCTGTTGCTGCTGTTATCGCCTGGGCCGAACATGGCCTTTGTGATCAGCCACGGCGTGACTCATGGCTGGCGCGGGGGAGTGGCATCAGCCTTGGGTATCAGCGTGGCCGACCTGTTGCTGACCGCATTGACCGCCACGGGGGTGACGGCGTTGGTCGCCAGTTGGCCGCCATCCTTCGATTTGATCCGCTATGCGGGAGTGGTCTACCTGCTGTGGCTGGTGGTCAAGACGTTGCAGAAAAATCCAGGGCTGGGCGCGGCCCAGGTCAATCGCGTGCCCCTTGGACGAGTGTTTCTGCAGGCCATGTTCAACAGCCTGCTCAACCCCAAGGCGTTGCTGTTTTTCGTGGTGTTTTTGCCGCAGTTTATACGGCCGCAGGTGGGATCAATTGCCGTGCAGTTGATGGTGCTCGGGGGCGTGCTGACGTTAATCGCTGGGGTGTTTCATGCGGTGCTGGGCATTTTTGGTGGTGCGCTGAGCCGATTCTTCGCCAGGCGCTCAAAAGGCGCCTGGCTACAGAAATGGGGTTTGGCGACGGTGCTGATGGTGCTGGCCGTGCGCCTGGCGCTGATGTCTCGCCCAAGCTGATTCAACTCACGATGTCAGCCCAGGCGTGCAGCTGCGCGTGCGACGATCTCGCCGCGAACTCTGCGCGATTCGGCCGTGCGCTTGTTGGCTTCCTCCAACACGTGCTTGGGCGCAGTGTCCGGTCGGCCTGCATCGAACGGTGGCGCTGGCGCATATTCAATCTGCAACTGCACCAGTTGCGCCGCCGCGTCACTGTACAACTCGGCCGCCAGGGTCAGGGCGAAGTCGATGCCGGCGGTGATGCCGCCACCGGTGAACAGGTTGCCATCACGCACCACGCGCTCTTGCACCGGGGTCGCGCCGAGCGGGGCGAGCAGGTCGTGGTAAGCCCAGTGAGTCGTTGCCCTGCGCCCGCGCAGCAAACCCGCCGCGCCCAGTACCAGCGAGCCGGTGCACACTGAGGTCACATAGCGTGCGGTTTGCGCCTGGGCCTTGAGGAAGTCCAGGGTGAGCGGGTCTTCCATCAACGCGCCGACGCCGGAGCCGCCCGGTACGCAGACCACATCCAGGCGCGGGCAGTCGGCATAGGTCATGGTCGGGGTGAACACCAGGCCGGTGCTCGAGGTGACCGGTTGCAGGTCTTTCCACACCAGGTGCAACTTCACGTCCGGCAGCGAACCGAGTACGTCATAGGGGCCGGTCAGGTCCAGTTGCTGGATACCGGGGAACAACACAAAGCCGATCTGCAAGCTCATGAATAGCGCTCCGTCAAAAGGGTGGACGGCTTCACTCTAGAGGCCTACGCTTTGGCGAATACGCCATTGAGCCCACGAATCACGCCAATCATGCCCAGAATCGTCCATGTCCTCGCTTTTGATAATGCTCAGGTGCTTGATGTGACCGGGCCGTTGCAGGTATTTGCCTCTACCAATGACCTGGCGCGCCAGCGTGGCGAACCCTTGCCTTACGCCGTCTCGGTGATCGCCGCGCAAACGCCGCCGGTGATGACCTCCGCTGGCCTGGCATTGGTGGCCGAGCCGCTGCCTACCGTCGATGCACCGTGCGACACACTGGTGATCGCAGGCGGTTGGGGCGTGTACGGCGCTGCCGAAGACCCGGCCCTGGTGGGTTGGGTGCGTGAGAAAGCCAAGCACACCCGACGCATGACTTCGGTGTGTACCGGTGCGTTCCTGCTGGCCGCCAGCGGCATGCTCGACGGCTGCCGCGTGGCTACCCACTGGACGCGTTGCGAAGAGCTGGCGCGCCAGTTCCCCTCGTTGACGGTGGAGTCCAACCCGATCTTTATCCAGCAGGGCGCCGTCTGGACCTCTGCCGGCGTCACCGCTGGCATTGACCTGTGCCTGGCGTTGGTGGAACAAGACCTGGGCCGCGCCGTGGCCCTGGAAGTGGCGCGGCACCTGGTGGTATTCCTTAAGCGCCCCGGTGGCCAGTCGCAATTCAGCGTAACCCTCTCCCTGCAAAAAGAGGGCAGCCGTTTCGCGGACCTCCACGCCTGGATGGCCGAAAACCTTACCCTGGATTTGAACATCCCGACACTGGCCGCCCAGGCCGGCATGAGTGAACGCAGCTTTGTACGCCACTATCGCGCCGAGACGGGTCAGACCCCGGCGCGTGCCGTCGAATTGATCCGCGTCGAAACCGCGCGCCGGCAACTGGCCGACAGCACGGCGTCGATCAAACGCATCGCCGTGCAGTGCGGGTTTGGCTGCGAGGAAACCCTGCGCCGCAGCTTTCTTCGTGCCTTGTCGGTAACGCCCCAGGCTTATCGTGAACGCTTCGCGCCGGTGACTTAGGCGAGCAATTCCAGCAGCGCATCAAGCGTGGCTTGCGGCGCTTCCTGAGGGATGTTGTGGCCCACGCCGGGCAACACCTGGCGCCGGTAAAACCCACTGAAATGCGCCACGTCATCATCCTCTTCGGGGGGCGAGCCCACCCCGTCATCGGCACCGCACAACGAAATGCTCGGCACCGAAATCGCCGGCTGCAACATCAGGGCCTGCTCGATGGCTTCGAGTGCGGGGTCGCCAGGCGCATACATGAAACGGTGGCGATAGGAATGGATCACCAACTCGACAAAGTCCGGGTTATCAAACGACGGCGCCGTCTGCTCATACAGCCCCGGTCCTTCGGTCCAGGACGGCGACCACAGTGACCACAGCAGTTCGCAGAGTTCGCGGCGGTTGGCGGTCAAGCCGTCGACACCGCGCTGGGTATGAAAGTAGTACTGGTACCACAAGCGATGTTCCGTCTCGGGTGCCTGTGGCGCCAGCGACTTGGCGATGTCCTGGATGTTGTAGCCGTCACCGGTCACCAATCCACTGACGCGCTCGGGCCACAGCGCCGCGACGATACACGCGGCACGTCCACCCCAGTCGTAGCCGGCGAGGGTCGCCTGTGGGATGCCCAGCGCATCCATGAAGTCCAGCAGGTCCTTGGCCAATGCCGCCTGCTGTCCGGAGCGCATGACGTGTTCGTTGATAAAACGCGTCGGGCCGTAACCGCGCAGGTACGGCACCAGCACTCGCAAGCCATGCCCGGCCAGTACCGGCGCTATCGCGTCATAGGCGCGAGGGTCGTAGGGGAAACCGTGCAGCAGGATTACAGGTTTTCCGTCAGCGGGGCCGTGGGCTTCATACGCCACATCGAGCATGGAAGTACGGATGTAAAGCAGCGGGGCATTGGTGGTCATGGTGAGCGTTCATCGGCTGGCCAGAGGTGCTGGAACTCTAGCCGAAAGCCGTGAACGGAAGGGGTGGAATTTAAGGCAATGGGCTGACGTGTGTAGCCCGAGGTCAGCGCCGCTCGGCGACCTCAGGGTTGCCAGGTGGTTTTTTCCCCGCTGAGCTTACGGTCCAGGAACGTCGCTGCGCTGATCAACGCCAAGTGGCTCAAGGCCTGCGGCGTATTGCCCAAGTGGCGGGCCTGGCTGTCGAACTCTTCTGCGTACAGCCCCAGCGGGTTGGCGTAGCGCAGCAGTTGTTCGAATTCCAGGTGGGCCTTTTCCACTTGCCCGGCGCGGGCCAGGCATTCGACGTACCAGAACGAGCAGGCCGCAAATGCGCCTTCGGTGCCTTGCAGGCCGTCGATCTGGCTGTCGTCGTTGCGATAGCGGTAGACCATGCCGTCGCGCACCAGGCTTTTCTGGATGGCTTCCAGCGTTGAGAGCCAGCGTGGATCGGTCGCCGCGACGAAGCGCACCAACGGCATCAGTAGCATCGAACCGTCGAGCGCGGTGCTGCCGATATGCTGCACAAAATGTCCGCGTTCCTCGTTCCAGAAGTTGCTCCAGATGTCGGCATAGATCGCTTGGCGGGTCTGGTCCCAACGTGCAAAAGGCGCCGGCAGCGAACGCTTGGACGCCAGGCGGATGGCGCGGTCCAGCGCGACCCAGCACATCAGTCGCGAGTGCAGGAAATGATGCTGCTCGCCGCGCATTTCCCAGATGCCTACGTCTTTGGTGTTCCAGATCTCGCAGACCTGATCGGTGACTTCTACCGTATGTTTCCAGCCCTCATGAGAGATGGCTTCGCCGTACTTGTTGACCAGGTACACCGCGTCCATCAGTTCGCCGTAGATGTCGAGCTGAATCTGGTCGAACGCCTCGTTGCCAATGCGCACCGGCTTGGCGCCGCCGTGGCCGCTGAAGTGGTCCAGTTGGGCTTCCGGCAGCTCCTGGCGACCATCAATGCCGTAGAGAATATTGATTTTGGTCGGCTGGCCGCAGCAGTCACTGACGCGTCCTTTAAGCCAGCTCATGTAAGCGTTGGCTTCTTCGACAAACCCCAGGCGCATAAAGGCGTAGATGGTGAACGAGGCGTCGCGGATCCAGGTGTAGCGGTAGTCCCAGTTACGTTCGCCACCCGGCGCTTCCGGCAGGCCGAAGGTGGCAGCGGCGATGATTGCGCCGTGTTTGCGCGAGGTCAAAAGCTTGAGCGCCAGGGCCGAGCGGTTGACCATTTCGCGCCAGCGGCCACGGTAGTTCGACTGCGCGATCCAGCCGCGCCAGAACTTCAAGGTGTGGGCCAGCGCCAGGTCGGTGCAGCCACCGTCGACGCGTTCATCCTCCTGGCCGCCCAAGACGAACTCGGCACCTTCTTCCTGGTCCAGGGTAAAACTGGCCACGGCTTCGCCGTCCTTGATCTGCAACGGCTGGTTGCTGGCCAGGCGCAGGCCAGGTTGGCCGTCGGCGTTGAAACACACCGTGCCGTTGTCGAGGGTGGCATGGGTAGGCGTGCGCGCGTAGTCGTGGCGCACCGCGCAACGCAGATGAAGGGTGGCCTTGCCACTGACCACGCGCACTCGGCGGATCAGCAGCGGCAGGTCTTCGATTTCTTCGCTGATGACCAGCAGATCAGTGATCTCCACCACGGCTTCGTCGCTGAGCCAGCGGGTTTGCAGCACGTTGGTGTCGGGCAGGTAAATTTGTTCGCGCCGCGCGTTGGGCAGGTCCGGCGCGAGTTGGAAAATGCCGGCGTCGGGGGTGTCCAGCAGCGAGCAGAAGATCGACGGGCTGTCGAATTCCGGCCAGCAAAAGAAGTCGATGCTGCCTTTATCGTTTACCAGGGCCGCACTGCGCATATCGCCGATGATGCCGTGGGCATCGATGGCGCTTTGTTGCTCGTTCAAATCAACCATTGCCACGAAACTCCGGATAAAGGCTCATGCCGCCATCGATAAAGAGCGTGCTGCCCACGACGTAGTCGGAAGCATCACTGGCCAGCCACACCACGGCGTTGGCTACATCTTCTACATCGCCGACGCGGCCATAGGGAATCAGCTTCAGCAGTTCCTTCTCTGCGGCGCCTTCAGTGGTCGCACGGTTGATCGCCGTACGAATCGCGCCGGGCGCAATGCCATTGATGCGGATGCGCTGTTCGCTGACTTCCTGGGCGAGTGTGCGCATCAGCATTTCCACGCCACCTTTGGACGCCGCGTAATTCACATGCCCGGCCCAGGGGATCAACTGGTGCACCGAGCTCATGTGGATGATTTTGCCTGCCGCCCGCGACACACCCTCGCGCACGCCCTGGCGATTGAAGGTCCGCACAGCCGCACGCGCACACAGAAACTGGCCGGTGAGGTTGACGCCGATCACTGCATTCCAGTCGTCGAGGCTCATGTCGACCAGGTTGGCGTCCTTTTGCATGCCGGAATTGGCTACCAGGATGTCCAGGTGGCCGAAGGCATCCAGCGCCTGGGCAAACAGCCGCTCCACGTCCGCTTCTTTAGACACGTCGGCGCCGATCGCAATCGCCCGGCCGCCGCTGGCATTGATCTGTGCGGCGAGGGCTTCGGCGGGCGCCGCCTGGGTGTTGTAATTCAGCACCACGGCCGCTCCGGCCTGTGCCAGAGCCTTGGCCGCCCCGGCACCGATGCCCGAACTGGCGCCTGTCACCAGTGCCACTTGTTGTTCCAACGAAATACGCATTGCTCACCCAGCCTTAAATTCGTGAGTTCAAGTAGCTGACTGATAGCGCGCAAGGGAAGTTCACCCGTGTGAAATGAGCGACTACAACCATGGTGGAAAATGGAATAACAGAACTATAAAAAATAACCATAAGATACTAAAAAACCGTTCAAAAGCGTTTGACAGGATTTTTCGCCCCGTGTCTTATAGGCACACCTCAACCCGCTCCGTTGGTAGTTCGGAAGTCATCGCGGGGCCAGCTATAAGAGATATCTATGTGCCTCTTGGCCGATACAGGGGAACTGCCCGTTCAGGAAACAGCCGCTGCCTTAGTGGGTGTACCTAAGTTAGTTATCTTTGATTGCGACGGTGTGCTTGTCCAAAGCGAAGAAATAACTCTGTCGGTGTTGATTGCCCTGCTAAATGCATTAGTGCCGGACGACGCGATGCTTGATGTCACACGTTTTATCGAGCACTTCCGTGGGCGCAAGATCGTTGAATGTTTACGCGAAGCGGAACAGCTTTTAAATATTCGTCTAGACAGTGAGTTTGAACAGTACTTTCGCAAGCAGGCATTGGACGCACTGACAGAAAGTTTAAAAGCCTCTGAGGGAGTGATTGAAGTACTGCAAGCGCTGACGGTTCCCTTTTGCGTGGCGTCCAGTGCCCCACGTGACAAAATAGAACACTGTCTGCGCCTCACCGGGCTGTTCTCTTATTTCGAAGGGCGAATATTCAGCTGCTATGAGTTGGGCCGTTGGAAACCTGACCCCTTGGTGTTTCTGACAGCGTGTGACACTTACGGTATTGACGTGAGTGATGCATTGGTTGTTGAAGACAGTGTTACCGGTATTCAGGCTGCTGTTGCCGCCCATCTACGTGTCCTGGGTTTTGGCCCTGCGCATCGGCATCCGCAGTTAGTGGCTGCTGGCGCACTGCCGATTGCCGATATACGTGAAATGTTGGCCGTTTTTAATTGATCTTATTACTCAGGGAGGAGGCGTCGTGAATACACGTGGTTACGTAGAACGGCTTAAACGCAACGATCACACTTCAGAAGTGTGGTGGGATTCATCGCCTGCCGTGTACCTGCCTTATAAACTGCACCTGCTGGAGAAATACCCGGCGGCGACGCCTTATATAGATGCGTTGATGCCGGATGATATCTCCCAGCCCAGGGGCGTGTGCAGCGTGACCACCAACCCGCGGTTGGTGACGGCCGTTATCCTCGAAAAGCGCGAGTATTGGTCATCGCGTTTCAATCTCGCGAGCCTGTCTGCCAGGGAGTTGCGCAAGCAGTTGTACAACGAAGTCATCCTCGAAGGCGCCGCGACGCTCACGCCGCTGTGGGTTCAGTCGGCGCAGGTCGAGGGCTGGATTTCCGCCCAGGTAGACCCGGTGGATGTGCGCTGCACCGAGCGCATGACCGCCAGGGGCCTGGAACTGCATCGCCTTGCACCGAACGTGATGGTCAAGGTGCCTGGCAGCCTGGAGGGGCTGGCGACTGTCGAACAGCTGGTAGCCCTGGGCGCGTCGGTGAATATCACCTTCTGCTTCACGGTGGCGCAGTTCCAGGCCGGTATCCAAGCCATCGAGCGCGGCATGGCGACTGCACGCAGCAACGGCCTCGACACCCGTCGCTGCAAGTACGTCATCACTTTCATGATTGGGCGTTTCGCCTGCCAGCCCGAATTCACCTTGCAGGCGGCGGAGCGTGGCCTGGTCTTGAGTGCCGAGGAACTGCGCTGGGCCGAATTGATGATCTACGAGCAGGTGCAGGCGCTGGTCGCGGCCTCGGCCGTGCCGGTCAAAACCTTGCTCTCCAGCATAAAAGTCGACGTGGACGAGCGTGGCAACAAACACTGCTGGCACTTGGAAAAAACCGGGCAGACGGCGACGTGCTACACGCTGACGCCGGAGGTGGTGGAGTTTCTGATCGAGCGCGAGAGCCACGGCAAGCCGGTGATGCCTGCGGTGGGCCCCCAGAAGCCGCCTGCGTCGACCTTCGCCAAGCTGATCCGCATCCCGTATTTCTACGAAGCCTATTTCATCGACAGCATCGAGCCGTACGACTTTGGCAACCACGAGGCGTTTATCAACGCCTGCAATGAAGCCAACAGCGCGCACCGGCGCCTGGCGGACTACTGCGTTCGGTTGTGCCCGGTGACCAAACCCTTCAAACGCGCGCTCAACGCGCTGCTGGCCGCCGAATTCGGGGTGATCGCATGAACCGGATGATCGGGTTGTGGGCCCACCCACGTTCGCGCTCCACCGTATTGGAGCGCGTGTTTATCGAGCGGGGGGATTTCGAGGTCTTTCACGAGCCCTTTGCGCATATGGCGTTTTCAGAGGACTCGGCGATCCCTTCGGATGAGTGGGATCACAGTTTACCCACCACTTACCAGGGTATAAAAGAACACTTGGTCACTGCGCGCGAACGCACTAACGTTTTTCATAAAGATATGTGTTACCACTGTTTGGATGATTTGAAAGTTGATGTCGGCTTTCTGGCGCAACAGGACAATATCTTTCTTATTCGCGAACCTGCCAGCAGTATTATTTCTCATCATCGAGTCCACCCCGATATGCCGTTGCAGGCCATCGGGCACAAAGCGCTTTACGACATATTCTGCGTGGTCACTAAACTCACCGGCAACGTGCCTTACGTGATCAATGCAGATGATTTGGCCACCGAACCGGAGCGGGTGATTCGCAAACTGTGTGACCACTTGGGTATTGAGTTTCTGCCGCACGCCATGACGTGGAAGCGCGAGTGTCCACAACAATGGAAAACCTGGCGGAGTTGGCATGTGGCGGCGGAAAACAGCGAGCGCATTGTTTTGCCGGATCATCAAACTATCGATGTCGAGGCGTTCGAACAATATCCGAAGTTAAAAGAGATGTATGAATACCATCGGACGTTTTACGCGCGCATGAATGAGTTTTGTCAATAAGGACATTTGTATGAGAAAGCTGATTGTCACCGGAGCGGCCAACGGAATTGGTCGAGCGACTGTCGAGGTGGCTATTCAACAGGGTTACTTTGTTATCGCCGCCGACAAAGATGCTGAAGGCCTGAAAGTATTGCAGGACCTCTACAGCGCGGACGTGTTCGACGCACAGGTTGTCGACTTTTCTGATATGGCCGTTATCAAACGTTTTATTCCAACCCTGTATGAGCGCCACGCGACTATTTATGGACTCGTCAATAACGCCGGTATTTACCACGGCAAAAGTGTCTACGCCTATTCCGATGAACAAATAGACGAGATCCTCAACGTCAACCTCAAGGCGCTGGTGTATCTCTCCAAAGACTTCGCCGAACGGGAAATGAAGCACGAGGTCCCGCGCAGTATCGTCAATATCGCTTCGGTGGCGGGTGAAGTCGGCAGCTGCGACGCCCTCTACGGTGCCACCAAGGCGGCGGTGATCGGCCTGACCAAGGCCAACGCCTGGAATTTCGCACCGTTTGTGCGGGTGAACGCGGTGTCCCCGGCGCTGATCCACGAAACCGCCATCTACGACACCATCCCCGAATATCGGCGTGCTGAGTACGCACGCCAGGAAGTCCTCAAGGACCCCATCCTGCCGAGCGGCGTTGCCGAGGTCATCATGCTGCTGGTCGGCGATGCGATGCGCCACATCACCGGCAGGGTCATTCCGGTCGACAACGGAGCCTACCCACGATGAGCCAGTCGATGCCCAGGAAAAAACTGCTGGTGGTCGGCGCCGGCAACCTGTGCCTGCAGATCCTCAAGATTCTCGGCCCCAAAAACGCTTTCGACTTTGTAGTATTGGGCCGCAATGAAGAGGCGACGATTCGGCTGTGTAACCTGGTAGCACTGTCGTGTGCGCAATTGGGGCAATTCATTGCCATCAAGCCGGTGTTCGCCGACCTGACAGATATCGCGAAAGTCGCGCAACTGCTGCGTGAAGAAGCGCCGGATATGCTGGTGAACTGCGCGTCGCTGCAGTCCTGGCGGGTTATTACCGGGTTGCCCAAGCTGTCGTTCGAGAAGCTTGACCAAGCCCAGTTCGGTCCCTGGCTGCCCATGCACCTGACGCTGATGCATTGCCTGATGCGAGCGGTAAAAGCCTCGGGCATCACCACTAAAACCATCAATGCGGCGTTCCCCGATGCGGTCAATCCGATTCTGGCGCGCATTGGCCTGGCGCCGGATATCGGCGTGGGCAATGTGGCCAACCTGGTTCCCGCCGTGCGGTTTTCCATCGCCCGCTTGCTCGAATGCGCGCCCGCTGATGTGCAAGTGCAGCTGTATGCCCAGCATTACTTCAGCCACTACGTGCCGCGTGGTGGCTTGCCCCCGCGTGCCAGTTACCGGTTGTTGTATGAGGTGCGCGACCGGCCGGAGCTGGCTGGTCCGTCGGCCGAGGCGATTTTCTCTACGGTGAAATCCGAATTCCGTCGCCTGGGCGGGGTGGATGGGCAGTTCCTCACGGCATGTTCCGCCGTCACGGTCATCGAAGGGCTGTTTTCACCCACGCCAGTGTTGGTGCATGCGCCTGGCCCGCTCGGGCTTCCGGGCGGTTACCCGGTGTTGCTGCACGAGGGGCGGATCGAGGTGCAGTTCTCCGAGGCTTGCCCAAAGGACGAAGCGGTGCGCATCAACACCATTTGCCAGGGCCAGGATGGCATTGACGAAATCCATTGTGATGGATCAGTCAGCTACAACCCGCAGTGCATGGCCGTCATGCAATCGATGCTGGGGTATTCCAAGAACACCATGTCTATCGAGCAGTCCGCCGAGTTCGCCCTCGAGTTGGCGAGCAAGTACCTGTCCTTCAAGAACTCAACCTGGTAGGTGTGTGATGAGTCAGATTTCCGAGCGCAAGCACAACGAAGTTGCCAGTTATTCCACGCAGTACTCGGCGGATTTCGTCGAGCGTTGGGATGAGTTGATCGACTGGGAAAAACGCAAGGCAGGGGAGGGCGGGTTCTTTGAAAACCTGCTGCACAAGCACGGCGTGCGCTCGGTCATCGACGTATCGACGGGCAGTGGTTTTCATGCGGTGCAACTCAAGCAGGCGGGCTTTGATGTGGTCGCCACGGATGGCAGCAGCACGATGTTGACCAAGGCGCGGGCGAATTTTCGCAAACACGGGCTGGACATCGAGTCCCATTACCGCGACTGGCACTCACTGGACCCGCAGGAGCTGGGCCAATTCGACGCCGTGGTGTGCCTGGGCAGTTCGCTGTGCCATGTGTTCGCCGCTCATGACCGATTGAGCGTGTTGGCGAAGTTCAGGGCATTGCTCAAGCCGGGTGGCTTGTTGATTGTGGATCAGCGTAATTTCCTGGCCATTCGCGCGGGTAACTTCAAAGCCAGCGGGAATTATTATTATTGCGGTACACACGCATCCGTGAGCTTGGGGCAGGTCGATGAGCACCTGTGTGAGTTCATCTACAACTTTGATAACGAAGAACGGTACACGCTGAAGGTTTACCCGTTGTTGCCGGGTGAGTTGGCCACTGAAATGCTCGCTTCCGGGTTTCGCGCCCATGAGAGCTACGGTGATTTCAAGTCTGTCTACGACATGATGAATTGTGATTTCGTCATCCACACCGCGCGCGCTGAATGAGAGGTCGATGATGAGCACACTTGTTCAGAGCAATACCCGCCCCTTGGACAGCGTCGTATTGGCGGTCGTCCTCACTGGCTTCGTGGCCAGCACCTACGGGTTTGGCGTGTACCTGTTCGCCAACCTCGTGGTGGACATGCGCCGCGACATCGGCTTCGACTACACCACAGTGGGCTTGATCACCGGCGGCGCGCAGATCGGATTCCTGTTGTTCTCGTCAGTGACCAGCTATATCAGCCGGTTTTTCGAGGGCTGGAAAATCAGCCTGGTGTCCACGATGATGACCTCCCTGGCGCTGCTGGGCCTGAGTATCAGTGACAGTATCTGGCTGTCGGGCGCTCTTTTGATCCTGCTCGGTGGCTGTTCCGCCTCGGTGTACATCCCGTTGGTGGAAATCGTCACCAAGGGTTTCAGCCCGGGTAATCGCTCCCGGGTCATGGGGCTGATTTCCAGTGGCACCAGCTACGGCGTGTTCATCAATGGCTTGCTGGTGTCGTTCCTGACATTGAATGGCGGCTGGCGCTCGATCTGGCTTACCGCTGGCCTGATATCGCTTGTGCTGTGCGTGGTGGCGTGGTTTCTGTTGCGCACCCTGGCCACGAGCCGGGATACCGAGTTTTCCGGGGAGCGCGCCGCTGCATTTGACAGTCAACGACCCTGGCTCAGCCGTTCGTTGTACCTGACGTGGGCCATCGCCTTTCTCAATGGCATGGCGCTGCTGCCGTTCCAGACGTACCTCGCGCCGTTCCTGCGTGATGAGTTGGGCGTGTCGGTACAAGACGCCGGGTTTATCTGGACCACCATCGGTGCTGTGGGCATGGCGTCGGGTTTTCTGGTGGGGTGGATTGCCGACAAGGTCGGTGTGCGGGCGTCGCTGGCGATGTGTTTTTTCAGTGCCGGGCTGGCCGCCACCCTGGTGTTCAGTTTCAACAGCCTCCCGCTGTTCTACCTGGCGGCGTTTCTCTTTGCACTGGCGTTTTACCCCATCTTTGGGCTGGTCCCCAGTTACATCGGGCAAATCGTGCCGGTCAACCGGTTGATCCAGGCATTTGGCATCGCCAACGTTCTGATCGGCTTGGGTGGGGTGTGCGGCAACTTCCTGGGCGGCTTTTCCAAGGACCTGACCGGGTCGTTCTCGACGGTCTACTGGGGGGTTGCGCTGTTGTTGTTCGTGCAATGCGTGATGGTGTTCATGTTGGGTAAACAGCCTGTTTCGGTCGAGGAGGGCGAGCAGTCATGAGTTATTTTCCAGACAGTCAAAACCAGAATCTGCATGCGTTCGCATTCAGCCACCGGCGCGCCGAACACAGGCGGATGAATCACAAGCCTGCCGTTATCTGGATGACCGGTATCTCTGCGTCCGGTAAGTCGACCATCGCTGATGCACTGGACATTGCCCTGCAGGAACAAGGGCGGATCACGGCCATTATTGACGGCGACTCGGTACGTGGTGGGCTGTGCCGGGACTTGGGTTTTACCGACAGCGACCGCGATGAAAATATCCGCCGGGTCGCCGAGGTCGCGCGGCTGATGCTCGACGCGGGGCTGATGGTGATTGTCGCGCTGATTTCACCCTCATCGGCCAGCCGGCACTATGCGCGCTCGATTATCGGCAATGAATACTTCGTGGAAGTGCATGTGGACGCGCCGCTGGAAACCGCCGAACAGCGTGATCCTAAAGGCCTGTATAAAAAGGCTCGCGCGGGGTTGATCAAGAACTTCACCGGTATTGACTCCAATTATGACGTGCCGGTGTTTCCGGAAGTGCACTTGAACACCCAGGCGCTTTCCGTGGCGCAGTCTGTGGCGGCTATCCTTGATTGGGTGGCGCATAACGACGAGCGCACCTAGCCGTCTGTCTTTGCGTCAGGTTTGCGCCGGGATCGCAATGTCTGCCATTCGAAAAAACAAGGTAATCTGCGCCATCGCAAGGAGAATGCGTTTTTTCAGGAGCAGGCATGACACATTTTACGGGCACTGCAAAATCGATCCGTCTGATTGGTGGGGCTCGGGTATTGGACTTTATCAATACCACCAATGGTCGTCGTCCCGGCACCGCACTCAAGGTCCTGGAAGAGCGACTCACCAGCTTTCAGTTCTTCTTTGAATGGGCATTCCATGCGTCGTTGATCTCGGCCCAGGAGTTTGCTGACTACAAGCCGATGGTGCTTGAGTCATCGATCGCCTACCAACCGGACCTGGACGCCGTTATTGCATTCAGGGAGTGCCTGTACGAGGTGTTCTATCCGTTGTCGTTGCGCGGCGCTGCACCCGATGAGGCGTTGCAGCAGATTAACCAAACGTTCCAGCACGGCGTCGCACGGCGCGTGCTGCGTTCTGTCGACGGTAAGCCTGCCTGGGAGTGGAAGCCCTGCAGTACGGCACAGGAACTGACGGCCACGGTGCTGGGGCGCCTGGCGATAGACGCCACGCAATTGCTGGTATCGGGTGATTTGCAGGCGTTGCGCAGTTGTACCTCGACTGACTGCGATTGGGTGTTTCTGGACGTCTCCAAGAACAAACAGCGCAAATGGTGTCAGATGAGCGTGTGCGGCAGCCGCGAAAAACTCAGCCGACTCAAGCAGGTTGGCGGCGCGCAATAGTTTCGAAGTCATATGGCGGGTAGCAATTTCTCCACTTAATAGGAAGCATTACTACTCACGCCCCGCCTCACCCGTGCACCCGCAACGATCCCTCCCTCAACGTCGGTGTACGTGGCCTGACGTCGCACCTGTCACCACGCTCCACCGTGCTGATCGATGGTGTATCGGCTGCATTCGCGCCGTACGGCCAGCCACAGCTGTCGATGGCGCCGATTTCGCTGGGTAACCTCGATAGCATTGACTCGATATGTGCGCTCATCCTGGCCAAGTTGGGCGGCGAACATGCCGATGGTGTGGTTTGTCTCTCACGCCTTCAGACGTTCTTCCTACCTCGATTCTGGAAACTATCAGCGGCCTCAGGAACCGGCTCCCACAGTTCTGCCACACAGGATATGCCTGCCTCCACGGGTTTCCTTGACGACTCATTAAGCGCCGGGGTAGCTGGAACAGTGAGGTCAGGCACCTGAATACACCGAACTGGAGAACTAGAATGTCGGTATCAGCATACAATCAGAGCATCGCTCCTTCCCTCGATAACGCCTCTCTCGCAGATGCAAAGCCTAGCACCGAGCGGTCTGCTACCGCGTCCAGTGCCCAGCTCACGATAGGCGTCAATTTCACCTCTCATCCTGGTCAATGCGGCCCAGTTTTCGGTGGCCCGCCGCCGCGGCCAGTCCCAGAAAACGTGCGCCCCAATCCCGGCCCACCTCCGCGGCCAGTCCCGGAAAACGTGCGCCCCAATCCCGGCCCGCCGCCGCGGCCAGTCCCAGAAAACGTGCGCCCTAATCCCGGCCCACCTCCGCGCCCGACCCCCACGTTGCCAGACCCTTATTACTCCAAGCAAAGCAACGAGCAACTGGCCCAGGGGCTTTTGAATAATTATGACGCGCTCAAGGGCCGCTGGCCTTCGCGTGAGATCACGCGCCAGAGCTTGCAGAAAATGGCCAATCAACCGTTAACGGGCAACCCCTATAAAGACCCGAACATCCGACTGGCGAACGAGGTGCTGCGGCGTCCCGGGTTGTTGCAATCGCTTGACCGAAATGGCTGCACCGGTGCATTGGATGGCCGTTTGTCCAAGAACGATATCCGGAGCTTTGTTCGTTCAGATAACCCCTTGAAATTGAATGACGACAAACAGATCGTCCAAGACGTACTGAATAATTTCAACGCATTGAAGGGTGGCTACTTCAGCAGCACGATAAAGCTCAGAGAGCTCAAGGCACGCGCTATGCAGCCGTTGACGGGCAACCCTTACACCGACCATCTCACCCAGCTGTCGAGGGAAATCATGTCCCGTTCAGATCTGAGGTCGGCGATGGACAATATCGTCAGCTGGCAACGCGATGGCAAGATCTCTCGACAGGAATTGTACGCACTGCTTCGTTAGACCTGGGCTGTCTTCTGCCGTGCACACGCGGCAGAAGTTCACAGGCGTTTGATGCAGTAAATACAAGCCTGGCGTGCAGGAACCGTTTACGCAAATGCACCACCAAGAAAATATCCACCGGTCATTGATTACCGGTGGGGGCCTTCATCTACCGGATTAGGTCTGGACCATGAATTCGACATCATTTGAATCCCGTCATTCCCAGTACAACGCCTCGACCCTGGCCGGGCTTACGCAGGAGGCAGAAAGCCCAAGAGCGTCCCAGCTGCAGGGGCTCAACCTCACATCCTCGCCCAAGTTCAGCTTCAAGGCGCCCACCGCCGAAGATTTTGACAAAGGCTCTCGGGTGTTCATGGAAGAGTCGGCGCCCAGCCCTGTGCTTTCAGTGTTTGCCAGCTTGTGGAGCAAGTTGTCCCGCCGCTAGCAGCAGGCCATTCCAGGCCATGGATGGCCCGCAAAACTGAGGCGGTTACAAACGCTCAAGATTCACCGGGTCATATCGGGCGTCTTGGACGACCGTCTGCGGAACCATTGTTTTCTGAGAACCACTCAGTCGGTGCTTGTGCCATCTTGATTTCGAGGCGTTTTCGAGGATCAGGCAATCAGGCCCAGGCTACGGAATCTAGATAGGGTGGAGGTGAATCATGATTGGTAGTGTCAATAATCCGGGCTTTACGCAAACGGCGGCGCCAGCGACATCAGGGCCGACGGGAAACGGTCAGTCTCGTTTTGAGGTCGATGCTCGCGCATTAGGTAAACCGCTGCCAGCGGCGCAGCCAATCAACTCCCGATTCGCGAATGGCGCCGACCGGCACTTTGACGGTCAGAATCTGTACGGAGGCATGACGAAGGTTGGCAACCCCTTTGTCAGCTCAGACGACCATCTGCTGGCGACTGACCTGAAGAACAACCTGCCATTGCTGGACGCCTTCAAGAAAGAGGGACGACTGACCCAAGGCTCTTTGCAGGAGATTGCCAAAGAGGAACCCAACAGCAGCAAGGTCTCAGAGCGCACGATTATGTTGGCGCGAGAGATACTCAACCGCCCCCGGCTAAACGAAGCCATTATTGCAAAGGGCGGTGAAATCACGCATGAAAGCCTTACCTCAGCGGCCGCCTCACAGATCGGTAATACCAACCCCAACACGCAGAGCGCGGATCCGTTCCATGCGAAAACTGACGCGCAGGTCGTCCAGGCATTCAAGGGTATGTTCGATGATTTGCGGGACACGTCGGAAGACCGCACTTTCCTTTTCGGTACACAAAGACATCGTTACGTGAAAAAAGACACGATTATCGAAATCAGCAAGGACCCCAATCAGACGGGCAACAACGGTGAGCCTCTGCGGGATGTACGCACCGGGTTTCCTTTGAAAAAATACAGCGAACAACAAGTTTACCTGGCCAAGAATCTAATGGAGCGACCCCGGTTGATGGCTTCTCTGGATAGCTACAAAGCCAACGGTTACAGCCCGTTCGGTAGCCTGAATGACGATGGGTGGTTGAAGAACTACAGCATTGACCGCTGGCTGGAGAACGATAAGGCACAGAGGGGACAGTAAGGGCACACGCGTGCATGAGCATCTTGAAAGACGCTGCTCATGCCGTTATGCGGTCATACCCGCAGTATTTTCCCACTGACCGCCACCGCTGCCAGCAACACGCCTATCAACAGGAAGGCGGTTGCCAGGCTGCTGCCATGGGCGATAAATCCAATCACGGCAGGCCCGGCTAATATCCCCGCGTAGCCCAAGGTTGTAATGGCTGGCACGGCAATGTGTTCTGGCATGACATTTTGTTTGCCGACCGCGGAATAGAGCACTGGAACAATATTGGAGCACCCGGCGCCTACGAGTGCATAACCCAACAATGCCACTTCCCAGGCTGGGGATAATGTGGCGAGGAATGTGCCGGCGGCGGCGAGGGCGCCACCGACCACGATGACCCAGGTCGCGCCCAGCCGGCGCACGATTGCGTCACCGGTCAACCGCCCGGCAGTCATGGTCAAGGCAAATGCCGCGTAACCCAGGCCAGCATAGGCTTCGTCCAGGCCGCGCTCGTCACTGAGGAACACTGCGCTCCAGTCGAGCACCGCACCTTCGGCGAGAAACACGATAAAGCACAGACAACCGATGAACAGCACCACGCCGTGGGGCACGGCAAAAGCCGGGCCCGAACTCTCACTGCCATAAGGCAACAGATGCGGTGCGGCCTTGAGCAGCGCCGCCAGCGTAATGACGATCACCCCGAGGGTTGCCTGTAGCGGCGACAGGCCCAGCCCCAGTAATGCCGAAACCCCCGCCGCGCCGACGATCCCTCCCAGGCTGAACAGCCCGTGAAAGCCAGACATCATGGTTTTGCCGCTGGCCCGCTCGACGATCACCGCCTGCAGGTTGACGGTGGAATCCACCGCGCCCAAGCCAGCACCAAACAGAAACAAGCCCGCTATCAGTAACGGAATTGAACTGACCGTCGCCAGCATCGGCAACGCCAGGCAAATCATGATTGTCCCGGCGCTCAACACCTTTCGGCAGCCATAGCGCGAAGCCAGCGCACCCGCCGCGGGCATGGCGATGATCGAGCCGACACCCAGGCACAACAACAGCAGGCCCAGCGTACCTTCGCTCAGTCCGGCGCGGGCCTTGGCATACGGCACCAGCGGCGCCCAGGCCGCTATGCCGAAACCGGCGATAAAGAAAGCGATACGGGTCGACATTTGCTCCAGCCGCCCGGGAGCCACGGGCGCTGAGGTAGGGATGGCAGTCATGAAAAATCCTTGGTCTTGCGTTCAACGAACGATGTCCGGCGCCACATCGTTGCATATCAGGCCGTGGCAGGCGAGCCGGGCTCTCCTGGGATTCTACTGGTCGTGGACTTGGTTTTTAAAACCTGGAACGTAGGGGCAGTTTGCAGCCACGTGTGCAGTATCGAGTGTGTAGGAGGCGGTCTGGAAGGTGCGTAATCCCTGTGGGGGCTTTTGAACCCCTGGATGCTCACGGTGGATTCCCACCTTCCAGGCCGCCTCCCATCATCGGTAGGTTGTGTAATACGCTGTTGTCTCAATAGGTAGGCAAGCGGACGGACATCATTGATGAAACACTTCAGGCAAACAACGTCATGACCCTGTTCTATGACGCTCGCGGCAATATCTACGGCGTGGTCAGCCCGGCCTCATTAAGAGGCAAAGGTATTGATATGCCCGAAAGCGCTGCCTTGGCCGCGCAGACTCGTGACCGTTGGACAACATCCGCCATCGCCTGCGAATGCGATTGGGGCTCGACACCGCGCCTGGCCGGCGCAAAGGCCCACCGCAGTGACGGCCTGCTGGTCGGCCCGTTCCAGGCCGAGCCGCCGTTTGACCTGCTGATCGTTAACACCGACGGCTCTTTGGCCGAGCGCAGTGGCAATGGCTTGACGATTTTCGCACAGGCGCTCAGTGACCAGGGCCTGATGACTGGAGCCAGTGAGTTGCGGGTGCATCACGACAAGTCGGATGCGTTGACACCGGTACCGACACGGGTTGAGCCGGCAGTCCATGAACAGGTTGCCGGGTTCTGGCTTGAGCTAGGTTTTCCAGCTTTCGGGCCCATGGCGGTGGGGGCGCAGGCCGTTGGTCGGACGATGCTTGGCGCAATTGAACTGAGCCACGTGAGCGCGTTGGCGGTGATCAACCCACAGTGGGCAACCAGTCAGTTTGTGCGGGTGGGCAACCCTCATTGTGTGACGCTGGTCGAGCACGTTTCGGCATTGCCGGATAACGCACAGATGCAGCAGCCAGCCCTGTTCGAACCCTTGAAAGCGATTGCCTTCTCGCCCCCAGCGGGTGGCGGTGAACCCTGTGTGGCCGGTATCAATTTGCAATGGGCGGCGCGCCAGCCCGGCAACCGAGTCATCGCACGGGTGTTTGAGCGCGGGGAAGGGCCCACTGCGTCTTCCGGAACCAGCGCCAGCGCTGTGGCTTGCGCGGCATGGCGTGCTGGATGGGTTGAGAGCGGTGAGGTTGCCGTGGTGATGCCGGGTGGCATTGCGCCGGTGCGTTTGCACGCTAAGGGCGAGACGTTGCTGAGTGTCAGTCTCTTCGGGGCTGCAAAGCGGCAGGCGTGAGGTTGTTCAACCGCTGATGCTTCGATCCGGTGTCAGCTGTTTCTCTATCTGTTAGTCGTTCCAGCGAAAGTTTGCGTAGGACATTTCTTATTGCTAGGAAGTGGCTCATTGACTCATTTTCTTATTTTGTAAAAGACACTTCCAACTTCGTCGTACGAAACTTCTTTTTTATTTTAAAACGGCCGATTTCTGCCTGGAATCGCTAAGCTTCGAGGCGTTCAAGGACTTTTCTCAGCAACGTATTACATGTTTGGCGAGAGGAAGTATCTCAGGGCGTTCATTCATTAACGGCGGGTAACAACGGATGGTTAACGCGTTTGTTTTGTCACGTTTCAATCTGATTCTTCCACGCATAAATATCGACTTACAAGTACTGGCCTTCAAAGGCAGTGAGGTCCTTGATCAACCGTTCTTTATCCACGTGCAGGTGGTCAGTGAAAACCCTTCCCTTGATCTACAGGCGTTGCTTCACCAACCCGCCTACCTGGACTTTGGCGAAATCAACGAAGGCCTGCATGGTCAGGTTTACGCCGTGGGCCGGGATGACCCGGGCCGGCGCATCACTCGTTATCACCTGACCCTGGCGCCCCGCCTGGCTTACCTTGCACACCGGCATGACCAGCGGATTTTCCAGCAGCGCAGCGTGCCGCAGATCATCGCGGCGGTCCTGGAGCAGCATGGCATCCTGGCGGACGCCTATGCATTCGAGCTAGGCCCTGTGGTTTATCCGCCGCGCACGTTCTGTGTGCAGTACGCGGAAAGTGACTTGCACTTCATCCAGCGGCTGTGTGAAGAGGAGGGTATTCACTACCATTTTCGTCACAGTGCGGACGCTCACCTGTTGGTCTTTGGTGATGACCAGACCGTGTTTCGCCGCTTGCCCGTGCAGCGCTACTGCCCCGACGGCGGGCTGCAAGCGGATACAAAAGTGATCCAGCGTTTCGACCAGCGCTTGGCCACCCGTAGCCAAAAGACGGTGCGCCGGGATCACGACTTTGAACATCCCTCGTTGCACCTGCAGGACAGCGCGGGTTCTGCTTCGATACTCCCGCTTGAGGACTATCGGTACCCCGCTGGATTTGCCGGCCATGCCCGTGGCAAGCAATTGGCGCGTCGAGGGCTGGAGCGTCACCAACGCGACCGGCATCAAGCATTGGGCAAGAGTGATCAACCCTTACTGCGCAGTGGGCATTTCCTTGAACTACGTGATCATCCCGACCCCTCCTGCAACGACCTTTGGCTGATCACTTCGGTGCGTCACGAGGGTTATCAACCACAGGTGCTGGAGGAGGCTACACCTGCGGCTGACGTGTTCCGGGGGTATCGCAATCGCTTTATCGCGACACCCTGGCAAGCTGTGCATCGGCCGCCCCTCAAGCACCCCAAACCGACCATCAATGGCAGCCAGACCGCAACCGTGACGGGGCCAGACGGTGAGGACGTGCATTGCGACGCCTATGGCCGGGTGAAAGTGCGCTTTAACTGGGACCGCCTGGACAAGGCGGATGATAAAAGCAGTTGTTGGGTTCGGGTTGCGTCCGGGTGGGCCGGAGACGGGTTCGGCGCAACGATGATCCCGCGCGTGGGCATGGAAGTGCTGGTGACCTTCCTGGAAGGGGACCCGGACCGGCCGCTGATCAACGGTTGCCTGCCGAACGCGCTGCACCGGCCGACCTATCCTTTGCCGCAGCACAAGACCCGTAGTGTTTTGCGCAGCCGCAGTTCCCTTGGCGGCGAGGGCTCCAACGAAATGTACCTGGAAGACCGTCGTGGCGAAGAGCTTGTTTACCTGCGTGCGCAGCGCGACTTGGAGCAACGGGTCGGTCATGACAGTCGATTGGAGGTCGCGGGGGAGCGGCGAGAAGTTATCCATGGTTTAAGCACGATTCACGTTGAAAGTGAAGAGCATCGTCATGTCACCGGCGATCGTAAAGTCGTGCTCAAGGCGAGCGACTACCTTGATGTGCAAGGCGATAGCCGGACCCACGTGACTCAGAACTTGGTCATTGAGGCGGGGCAGCAGCTTCACCTCAAGTCCGGCGCCAGCCTGGTGATCGATGCCGGTGCGCAACTGAGCCTCCGGGCGGGAGGAGAGCATCTGGTCATCCAGGCGGGCGGCATCTTCAGCAGTCGCCCTATCACCCAGGGTGGTTCACCGTCAGGAGGCCTACTGGCGAACACCTTGACGGTGTCCGATGTGCCACGGGTCTCCAATGTACAAGGCAGCATCATGAACCTGTCCAGGCACCTGGGGGCGGATTACTGCCCGGTGTGCGAGCGCTGTCGTGAAGGCCTGTGTGAGCTGCCGGGGAGGGCTGCCTGATGCAGAACCTGCCAGGCCATTGGATGGCTCAACAGCAGCAGGCTGGGCGACAGCTGTGTTTGATCCTTGAGGGGCAGAGTAACGCGCGACAGCCGCTGCTGGCGGCGCGCAGTTTGTCAGAGTATCGCAGCCTCTATGGCGAGACCGCGCTGGCGGAACTGGCGGTGGAAGGCCCGGTGATCCTTCTGTTGAAACAGATAAGCGAGCCCGTGCTGCTCAACCTCTTGCAACAGCCCGAAACGAACTGGGGCTGGCTGGGCGCTTTGCCAAGCGAGGACCTGACAGGCGTGGCTCAACACTGGCGCGACCGTTTGCTGGTGGGGCAGGAAGGCGAGCAATCGATGTACCGTTTTCACGACAACCGCACTCTGGCGCGTGCATTGGCCTATCTGTGCCTGGAGCACTGGCCGGTATTCCTCGGCCCGTTGATCAGCGTGTGCTACTGGCACGAAGACCGCTGGCGCACGGCTGACAACCCGGCCCCCGGTGAGCATTCGCTGCCTGACCCGATCCCTTGGCTGAACACGCCCAACCCAAACGCCGAAGCCATCCTGCACGCCAATATCCTGCGTTACCTGTTGACCGAGCACAGCGAAAACTTGGTCTCACTGGTGGAATTCCAGGACCCGAGAATCTGGCTGTCACAGGTGCTGGAACAGGCGCGGGCCTGGCAATGGCGGGGGCCGGAGCAGCTGGAATTTTTGGTGGTGCGCAGGTTGGAGGAGGCCACAAGGAACAGCTTCATCCGGTGGCAACCGAAGGTGGGTGAAACACCGCAGGATCATTTTCAACGGATGGTGGAGCAGTGGAAATTGATGGGGGAAAAGGATGGGTAGGCGAAGTGTTGGCGTGTTGGTCGCGTTAGGGCTAATGGGCTGTGCGGGAGAGCCGGTTGATAGCGTGACGTTGGAGGTGGATTTACCTGCGGAATTCCGCTTCATCGGCGGCGCCAACTATGGGCCAGCGACCGGGGAGATCTGCACGTTGCCGAGGCGTCGAGGCAAAAGACCCGAGAGGAAGATCTTTATTGCGCGTTACAAGCCTGTGGCTGAACGGGTGAGTTTTAAACTGCCATTGGCTGAGGTGATTGAAGGTTGTCCTACGGTTTTGCGTAGTGTGAATTTTGATATTTATGCGAAGTGGGGAAAGCGTGATACGGACGTAAGTGGCGATATTGCAGGTTTCTCAATTAGAGATCCGTCGAACGCCGATTTACCTGGGATGCCAGAAACAGGGATTCAGGAACTGCATAAGCAATGTCAGTGGTTATTTCGGACAGTGGGGCCGCAGCACGCGATCATCAAGGTGCTTGTATGTAAGCCCTTCGGGCTGGCGAGTCAGCCGCAAGAACAGCGTGCAGGAGTTCTTGTTGAACGGGATCAATTGCCGGGAAAAACACTCAGGGTGGTACTGAGCGTTACTGATGAGGAAGCCCCCGCAGTGGGTGATAACTGGTTAGCCGTTCCAGCCGGCTGGAAGCGTTGTAAAGGTGAGAGCTTTGAAGATTTGTTTGCGTTTTGTAATGGCAATATCACCGATTTTAAGCCTGTAAAAATGCCGGATGGTCGCGTATGTGACGTCTATCCATCGTGTAAGTAATAAGGGACAAGTTCATGAAGCTAGATGCACGGAAGCGATCTTTTTTCAGTGATAGCAAACCGGCCTGTTCATTGCGAGGGCATTGGGTGAGCTTTTGCCTGGTCGATGAACTGGGCGTTGGAGCGGCATACGGTGGTTTGCCTTACACCGTCCACGATAGTGCAGGGCAGCAGTACAAAGGCAGGCTGAATGGAGAAGGGTTTGCCAAATTACAAGATATTTACTGTGGACCTGTGGTGCTTGTTTTTGACGACCTGTATTCCGGAACAGAGCAGCCGTATAAATGGCTGATGTTACGCCCTACTTACAAGCTCCCTATCACCGAACTCCAAATTCGCGCTGAACAGACTCGATTTGCAGTCTCTGACGGTCAGCGTACTGAAGGTAACCCTGCTAGACAAACGGCCAACCGGTTCTATCAAGTTGAGGTCCGCGATTTGGTTCGCCATGTCGCCCACTTGCCGCCGATTGCTCCGCGAACTCATCAGCCCCAACGACACGCACTGAAAATGATGGCGGATCTGGGGTTTGGGCCGTCTCAATCGACTTTGGCGGGAGTCGTGTTATTTCCCAATAACCACACCGTTCTTGAGGTTCGACCACTGCGTGCATTCCGTCCGATGCTTTCAACCGATGACAGCTTCTGCGCCTTGAACCTGTATCAGTTAGCGTTGATGGCTACCTTGAGTTATTGCAAATTCGGCCAAGAGCCACCTCAAAAGCCTCAAGACGAAGTTCGCTTCCCTTTTGATCCCAGCGTCGGTCATTTTTTCGCTGAGAAACTCTCGAGTTATCACGAAGCCTGGCGCGTCGATGCAGAGCAGGACCAGCGTTTTTACCCGCTCTACGAAGAGGTCCCGTACTCTCGACGTTTCGAGATTCTACCCTTCGATCCTGTGTTGTATCCCCAGAACCGACCAGAACTGGAGGAGAAGCAAGAGCACCCTGCGAGTTTGCATTTTTTTGATGACGAAGAGTTGGGTACCGACACGCAAGCATTTATCAGCCACCACGAAGAGGTGATCCTGATCGCGGTGCGTGGTACCGCCAGTGCTGCTGATGGGCTACGGGATGCAAACGCCCATCAGGTAGCTTTCGTTGACGGTGCTGGTAAGGCACACGAAGGTTTTTACCAGGCTTACCAGGCGATGCGCGATTTTGTATTGCGATACCTTGGTCGGTTCCACACCAACCAACGAATAATCATCTGCGGCCACAGCCTGGGCGGCGCGATCGCTTTGCTTTTGGCAGAAGGCCTGCGGCGAGCACCGGATGCCAACTACAACATCCTGCTCTACACCTACGGCGCCCCCCGCGCCGCCGATGCCGAATTCACCGCGGGCGCCTCCACCCTGGTCCACCACCGTATCGTCAACCACAACGACCCCGTCCCCAGTGTCCCAGCTCCGTGGATGAATACCATCGCCAAACTCTGGGTCCCTGGCGCCGTCACTCTCTTCAGTGCCCCTGCACCTGGCGGCCTGCTGTTCGCCGCCGGTCTGGTTCGTTTCGGTGGGAACCCTTATCAGCACCATGGCGAACAACAACACTTCATGCCGATCATGCTCGCGGATGGCACGCGTTCTTCAGTGCTTTGGAAGCCCGGTTGTGAATCCATTCAAGAGGCCGGTTGCAACCGAGCGTTGCAACTGCATGGCGACATGCCCGACCGCGATAACCTGCTGAAACAGCTGCTCCAAGCCAACCAACACTTCATGACCGCCAGCTACATCCCGGCTGCCTGGGCGACGCTACGTCGCTGGCAACAAACCCAGGAAAGCGACGGCCCATTGGTCACGCCAAGAGAGTTTGAATTACTTGATCATGCACTCGAAGGCATGCGCCAGCAGTTGCGAAACAAACGCAGGGAACTGGCCCGGCTAAGACCTGCCAACGACCGTGGCTATGAACACAACGAAGCCTTGAACGCCGAGATCGATCGCTTGCACACCAGCCGCGAGCGCCTTGCCACCCTGCGCTGGCGCCGTCTGGACGCCCGTGATGTCTACGGCATTCACGCCCACAGTGCCCATTTGCAACCCAGCCTCAAGCGCTGGTTCAGCCACCGTGAAAACTGTGAACCGGCCCAGGTCGCCAGTATCCCTCCCGCCACGCAAACCGAGTGGGGGAGGGCGCAAACGCTGGATATCGACTCGATCGTATGACCGAGACGTTTACATAAACTCCACCTGCGCTGGCTGACGCTTCATCAACACTTTGCCATTGCGGATCGAGTACAGCGGCAAGCCCTGGCTGCGGATGACCTCGTAGTCGCTGTCCGCCGAAAGGATTAACAGGTTGGCTGGCCGCCCAGGCTCCAGGCCGTAGCGGTCACCCAGGGCCATGGCCTTGGCGCTGTTGTCAGTGACCAGGTCAAGGGCGTTTTGCAGGTTGCGGTAGCCGAGCATGTGGCAGATGTGCAAACCGGCTTCGAGCACCCGCAGGATGTTGCCGTTGCCCAGGGGGTACCAGGGGTCGACGATGGAGTCCTGGCCGAAGCACACGTTCATGCCGGCTTCCAGCAGTTCGTTGACCCGGGTGACGCCGCGGCGTTTCGGGAAGGTGTCGAAGCGGCCTTGCAGGTGAATGCTTTCGGTGGGGCAGGAGACGAAACTGATACCCGAGTGCCCGAGCAAGCGAAAGAGTTTGGCGCAATAGGCATTGTCGTAGGAGCCCATGGCCGTGGTGTGGCTGGCGGTGACGCGGGCCCCCATGTCGCGGCTGCGGGCTTCTTCGGCCAGCACTTCGAGAAAGCGCGAGTGCGGGTCGTCGGTTTCGTCGCAGTGCACGTCCACCAGGCAGCCGGTACGTTCGGCCAGGTCCATCAGGAACTTCACCGAACTCACGCCTTGGTCGCGGGTGTATTCAAAGTGCGGGATACCGCCGATCACGTCGGCGCCCAGGCGAATGGCTTCTTCCATCAGCTCGCGGCCGTTGCGGTACGACTCGATGCCTTCCTGGGGGAACGCGACGATCTGCAGGTCGATCAGGTGCGTGCTTTCTTCACGCACTTGCAGCATGGCCTTGAGTGCTGTGAGGTCCGGGTCGGTGACGTCGACGTGGGTGCGCACATGCTGGATACCGTGGGCGGCGAGGGTCTGGAGAGTCTTTTTGGCGCGGGTCTTGGTGTCTTCCTGGGTGATGGTGGCTTTGCGTTCGCCCCAGCATTCGATGCCTTCGAACAAGGTGCCGCTCATGTTCCAACGCGGTTCGCCGGCAGTCAGGGTGGCGTCGAGATGGATATGCGGTTCGACAAAGGGTGGAATCACCAGATTGCCGGCGGCGTCCAGGGCGTCGGCCGCTGCACTTGGTGCTCCCGATTGTGGGGTGATGCTGGCGATCCGGCCATGTTCCAGGTGCAGATCATGCAGGCCTTCACGGTCGCGCAGGCGGGCGTTGATGATGTGCATGGGCAAGTTCCTCTTGGCTAAAAACAGTCAGGCAGACAGCCGCCAGATCATCAGCGAAATGCCGATGTCCAGGCGATCATAAGCATTATCCAGCGTCAGCCCGCACAGGGCTTCGATGCGCTGGACGCGGTGTGTCAGGGTGTTGCGGTGCACGGCCAGGCGCTGGGCAGCGGCCACAAGGTTACCATTCTCGTGAAACCAGGCTTCCAGAGTGGGCATGAGGCTGGGGCCATGGTGCAGGTCGTGGCGCAGCAAGGGGCCGAGGCGTTCATTTAGGAATTGGTCGAGCAGGGCGCGATCACGCACGCCGCTTAGCAGCTTGAGCACGCCCAGTTCGTCGTACACGCACAGCCCGGCGCGTTCGCTGAAACGCCGCGCAGCCGCGAGTGCCTGGCGCGCTTCCTCCTGCGCCTGGGCCAGGCGTGCGGGTGGGTGAGCGGCGGCGCTGAGGCCAATAAACAATTTAAGCGGCGACAGGCGCAGATTCAGTGGGTTGAGCCAGTTGGCCAATTGTTGGCGGTTGGCCAAGGCTGCGGCAGCGTCCTGTGCCGGCAGCAGCAACGTCCATTGCCCGGCTCGACCCTGCACCGGCAACCCGGCCGAGAACTGACGCAAGCGGCGGCTGATGGCGTCGTGTTGTCGGGCCAGTTGCGCCTCCACAGAAGCCGCATCACCCTGGGCAAACAGCGATTCACTGCCTTCCAGTTGCAGTTGCACCACCTGCCAATGCCCGGCCAGCGGCATGCCCAACTGCGTGGCCCGGTGCAGCAAGAGATCCAGGGATTGGTAGTCGCCGGTCAGCAAGCGTTCCAGTACGTCATGCCGTGAGCGCCCCAACTGCTCGGACTGGATCAGCGCCGAACCGATGGCTTGGGTCACCAATACCATTTTCAGCGAGTAGGGCTGTTCGACCAGCGGCATGCCGGCGGCTTCGGCAGCGTCGAGTAAGCGCTGGGGGATCGCCTGGATATAGGACGGCCCGGTCAGAACCACCAGCCCAGCCACTTGACGCTCGCAGGCTTCCTCCAGCAATTGCAGCAGGTTGGCTTCGTCACGCGGGTGATTGATCCCGGTGACGAATACCAGTTCGCCGCCCAGCACCCATTCGGCGATCCCGCTGTTTTCCGCCACATAAGGCCAGCGCACGCCGTTATCCAGACCTGCCTCGCCCGCGCGCAGGCGCATGGATTCCAAACCTGGCAGGGCGAGCACATCGGCAATGGTCAAGCTCATGCTTGAGCGTCAGCCAACGGCGCTCGCACCCGTAGTACGGCGGTGAGCGCGATGTAGGTCAACGACGCGGCGACGATGCCCACCAATGGCGCGACCCAGGGCGAACTGAATGCCAGCACTGTGCCCACGGCATAGGCGACCAGTCCTGGCCAGTTGAACGCCGGCAGGCGGGCATCGGCCAGGCGTGGATAGTGGCCGCGATAGCGATAGAAAAAGTCCGCCATGATCACCCCACCAATCGGCGGGATCACCGTACCCAGCACAATCAAGTAGGGCACCAGCAGGTCGTACATGCCGAGTAACGCCAGCAGGGTGCCGATCACCGCACCGGCCAGGGTCACGGTCTTGCGCCGCTTGGTGCGCAGCAAGTTGCAGCCGGCCACGGCGAAGTTGTAGATGGTGTTGTCCTGGGTACTCCAGATATTGAGTAGCAACATGACCATCGCCGCCATGGCAAAGCCTTGCAGCAACAACACTTCGACTACGTCCGGTTGCTGGTAGACGATGGCACCGTAGGCGCCGATCAGCACCATCAAGCCGTTGCCGATAAAGAAACCGATCAGGCTCGCCAGCACGGCCACCTTGGCCGAACGCGAAAACCGCGTCCAATTGGTGGCCTGGGTCGCGCCGCTGACAAAGGTGCCGAACACCAGGGTAATCGCCGTGGACAAGTCCAGCTCAGCGGTCGGTACCACTGCCAGCAGTCCGTCCAGTCCACCGACTTTCACTGTCGCTACCCACATCGACAGAAACAGCAGAATGCCCATGGCTGGCACCGCGATGTAGGACAGAATTTCCAGCCCACGATAACCAATGTAGGCCGTGGCGCAGAACACCAGACCAAACAACACCATCAACGCAAGCACACTGCCCTGGCTCAGTTCGAAATACTTGCCAAGCACTACGGCAGCAGTGGCAGTACCCCAGGCATACCAGCCGATTTGAGTGAAGCCGAGGATCAAGTCGCTGAGTTTGCTGCCCACTTCGCCAAAGCAGAAGCGCCCCATCAACACTGAATTCAGCCCGCTCTTGAAGGCGATGTAACCCAGGCCTGCGGCGTACATACCCAACAAAAGGTTACCCAGGGCCACCACGCCGAGCATGTCGACGAAACTGAACGCCACCCCCAGCTTGCCGCCGGCAAACATGGTCGCGGTAAAAAAGGTAAAGCCCAGCAGCACCATGGCGGTCGATGCCAGGCCCTTGCGCGCATGCATGGGGACTTCGCTGAGGGGGTAGTCGTTGCCCGGTTCTTGCTGCGTCATGTGCCTTGCTCCCTGAGTGAGTGACGCAGCGCTGTTGCACCGTGCGTGCCAATCCGGCAACAGTGACGAGCGCACGGTAGGTGCTGTGCACTGTGCACAGTTTTTATAGCGAAAGAGGGGGCAAGCACAGCAATGAATGGTCGCAGTGCCCAGTCGGGCACGAAAGCGGTGCAGCAGTGATACAAAGTGGATCAGTCAAACAGCGTCTGGGTCGTGTCGCCGCGATGGAAGGCAAAGGCGGCCTCCAGATCACTTTCGATGGTGCGCCCACGGGACAGCGGCGGTAGTGCATCAAGGCGGAAAAAGCCCACATCAGTGGTTTCGAATCCGGCCATCGGTGCCGACTGATCCAGCGATTCACACAGGAAGTACAGCTTGTAGAAGTCCCGCACATCCGGTCGATACAAGCCTTTGGCCTTGTGCGTCACGCTGTACAGCGCCCTGGCGGTTACCGTAAGCCCCGCTTCCTCGCGAATCTCTTTGACGATGTTTTCGGCTGCCGACAAGCCGATATCCGCATACCCACCCGGCAACGCCCAGCAACCATCGGTCAACTCCCGCACCAACAAAATCCGGTCGCCTTCGATAACCGCACCGCGCACGTCAATCATTGGCGTCGAATAACGCTGGGCAAAATCTGTGACCAGTCCGCAGATACGTTCCAACGGGACATTGCCCAATTGCGCCAGCATGCTGTGGGCAATCTCGGCAATTTCTTCCAGGCGCTCGCGCTCGAAATCATCAGTGCAAAAGTGCAGCCCCGTGGACGCCAGCGCCTGTAAGCGTTTGGCTTGGGCCAGCCAAATGTTTTCCATGGGTTACTCCTGGAGATGCTTGGTCATGTATATGCGCCGCAGGCCGTGTTCCTCGGCGCGATGGGTTTCAACATAGCCGCGGCGATGGTAGAGCGCGATGTTCTCGGTCATGGCTTCATTGGTATAAAGGCGGACCACAGCGAAACCTGCGTCGATCGCCTGCTGTTCGGCAAAGTCCAACAGCAACCGCCCGAAACCCAGGCCCTGTGCCTCAGGGGCGACGGCCAGGTTATCCAGCAACAGCGCGCCGTCGGCCTCCAGCAGGACAATAAAGCCCTGGACTCGCCGTGCGTTTTCCAGCACGTGCACGCCGCCGGCTTCCACCCGTTGGCGATAATCCTCGAGCATCGGCCCGGGTTTACGGCCGATTCGTGCGATATACGGCGAGTAAGCTGCCTGGACGATGGCCTCGATGGCTACAACATCATGGACAGTGGCGGGGCGCATCATAGCCGCGTGCTCCTAGTGGCAGCGTAGCCACGACTGTAAGGGGGGCAGGCACAAAAAAACCACCGCGTGGGTGGTTTTTTCATATCGCAGGCTTACTCGCCGTGATAAATGCAGCCGCTGGTGCAGGTCTCGTGGATGCGAATCGCACTGAGCTCAGGCAGCAAGGGTTTCAGCTCATTCCAGATCCACCTGGCGAGCACTTCGCTGGTCGGGTTTTCCAGGCCTGGGATGTCATTCAGGTAGTTGTGGTCGAGGCGTTCGTAGAGCGGCTTGAAAATCGCCTTGATCTCCGAGAAGTCGCGAATCCAGCCGGTATGGGGATCCAGGTCGCCGCTCAGGTGGATCGCCACCTTGAACGAATGCCCATGCAGGCGCCCGCATTTATGGCCTTCCGGTACGTGGGGCAGGCGGTGGGCGGATTCGAATGTAAATTCCTTGAAGATTTCCACAGTGTTTTCAGCTCGGTCGATGTCTGGCAGGCGGCGAGTTTAACAGCTTGATCCCTTGTCGCGCATACCGCTTGGTCATAGCGCCAGTAAGTGCTCGCCCAATTTTCCGTTATCCGCCAGCTCAAGAAACTCATCCCCCAACCGCCGGCTTTCGCTCATCGCGGTCTGCCAATATGTGTTGCGGCTCGGATCGTCGCCCATAAAGCGCTTGAAGTCGCTGCGGTCCGGCAGTTTGCCGTGGGGCAGGCGGGCGAGGTAGTCCTTGGACGGCGCCAGAAGCAATACATCCTGCAAACCCTGCGGATTGCTGCGCCGCCACGGCAGGCCTTTGTCGAACCAGCCGGGAATGACCCGGTCAGTAAAGTGCGGGTACAGCACAATGTCATCGCCGTGATAAGGCAGGTCGAGGTGGTAGTCGAGCAGGCCGCCGTCGCGGTAGGTGCCGGCGCCCGCGCCGGGCAGGTCGCGTACGCCTTGCATCACCATGGGGATCGAGCCCGACGCCAGCAGCGCCTGGCGCAGGTTGCCCACTTCCAGGTCGAGGAAGCGTGACGGAAAATCCTTCAAAGGATGCACCGGCGGCGCCTGGCGCGGGTCGTGGATGATCAGCCGTTCGAAGTGCCGCGACAGCCGTGCGCGGCCACGCAAATTATCGGCAATCACCGACGACAAGCCCAGCCCGAGGCGCCCACGGTGATCATCGGCAAGCAGGCCGTGGCTCTTGACCACCATGATGTTGAGGCGATAGTGGGGTGTTTCCAACACCTGCGCATCGCGGCCGGCCAGCAGGTCGTCGAGCATGCGCTGGCAGCTCTGGCTGACTGTGGCCATGCTCACGCCTTTGGCAAAGCGTTGTTCGTTATACAGGCGCCCGAGGTCCAGCAGACCTTGCACCGGGTCCGGCAGGCACGCACTGGCAAACCGCCAGGAGCCGATGGACGCGCCGATCAGCGCGCGTTCCCGTGGTGCACGCGGCAACCAATCGCCAAACAGCGCCAGGTCCAGGCCTTGGATACCCAGCGCCTTGGGGCCGCCGGCCGCGCCAGGCAGGATGCCGACGTCGGCAGGCGCCAGGCCCTGTTCGCGAATGCGCGCAAAGGCGCGTTTACCGGCCTTTAGGGTCAGGGCTGGAAACTTGATGTGAATCGCTGTCATACCGGTCTCTGTGGAAGCGAGCAGGGTTGTATAGAAAATCTCGCACAATAATTGGGGAAGGGGGATGTCGGAAATTGCCATGATGGCAATTCAGTTTCAATTAAGTTGCTACAGGTACGGTGGCCGACGCAGGAAAAATCTTGAAACGGAGACTCCCCATGAAGCGCCTTACAGGGCTGGTCGCCGCCGGTATCATCGCCTTCACGGCGATCCAGGCCCAAGCCGTGGACCCCGACAAACCACTGAAAGTGCCTGCCACTGTTACAATTATCGCCTTTGATCAGTTGGAAGCCACGGCCCTGGCCTTGCACCCGGGTTCAACACTGCTGGATACCGACCTGGACGAGGAGTACGGCAAGTATCTTTACCAAGTTGAACTGGAGGATACCGACGGCATCGAGTGGGAGGTTGAATTGGACGCGCTCACCGGGCAGGTTCTCAAGAATCATCAGGAAACGTAATGAAGGTAAATTTATACGCCGGCAGTCGAATGGCGTTGCTGCTCCTGGTTTTTTGCTCAAGCCTGGCAGCCCGCGATCTTGATCAGGACGAGGCCTTGGTCCTGCGCCAGAACGGCGTGATCCTGTCGCTGGAGCAGTTGCTGGACCAGGCCATGGCGCGTCATCCGGGGTCGCGTCTGCTGGAGGCCGAACTTGAGAAAAAGCACGGTAAATATGCCTATGAAGTGGAACTGGTCACCGCCGACGGCGTGGTGCGTGAGATCAAGTTGGATGCATCCACGGGTGCGCTGATCAAAGACGAGGAAGACTGATGCGCCTGCTTTTGGTGGAAGACAACGTACCTCTGGCCGATGAACTGTTGGCCGGCTTGCAACGCCAGGGCTATGCCGTCGATTGGCTGGCTGATGGCCGCGATGCGGTGTACCAGGGACGCAGCGAACCCTATGACCTGATCATCCTCGACCTTGGCCTGCCCGGTTTGCCTGGGCTTGAAGTACTGGCGCAATGGCGGGCCGCCGCGCTGGCCATCCCGGTACTGATTCTCACCGCGCGTGACTCCTGGGCCGAGCGCATCGAAGGGCTCAAGGCTGGCGCCGACGATTACCTGAGTAAACCGTTCCATCCCGAGGAACTGCACCTGCGCATCCAGGCGCTGCTGCGCCGCTCCCATGGGCAGGCCAATCAGCCCACCCTGCAAGCGGCTGGCCTGCACTTGGATGAAGGGCGTCAGTGCGTGCTGCGCGATGGTGCAGAGATCCAGCTGACCGCCGCCGAATTCCGCCTGTTGCGCTACTTCATGCTGCATCCCGAGCAAATCCTGTCGAAAAGCCACTTGGCCGAGCATTTGTATGATGGCGAAACCGAGCGCGACTCCAATGTGCTGGAAGTCCACGTTAACCACCTACGCCGCAAGTTGGGGCGCAGCGTGATCGAAACCCGGCGCGGCCAGGGTTACCGGTTTGGCGCCAGCGCCGAATGAGGTCGATCCAGCGGCGCCTGAGCCTGGGCCTGGTCAGCGTGATGGTGATTGTCGGCGTTGCGTTGGCGCAAACCAGTCTTTGGTTGTTTGAAGCGGGCTTGCAGCGCTACCTGGAAGCGGGTCTGCGCAACGACAGTGAGAGCCTGCTGGTGGCGCTGGTACGCGGCCCAGATGGCTTGCAACTGCATGAGAAACGCTTGTCGCCAGCGTACCAACGACCGTTTTCCGGGCACTATTTCCGCATTGATTTCGCCGATACGCACTGGCGCTCCCGCTCGCTGTGGGACCAGGAGCTGCCGCAACTGTCCGAGGCCGGCCTCAAGGGCAACCTGCAACTGGGGCCGGAAGGTCAGCAACTGTTGGTGTTGCGCGAGGACTACAAACGCTTCGGGCAGTCGATTTCCATCAGCGTGGCCCAGGACTACACGCCGGTGCGGGAAAGCTTTCGCCTGATGCGTCAGATCGGTCTGGTGCTGGGGCTGGCGGCGCTGCTGCTGGTGTTGGTCCTGCAACGGCTCACCGTGCGCCGCGCCTTGAGGCCCTTGGAAACCGCACGTAACCAGATTGCTCAACTGCAACAGGGCCAGCGTTCGCAACTCGACACCCAGGTGCCGCTGGAGCTGGAGCCGCTGGTGGCGCAGATCAACCACTTGCTGGCCCACACCGAAGACAGCCTCAAGCGTTCGCGCAATGCCTTGGGCAACCTCGGACACGCCCTCAAGACCCCGCTGGCGGTACTCTTGAGCGCGGCGTCAAGCGAAGCGCTGAAGGATCACCCTGAACTGAGCAAGCTGCTGCGTGATCACTTGGAACACGTGCAGCAACGCCTCAACCGTGAACTCAACCGTGCGCGCCTGGCCGGTGAAACCTTGCCGGGAGCGTTGTTCGACTGTGACAAAGAATTGCCGGGCCTGCTCGCCACCTTGAACATGATCCACGGTGAGCACCTGGACCTGAGCTATCACGCCGCGCCCGGGCTGCAACTGCCCTGGGACCGTGAAGACCTGCTGGAGCTGCTGGGCAATCTGTTGGATAACGCCTGCAAATGGGCGGATGCCGAGGTGCGCCTGGCCGTCACAGAGACTGTGCACAGCTACGTGCTGGCGGTGGAGGACGACGGTCCCGGTATACCCGAAACCCTGCGCGATCAAGTCTTCAGCCGCGGCGCACGGCTGGATGAACAGATTGATGGGCATGGCCTGGGGTTGGGCATCGTGCGGGATATCGTCGAGGTGTGGGGCGGGGTGTTGCAGTTGCAGGAAAGTGCGTTGGGCGGTTTGAAAGTACTGATTGAGTTGCCCAAGCGTTAGTCCTGACACACCACAATCAAAATGTGGGAGCGGCGGTGCGACGATTCGACTTGCTCGCGAATGCAGTGTGTCAGTCTCTGAATATGTCGACTGATGTACCGGATTCGCGAGCAAGCCCCACATTGGATCTATTACACCGTCAGACCCGGAACTGATCCATCAACCCCTGCTGCTGATTCGCCAGGCTATTCAACGCCTGGCTCACCCGCGCCGATTCATTCGCCTGTTCCGACAGCGATTCGGTCACATCGCGAATCGTCGCCACATTGCTGTTGATTTCCTCGGCCACCGCGCTTTGCTCTTCGGCAGCGCTGGCGATTTGCAGGTTCATGTCGCTGATCACCGTGACGGCCTCGCCGATCTGGCGAAGGGCGGTCACCGCCTCGCCAACTTGTTCGACGCTGCCCTGGGCCTGGCGATAGCTGTTGTCCATGGCGCTGACGACCTCTTCTGTGCCGCCTTGCAACTGCTCGATGACGAGGCGGGTTTCCTCGACGGACTCCTGGGTGCGCCGCGCCAGGTTGCGCACTTCATCAGCCACCACCGCAAAGCCACGTCCAGCCTCACCGGCGCGGGCCGCTTCGATGGCGGCGTTGAGCGCCAACAGGTTAGTCTGTTCGGCAATACCACGAATCACTTCCAGCACCGAACCGATTTTTTCGCTATTGGCAGCCAGGCCTTCGACCTGGTTCATGGCCGTGCTCATATCCGCCGCCAACTCCCCGATATTGCGGGTCGTGTGGTCGATTACTGTGAGGCCGTCGCGGGTCGCCTGGTCGGCATCGCGTGCAGCTTGGGCCGCCTGCGCAGCGCTGCGCGCCACATCCTGGGCGGTGGCGCTCATTTCGTGGGAAGCAGTGGCCACTTGGTCGACCTGACGATACTGCTGTTCCATGCCGGCGCTGGTTTGCGTGGCAATTGCGGCGGACTGGTCGGCGGTGCCACGGGCGTCCTGCACCGAACGCTTCACCTCGGCGATGATCGGTTGCAGCTTGTCCAGGAAACGGTTGAACCAGCCGGCCAGTTGGCCCAACTCGTCCTGCTTGTCGTAGGCCAGGCGTCGGGTCAGGTCGCCTTCGCCGCTGGCAATGTCTTCGAGCATCTGCGCTACGCCGAGGATCGGCCGGGTCACGCTGCGTGCCATCAGCCACACCAGGATCAGGCCGACCACTGCCGCCAGCAGGCCCAGGCCCAGTTCAAGCAGGGTGCCGCGCGTGTTGTCGGCGTCCAGTTGCGCCTTGAGCGCTTCGGCCGGGCCTACCAGGACTTTCTCCGGCACATCCAGCAACACGCCCCACGGCTTGCCATCCGGGATCGGCGCGAACGGCGCCAGCACCTTGAGTTGGTGGTCGCTACGCAGGCTGCGGATGTGGGTGCTGCCAGACAGTGCGCTGATCAATTGTGCGCCGTTGGCGCTGTCGACCTGGTCCAGGCGCTGACTGAGCTTGCTGGCGTCCTGGCTGTGGCCGGCGAGCAAACCTGTAGGGCTGAGGATGCTGACGTGGGTCTGGCCGTCATACAGCTTGTGGCTGGCCTGTTGGCTCACGGCCTGCAGGCTGTTGAGGTTGATGTCGACCGATAACGAGGCGATGACTTTGCCATTGACCATCAACGGAAAAACGATGCTGGTCATCAGCACGTTTTGTCCGTCGATCACATAAAAGTAGGGTTCGATCACGCACGGCTTGAGGGTGGTGCGCGGGCAGGTGAACCAGGCGTTGGCCTTTTCACCGCTGGGGCCGACGCTGGCGTCGGACATGTCGCTTTCCGGCAAGGCCATTGAGGTCAGCTTGCCGGGTGTCGGCTGCGACCAGTACAGGGCGAAGCGGCCTTTGTCGTTACTGCCCAGTTCGGCTTGGCCTGCGAACAACTCATCCTTGCCATCCAGGGCATTGGCTTCGAACACCAGGGACAAACCGAGCAAGTCCGGGTTGGCCTGCAACGCGGCCTTGACCTGGCGGGTCAGGTCTTCGCGGGTGTCGAAGGCGTCGAGAAAGCGTTTTTCCGCCTGTTCGCGCAAGAACAGCACCTGACGAGAAAAACCATGGCCGTACTGATAGGCGTCCATGAACTGCTGCCGAATACCCAGCGCCTGCACTTCGCCTTGGGCTTCGATGCGCGCCTGGGCGGCTTCATCCAGCATCTGCATGCTGGACGCCTTGACCTGCTGCGAACTCTGCTCCATGCGATACAGCGACAGACCCACCAGCAGGGTCACGATTCCCAGCAGGCACAGGCCGGCGAGCAGGGTGATTTTCCATTGAATGGAGAGCTGCCTAAGCGACATCGGTACATCCTTACCTGAAAACACATGAGCCCGGTTATCGGCCGAGTTCAAATTTTCTTAATTCAAACGATCAATTTAAACCTGAAAGCGGCGCCGCTTTTTGACATGCGCGCCCACCTGCGGCAAAGTGCGCGCCCTCTAATAAGACCTCCTTCAAGCCTGTACGTCGGCTGCCGCCCGATGGCCGCCCGGGCGCAGGCATGCCTGTTGTTTACGTTTTTTGCTTGAGGTAACCATGATTAACGCAGTTATTGCCGCGGTCGGCACCATGCTGGTGCTCAGCCTGTCCCGCGTGCATGTGGTCATCGCCATCATCGTTGGCGCACTGGTGGGCGGCCTTACCGGTGGGCTGGGCATCGACGCCACGCTCACGGCCTTCAATGGCGGTTTGGGCGGTGGTGCCACCGTGGCTTTGTCCTACGCCTTGCTCGGCGCTTTCGCGGTGGCGATTGCCAAGTCTGGCCTGGCTCATGCCCTGGCCGACAAGGCGCTGCTGCGGGTGGACCGCCAGGAAGCCAGCGGTGGCAGTCACGTCAAATGGCTATTGATCGGCCTGCTGTGGGGGGTGGCGATTGCCTCGCAGAACATCCTGCCGATCCACATTGCGTTTATCCCGTTGCTGGTGCCGCCGCTGTTGTATGTGCTGACCAAGCTGCAACTGGACCGCCGCCTGATCGCCTGCGTGATGACCTTCGGCCTGATCACGCCCTACATGTTCCTGCCGGTGGGCTTTGGCAATATCTTCCTCAACCAGATCCTGCTGGCCAACGTGGCCAAGAGCGGCGTGGACATCAGCCAGGTCAGCGTCACCCACGCCATGAGCTTGCCGGCCCTGGGCATGGTGGTCGGCCTGCTGGTGGCAGTGTTTATCAGCTACCGCAAAAAGCGTGTGTACAACCTGGAAAAAATCGAGCGCGTCGAGCAGGTGGCGGTGCAGTACAACCCGTTGACCCTGCTGGTGGCTGGGGTGGCGATTGCTTCGGCGTTCATCATTCAATTGTGGCTGGACTCGATGATCATCGGCGCACTGGCCGGGTTCCTGATCTTCTCGGTGTCGGGCATCGTGCGCTGGCGCGATACCGATGACCTGTTCACCGAAGGCATGAAGATGATGGCGATGATCGGCTTCATCATGATTGCCGCGTCGGGGTTTGCCGAAGTGCTCAAAGCCACCGGCGATGTGCGCTCGCTGGTGGAGACGTCGGCGGCGTTCATCGGCCATAGCCGTGGCGTGGGGGCATTGCTGATGTTGCTGGTCGGGCTGCTGGTGACCATGGGCATCGGTTCGTCGTTCTCCACCGTGCCGATCCTGGCCGCGATCTTTGTGCCGCTGTGTGTGCAACTGGGCTTCAGCCCGGTCGCCATCGTGTGCATCGTCGGCACGGCGGGTGCCTTGGGTGACGCCGGCTCACCGGCTTCTGACTCCACCCTCGGCCCGACCTCCGGCCTGAATATCGACGGCCAGCACCACCATATCTGGGACACTGTGGTGCCGACGTTCCTGCACTACAACCTGCCATTGCTGGCGTTTGGCTGGCTGGCGGCGATGACCCTCTGACGGCCCGCTACAGAATCCGCGCAATTGGCCGATAGCCTCTCAAGTCGTGACTAATAAGAGAGAAAAGCCATGCGTCTGAGCCTCAAGGCCAAAGTTCTGTCCCTCGCCGTAGTGCCGGTGTTGCTGTTTGCGGTGGTCATCAGCCTGACCACCGTGTGGATCCTGCAAGGACAGGCGCGCAACGAGGTGGATGAAACCCGCCAGCGCCTGCTCAACGAAGCCAAGGCTACCCTGCAAAGTTATGTAGAAGTGGCCATGAGCACCGTCAAGCCGCTCTACGACGCCGCCGCCCCCGGCGATACCGCCGCGCGCGCAGAGGTGGTCAAGTTGCTGTCCAACACCAGCTACGGCAAGGACGGCTACTTCTTCGGCTATGACTCCGAGACCATCCGCCTGTTCAAGGGCAACAGCCCAGACGGCGTGGGCAAGAGCTTCAAGGACAACCGCGACCCCAACGGCGTCTACGTCAACCGCGACCTGGTCAAGGTCGGCAAGGACGGCACCCACTACCTGCAATACAGCTCGACCCAACCGGGGCAGACCGAACTCGTGCCCAAAATGGGCTACACCGAATACCTGCCTAAATGGGACATGGTCATCGGTACCTCCGTCAACTTGGACGGCATCGAAGCCCAGGTCGCGGTGGTCGAGGCCAAGGTGCAGAAACGCATGGAAGGCGTGTTGCTGAGCATCCTCGGCGTGGCCGTGGTGGTGCTGCTGGTGATCGCTGCCGTCGGCATGGTGCTGGCCAATACCATCCTGCGTCCGCTGACCTTGATGAAAGCCAACCTCGACGATATCGCTGCCGGCGAAGGCGACTTGACCCGCCGCCTGGCCATCACCAGCCAGGACGAGCTGGGCGATCTTGCCGGCGCGTTCAACCGCTTTGTCGACAAGATCCACGGCCTGGTGCGCCAGATTACCGAGATGACCACCCAACTCACTGGCCTGGTCAGCCAGGTCTCCGACCAGGCCCAGCGCTCCGAACAGGCCATGGAGCGCCAGCGCCACGAGACCGACCAGGTGGCGACTGCGATCAACCAGATGTCGTCCGCTGCGCAAGAAGTGGCGCGCAGTGCCCAGGGCGCCTCGGTGGCTGCCCAGCAAACCGACGCCGAAGGCCAGGCCGCCAAGCGCGTGGTGGACGGCAGCATCGCGCAGATCCATGCGCTGGTGAACGACATCCGTAGCAGCGGTGTGTCCCTCGACAGCTTGCAGCAAGACGTGTCCTCTATCGTCAGTGTCCTCAGCGTGATCCGCTCCATCGCCGAACAGACCAACCTGCTGGCGCTCAACGCGGCGATCGAAGCGGCGCGGGCAGGGGAGGCCGGGCGTGGTTTTGCCGTGGTCGCCGATGAAGTGCGTGCCCTGGCCAGCCGCACCCAGACCAGCACCCAGGAAATCCAGGGCATGATCGATCGTCTGCAAAAAGGCACCGAAGCCGCCGTGGAGGCCATGCGCCGTTCCAGCGATGCCGGGGATGGCACCTCGGCCCAGGCCAACGAAGCTGGCGCGTCGCTGGACACCATTGCCCAGTTGATCGGCACCATCAATTCGATGAACGCCCAGATCGCCAGCGCCGCCGAAGAGCAGACCGCGGTCGCCGAAGAGATCAACCGCAGCGTGCATCAGATTGCCGTGGCGGTGGACAGCGTGGCCGACGAGACCCAGCTGGGCGCGCAGACCTCACGTAGCCTGGCGGAGCTGGGTCAACGGTTGGGGCAATTGGTCGGTCAGTTCAGGATCTGAAGCCGCCATAGCAAGCTGAAACCACCCATGCTCGGCGGTGTTAAGAAGCGATCCAGCGGCTACAAGACATCACGCATCAGCAAGCCAAAGCGCACATCCATCTCCGCCGGGACCGGTACATACACCGTGTGCCCATCTCCCGGCGCGACCTCGACAGCCTCGCCCCGGCTGTTGTGCATCCTCTCCAGATCAAAGTGAAAATTGCCGGCCGGTGTCATTAATTCCAGGTGATTGCCCACCGTAAAGCGGTTCTTCACCTTGACCTCGGCCAACTCGCCCCGACGCTCGCCGGTCAGCTCTCCGACGAATTGCTGACGCTGCGACACCGAGCTGCCGCTCTGGTAGTTCTGGTACTCATCGTGCACATGGCGGCGCAGGAAACCCTCGGTGTAGCCGCGCTGGGCCAGGGATTCGAGGTCGGTCATCAGGCTGCGGTCGAAGGCGCGACCGGCCACCGCATCATCGATTGCGCGGCGATACACCTGTGTGGTGCGCGCGCAGTAGAAATGGGATTTGGTGCGGCCTTCGATCTTCAGCGAATGCACGCCCATGTGCGTCAGGCGCTCCACGTGCTGCACCGCGCGCAGGTCCTTGGCGTTCATGATGTAGGTGCCGTGCTCGTCTTCAAAGGCGGGCATTTGCTCATCGGGGCGGTTGGCCTCTTGCAGCAGGAACACCTGGTCGGTCGGTGTGCCAATGCCCAGGGTCGGTTCCGGTTGAAACACCTGGACGATATCGCCCGTGGCGTTTTCCACTGCTGGCGTGGCCTGGTATTTCCAGCGGCACGCGTTGGTGCAGGAGCCCTGGTTAGCATCACGCTTGTTCATATAACCCGAGAGCAGGCAGCGTCCGGAATAGGCCATGCACAAGGCACCGTGCACGAACACTTCCAGTTCCATGGCCGGTACTTGCTGGCGGATCTCACCGATCTCTTCCAGGGACAGTTCCCGCGACAGGATCACCCGGCAGATCCCTTGCTGCTGCCAGAACTCCACGCTGGCCCAGTTCACGGTGTTGGCCTGCACAGACAGATGGATCGGCATCGACGGGAAGTGCCGGCGCACCAGCATGATCAACCCGGGGTCGGACATGATCAGCGCATCCGGGTCCATGGCGATCACCGGGGCCAGGTCCTTGAGGAAGGTCTTCAACTTGGCGTTGTGCGGCGCGATGTTCACCACCACATAGAAACGTTTGCCCAGCGCGTGGGCTTCCTTGATGCCGAGGGCCAGGTTGGCGTGGTCGAACTCGTTGTTGCGCACTCGCAGGCTGTAGCGCGGCTGGCCGGCGTAGACCGCATCGGCGCCGTAGGCGAAGGCGTAGCGCATGTTTTTCAGGGTGCCGGCAGGGGCGAGCAGTTCGGGGGCGAGGATGGGAGGCATGGGCACGGGTCGCAAAAGGTCGCGAAGGTAGCCGAGCGGCCACGACGGTTTATTGATCCAGGTCGTTGTTTGGGCTTTTTGTATCGCTGTGTATCGACAGGCGCTGTTGAAGGAGGCCAAAGCCGTTGAGTGAGGCCTATGCTTGTTCGATAACCCAGGGCACTCCCAGGTTTCGCTGCGGACTAAGCAACAGGGCCTACACGAGGCCACTGCTTTTCTGACATGGACCGGATATGAATCAAACCAACCTGCAATTCAAAACCCTGCTGTTGTTGCTGGTCCTGGTGACCATTGCCTTTATCTGGATATTGCTGCCGTTTTACGGCGCGGTATTCTGGGCGGTGATCCTTGGCATTATCTTTGCCCCGATGCAGCGCCGCCTGCAGCAGCGCTTTGGCTGGAACCGCAACCTTACGTCCCTGGCCACCTTGAGTGCCTGCTTGATAGTTGCGATCCTGCCGGTGATCATCACCAGCTCCTTGCTGGTGCAAGAGGGCGCGACGCTCTATAAAAACGTTGAAAGTGGTAAGTTGGACGTGGCGGCGTATATCGAGCAGTTCAAAAACGTGCTGCCGCCGTATTTCCAGCACCTGCTCGACCGTTTTGGCATGGGCAACCTGGAAGGCTTGCGCGAGAAGATCGTCAAGAGCGCGATGCAGGGCAGCCAGTTCTTTGCGACCCAGGCGTTCAGCTTCGGCCAGGGCACGTTTGATTTCCTGGTGAGTTTTTTCACCATGCTGTATTTGCTGTATTTCCTGCTGCGCGACGGCCCGGACCTGGTGCGCAAGGTGCGCACGGCGGTGCCGCTGGCCGAACCGCAGAAGCGCCGGTTGCAGCTCAAGTTCAATCGGGTGGTGCGTGCCACGGTCAAGGGCAATGTGCTGGTGGCCGTGACCCAGGGTGCGCTGGGCGGGTTGATCTTCTGGTTCCTCGATATCCCGAGTGCGTTGCTCTGGGCGGTATTGATGGCGTTTCTGTCGTTGTTGCCGGCGGTGGGCGCGGGGATTGTGTGGGGGCCGGTGGCCGCTTACTTCCTGTTGAGCGGCTCGATCTGGCAGGGCGTGGTGCTGGCGCTGTTTGGCGTGTTTGTGATTGGTTTGGTGGACAACGTGCTGCGTCCGATCCTGGTGGGCAAGGACACCAAAATGCCGGACTACCTGATCCTGATCTCCACCCTGGGCGGGCTGTCGGTGTTTGGCTTGAACGGCTTTGTGATCGGGCCGCTGGTGGCGGCGCTGTTCATGTCCAGTTGGGCGTTGTTTGTGGAAAGCAAGCCGCGGGTCAAGTTGCCTTTGCCTTAGGGGCAGCTGTAAGTTTCAAGCTTTTAGCCTCAAGCTTGCAGCTTGAGGCTTGCAACTGCTTCTCCACTGCTCCTGAAAGGCCCCCTGATGGCTTCGCCATCGCGTACTACGTACCAGCAGGCGAGCAAGCCCAGCTCCCGAAGAGGGACGGGGACGGCGCTGCCGATGACGGACATGATCTGAACAGTAGGCATAAGGACCTCCAATCGCTATGGAGGTCACCTTACGGGGCTGGGCGGCGTAGGAAAAATCAACCGTCTCGATAGTCGACATCAACGCGATGCGTCAGTCCACGACCTGATCAAGCATGTTCACCACTTCCTGCTCACTGAGCAAACCCTTGCGCACCAGGTTTTCTGCCAGCAGTGCGAGGAATTTGGCGCTGCGGTGGCCTTCCAGGTGCTTGAGCTCGGTGAGGGCGCTGTACACCTTGCTGGACGTGCAGAGGCCAGCGGTGCGGTGTGGGTTTTGCGTGGGCATGGTCAGTCGTCCTTGTTGTTATTGGGTGGACAGGCTCGATAGTGCAGTGTGTCGTGGCACAAACATGACAGCGTGAGGCCCGGTCGAGCAAGTAGACATTGGTGTTGATGATGTGCGAATACGCAGCGGGCATTGTCTTCGGAACGACCTTTGCAGGATGAATCCGGACTTTTCAGACAAAAAAAGGCCTCGCAACCTGCGAGGCCCGTTTCAGCGGGATCGATTACCAGCCGCGGCCGTAGTAGCCGTGGTGGGGGCCGTAGCCGCCGCGCGGTGGGCCGTAATAACCACGCGGTGGACCGTAATACACCGGCGCCGGGCGGTAGTAGACCTGTTGTTGCACATACACCGGTGGCGGCGGTGCGTAATAGACCGGCGGCGGCGCGGCGTACACCGGTTGCGGTTGCACATACACCGGCTGCTGCACATAGACCTCACGTGGCTGGCTGGCAACCACGGAGCCCACGACTGCTGCGCCGACCAGGGCACCCAATACGGCCGGGCCACCCCAACCACCACCGTGGGCGGAGGCTTGGCCTGCCATCGCGAGTGCGCCAACAAGCAAGGCGATCTTGGGGATTGTACGAATCATGGTCATTCCTCGGTTAGCCCCTGCGCTTGTGGTCTGCAATCAATGGACTCAAGTAATGTCGCGGGGATACTTTTAAGACAACGTATTTCTGAAAAACAGCACAGCCGCTAGGTAAAGGTTGTGTAAGGTCTGTATCGAATCGCTTACTCAAGGAGTTACCCATGCAGATGCACCCCAACAAGGACACGCGGCTGTGCATGTCGCTGTCGGCGCGCCCCGGGAATTTTGGCCTGCGTTTTCATAACCACCTGTACGAACAGTTGGGTCTGAACTTCTACTATAAAGCCTTCAGCAGCCAGGATTTGCCCGGCGCGATCGGTGGTATCCGCGCGCTGAACGTCCGTGGTTGCGGGGTTTCCATGCCGTTCAAGGAGGCCGCCATTGCCTTAGTGGACGAACTCGACGATTCAGTTCAAGCCATCGACTCGCTAAACACCATCGTCAACACCGATGGGCATCTCAAGGCCTACAACACTGATTACATCGCCATTGAGCAACTGCTGAAAAAGCACGCCGTGCCGCAGTCATCGACATTCGCCCTGCGTGGCAGCGGCGGCATGGCCAAGGCCGTGGCCAGTGCCTTGCGCGATGGCGGCTACGCTAGCGGCGTAATAGTGGCGCGTAATCAAGCCGCAGGCCGCGCCTTGGCGCAGAACCTGGGCTATGAATGGTTGCCCGACTTGGGTGAATTGCGCCCACAGATGCTGATCAACGTGACACCTATCGGCATGACCGGCGGGCCTGAGGCGCACGCCCTGGCGTTTGATGCCGAAGCCGTGGAGGCTGCCGAAACGGTGTTCGATGTGGTGGCGATCCCCTCTGAAACCCCATTGATCGTGCGGGGCCGTGCCAAAGGCAAACGGGTGATTACTGGGTTGGAAGTAATCGCGATCCAGGCGTTGGAGCAATTTGTGCTCTATACCGGTGTGCGTCCGACCCCTGAGCAATTCGAGAAAGCCGTGGCATTTGCGCGTGCCTGAAACCTCATCCCATCGCATCCCCCACCCAGTACCCAAGTAGCATAGGTCTCCCCCCTGGCCCTTCGTACACTTGTGCCTCAGAGGGGGAGCCAACGATGCACAACAGTGAAGGCGTAGTCAGTGCCATGTCCCAGGCCACCGATGCCGGGCAGGCCGCCGAAGAGCTGGCGCGGCAACTGTTGCATCCGTACCTGGGTTTCGTGCTGTTTTTCTGCTCGGCCTCCTATGATTTGCAGGCTCTGGGCCACGCGCTGCAACAATGCTTCGGCAGCGTGCGCGTGGTCGGCTGTACCAGCGCCGGCGAGATCACGTCCCAAGGCTATGGCCGCAACTGCATCACGGCGGTGGGCTTCAACCACGCTCACTTTTCCATCGCCACTGAGCTGATCGACCAGGTGGAACACTTCAGCCTGATCAACGCCCAGGACATGGTCGAACGCCTGGTCGGCGGTTGCCGCAGCAATACGCTGGCGCCGATCAAGGGCAACACCTTCGCCCTGACCCTGCTCGATGGCCTGTCCAGCCGAGAAGAAATGGTGCTCGCGGCCCTCAGCGCCGCGTTGGGCGATATCCCGCACTTTGGCGGTTCGGCGGGTGACGACAATTTCCTCACGCACACCCACGTCTACTTCAACGGCGTGTTCCACAGCGGCGCAGCGGTGGTGGTACTGGTCAATACCTGGCTGGATTTCGAGGTGTTCACCACCCACCACATCCTGCCGCGCTCGGAAAAGCTGGTGGTCACCGGCGCAGACAGCCCGTCGCGACGGGTCTTTGAACTCAACGCCGAGCCTGCCGCCGAAGAATACGCGCGGCATATCGGTGTGGCCGTGGCCAACCTCGACCACCGCACCTTCGCCGCGCACCCGCTGGCGGTGCGCATCCACGACCAGTACTACGTGCGCGCGATCCAGCAGGTGCACGAAGACCTCAGCCTGAGTTTCTACTGCGCGGTGGAAAACGGCATCGTCCTGACCGCGATGAAGCCCGGCCCGATTCTGCCGAACCTGCAAACCCTGTTCGACGGCCTGCAGTCGCGCCTTGGCGACCTGCTGCTGACCATTGGCTGCGACTGTTTCCTGCGGCGCCTGGAACTGGAAGACAACGGCACCCTCGAGCAGATCGGCAGCTATCTGCGCGACCAGCGGGTGATGGGCTTCAACACCTACGGAGAACAGTTCAATGGCATGCACATCAACCAGACTTTCACCGGTGTCGCCATTGCCCGAGGCCGACGCTGACCTGCCCGCCCTGGTGGCGCGACTGCAACAGGACAACCACAAGCTGGCGCGGATCAATGCGGCGCTGATCGAGCGCATCGAGTCCGGCATAACCCAGGGCAACAACCCCTACACCACCTTCCAGCATTCGGTGGTATTGGCCGAGCAAGTACGCGAACGCACTGATGCGCTGAACCAGGCGATGGCTGAACTCAAGGCCAGCAACCACCTGCTGATCAACGCCCGGCTGCGCGCCGAAGCCCTGCGCGGCGAACAGGCAGCGGCGCAAAAGGCCCAGGAAAGCGAACGCTGGATCCGCCTGATCACCGACAACGTGCCGGCGCTGATCGGCTACCTGAATGCTGAGCTGGTCTACGAATTCACCAATAAAGTCTATGAGGAATGGTACTGCTGGCCGCGCGGCATGATGCTCGGCCAGAGCCTGCGCGAAGTGCACAGCGAGCAGCATTGCCAACGCCTGGATGCCTACGTCGCCCGCGCCCTGGCGGGGGAAAGCGTGACGTTTGAATTCGCCGAAACCAACATCAACAATCAGGAGCGCTACATGCTGCGTTCTTATGTGCCGAACCTGTTGGCCAGTGGCGAAGTGGTGGGGATCTTCGTATTGATCCGCGACATCACCGAACGCCGGCGCACCGCTGAGGCCTTGCACCAGGCCTACCAGCACCTGGAGCAACGCGTGGCCCAGCGCACGTCGGAACTCACCTCGCTCAACGACCAGTTGCTCAAGGAAATCGACGAGCGCCGGCGCATGGAAACCCGCCTGCGTGAAGCCAAGCGGGAGGCCGAACAGGCCAACCTGTCGAAAACCAAGTTCCTCGCCGCTGTCAGCCATGACCTGCTGCAACCGCTGAACGCCGCGCGCCTATTTACCAGCGCATTGCTCGAACGCCCCAGTGAAACCCTGGTGCGCAACGTCAGCAATTCCCTGGAAGACGTGGAAAACCTGCTCGGCACCCTGGTGGATATTTCCAAGCTGGATGCCGGGGTGATCAAGGCCGATATCGCGCCGTTTGCCCTCAGTGAGTTGCTGGACAACCTCGCCGTCGAATACACCGAACTGGCCCGCGCCGAGGGGCTGGCGCTGCACTTTATCGACTGCTCGGCGCTGGTGCGCAGCGATATCCAGCTGCTGGCGCGGATCCTGCGCAACCTGCTGAGCAATGCGATTCGCTACACCTACAAGGGCCGCGTAGTACTGGGTTGCCGGCGCCAGCATCAACGCGTGTTGATTCAAGTATGGGACAGCGGCATGGGCATTGCCGAAGAGCGTCTGGAGGAGATTTTCCAGGAGTTCAAGCGCGGCGATGTGCAGCGCCCGGATCAGGATCGCGGGTTGGGCCTGGGCCTGGCCATCGTGGAAAAGATCGCCGGGATGCTCGGCCATCGCATCAGCGTCAAATCCTGGCCGGGTAAAGGCTCGATGTTTTCGGTAGAAGTGCCGTTGAGCGCCACCGCGCCCAAGTCCTCGCCGGCGCCGTGCATGAGCGAGCCGATGCTCGAACGCTTGCAGGGTGCGCGCGTGTGGGTGCTGGATAACGACGCGGCGATTTGTGCAGGCATGCGCACGTTGCTCGAAGGCTGGGGCTGCCGGGTGGTCACCGCGCTGTCGGAGCAGGACTTGGCGCGACAGGTGGACAACTACCATGCCGAGGCGGACTTGCTGATTGCCGATTACCACCTCGACAACGACCAGAACGGCATTGACGCAGTGGCCCGCATCAACGCGCGGCGGGGCCGTGCGATACCGGCGATGATGATTACTGCCAATTACAGCAATGAGTTGAAACAGCAGATTCGTGAGCTGGGGCATACGTTGATGCATAAGCCGGTGCGGCCGATGAAGCTGAAGACTGCGATGAGTCATCTGCTCAGTCGGCCCTGACAAAAGGCAATCAAAATGTGGGAACTTGTGTTCTGTCTGGCGGTTCAGCGCCGCAGGTAGGAGCCGAAATCAATATCCCCGGCACTGAGTATCGCCTGCACCCGATTATGCACATTCAACTTGCGCAAGATCGCCGACACATGCGCCTTCACCGTGGTCTCGGCAATCTCCAGGGTGTACGCAATCTGCTTGTTCGACTCGCCCTTGGTCATCCGTTCCAACACCAGCAATTGCTTGCGCGTCAGTGCCTGCAACAGCTCCGGGGCGAAACCGGGATTGTCGTTCATGCGCCGTTGCCCGGTGTTTTTCTGGGAACGGATGATGTCCGGCGGCAGGTACACGTTGCCGTTGAGAATCTGCTGGATCGCCTCGGTCATTTGCAGGCGGGGCGAGGACTTGGTGATGAACCCCACGGCGCCATACGTGATGGCTTGCAGCACGATTTGCTTGTCCTGTTCGGCCGAGACAATCACCACCGGGATAGTCGGTGACTCGTTGCGCAGGTTGATCAAACCGTTGAGGCCGTGCATGCCGGGCATGTTCAGATCCAGCAGGATCAGGTCGAGGTCGTCGTGTTCCTGGGTCAGGGCGAGGGCACTGTCCAGGTCGGCGGTTTCCATCACCTCGCTGCCGGGAAAACCGTCGCTGATAACGTTATGGATCGCCTCGCGAAACAGCGGGTGATCGTCGGCAATCAAAATTTTGTACATGGCCGTTCACCTTCTTGTTGTGGTTTTTTATTCAAAGGGTTCGGGTGTGGCAGTCATCACTGGCAGGTTTGCCGCTTCCCATGCATCCAAGCCATCGCGATACCAGTACACAGAGGTATAGCCCAGCTCGGCGGCTCGTTTTACCGCGTTCCAACTCAGCCAGCAATCGGAGCGGCAGTAGAACACCAGCGGGCGTGCCAGGTTGCCGCCGGTGAACGTGTAGAGGTGTCGCACGAGATAGCCTTGCCATTCAGGTGAGAGGTCACCGTCGCCGGTGTTGGCCAGCCAGTGGCTTCCTGGCAGATTGGCGTGAGGCTGGTCTTCGATGAAACGGCCTTGCAGCCACTGGCGCCGGTACACGTCGATCAGGACCGGCGCGGGCGTCTGGTTGAGCAGGGCTCGCAGGGCCGGGGTGTCGACGATGGTCGCCCCGGGCAGTTGATCGGGCGTAGGGCTGCGGTACACGCTGATGCGGTAGCCGTCGGCGGAAAACAGGGGTGGGTCGGCGTGTACATGCGTGATGAACAGGCACAACAGGGCCGCTAGGGGCAGTCGAACGGGCAGCATGGCGGGTCCAGTCGTTATCGTTATGCACCTATTACACGCCAGTCCCGCTGCCTTGGGAATGCGACGATAGACAGCAAAACCAGTACCAAAGTAGTAGGTCGCGGCGCGGCGCGGGGTTCTAGCATGGGACGAGAGCCGCTGCCATTGGAGGCATTATGAATATCCTGTTGGTCGATGATCACGCCGTGGTCCGCCTGGGCTATGCCGGGCTGTTGCGCAGCGGCCTGCCGGGTGTGTTGGTGCGTGAAGCGGCCAGTGGCGAAGAAGCCCTGGCGCGCGTGCATGAGGCGGTGCCCAACCTTGTGATCATCGGCTTCGGCCTGCCGGGTATCAGCGGCCTGGAAACCACCCGCCGCCTGCGCCAGCGCTTGCCGCAGTTGCGCGTGCTGTTTTTCAGCCAGCACGCCGAGTTGCCCCTGGTGCGCCAGGCTCTGGAGGCGGGTGCATCGGGCTACCTGACCAAAAGCGCGTCGCCTGCGGTGATGCTGGACGCGGTGGAGCGCATCCTCGACGGTCACACCTATATCGAACAGGACCTGGCGACCCAGCTGGCCTATCACCCCACAGACCGCCGTTTGCAGAGCATGACCCAGCGCGAACTGGAGATTTTCCTGATGCTCGCCAGAGGTACCCCGGCCCGCTCGATTGCGGCCCAGCTGAGTATCAGCAGCAAGACCGTGTCCAATTACCTGACCTTGCTCAAGAGCAAGTTGCAGGTGAGTTCCCATGCCGAGTTGGTGCATTTGGGAATTGATATGGGGGTGGTGCGCATCGCCGGTTAACCTGATGCGCACAAATCCCCCCCTGTGGGAGCAGGCAAGCCAGCTCCCACAGTGAACCGCATTGGTTCATCGATCCCACGTAGTGGGGCAATCTTTGCAACCTTCCATATTCGCATCCTGAAAGTTCGCATAATGCTGACGACTCCCCGTGAGCGTGGCTTTCTCCAGGTTGCTTTCACCGAACTTGGCTTCTTGCAGATTGGCATCACTGAGGTCCGCCCCTTGCAGGTCGGCCTTGCTCAACCACGTCATTTCCAAGTCAGCCGCACGCAGGTTGACCTTGTGCATCTTCGCCCCTGACAACCGTGCAAATTGCAGGTAGGCCGCGCTGAGGTTGGCGTTTTCGAATTGCGCGCCTTGGGCAAACATCCCCCAGCCTTGCACGGCCATCAACGTGGCACCGGTGAAGTCGGCCAGGCGCAGATTGGCTTGCTGCAGGCTGGCGCGGGTCAGGTTGGCGCCTTGCAGTTGGGCTTTCTCCAGGTTGGCGAGGTCCAGGTTGGCGTGGCGCAGATCCGCATCGCGCAAGTCGGCACCGGCCAGGTTCATTTTGCTCAGGTTCTGGTTGCGCAGGTTGGCGCCCTTGAGGTTGGCGCCGGGGCACTGGCTGTGTTCGGCGATGGTGCAGCCGTTGATGATCAGGGGGGCGTCGTCGCCGTCGTCGCCGTCGTCGGCGGCGTGAGCCAAGGGAAGTGACAGCAGCAGTAATAAAGGCAGGTAGTTCATCACGAGACCTTTTAGTGAGCGGGCTTGCCCCGCGCTGGGCGGCGAAGCCGCCCCAACAGGGACGGCGCCGTGTTTCAGAGAGACCGAGACGCCGTGGTTTGGGGCCGCTTCGCAGCCCAGCGCGGGGCAAGCCCGCTCACTGCAAGGCGGTCCCGCATTTACAAGCTTATTTTTGCGCGGTTTTGTTATCCCAACTCGGGATCTTGAACACCCAGAATGACCCACCCTGTGCCACCGGCTTGGTCAGCTCGGCCATGTCGCCGCCCCACAGCGGCACCGCGCCGCCATAGCCGACTGTCACGCCGACGTACTGCTCGCCATCCTGTTCCCAGGTGATCGGCGGCGAGACGATGCCGCTGCCGGTCTGAAACTTCCACAGTTCCTTGCCGGTTTTCGCGTCGAAAGCCTTGAAGAAACCGTCGCCGGTCCCGGTGAACACCAGGTTGCCCTTGGTCGCCAGCACGCCGGCCCACAGCGGCATGGCTTCCTTGTGTTCCCACACCACCTTGCCGGTGGTCGGGTTCATCGCACGCAGAGTGCCAACGTGGTCGTCATACATACGCTTGATGCGAAAGCCCATCCCAAGGTAAGCCGAGCCTTTCTTGTAGTTGACCTCTTCGGTCCAGTATTCCTCTTTCCACTGATTGCCCGGGATGTAGAACAGGCCGGTGTCCTGGCTGTAGGCCATGGGATTCCAGTTTTTGCCACCGAGGAACGGCGGCGAGACTTCCACTGGCTTGCCTTTGGTTTCACCGGGCAATGGCTTGGCCGGACGCTGGCCTTCGTTCTCCACGGGGCGGCCGGTCTTCAGGTCGATGTGGCTGGCCCAGGTGATGTTGTCGACGAACGGGAAGGCGTTCTGCAGCTTGCCGTTGTTGCGGTCCACCACATAGAAGAAACCGTTGCGGTCAGCGTGGCCGGTGGCCTTGATGACCTTGCCGTCCTTGTCCTTGTAGTCGAACAGCACCAGTTCGTTGTTGCCGGAGAAGTCCCAGGCATCGTTCGGCGTGTGCTGGTAGAACCACTTCACTTCGCCGGTGCTTGGGTCGACGCCGACCTGGCCCGAGGTGTAGAGGCTGTCGAAGTCGTGGGGGTTGCCGTCTTTGGACGTGCGCGCCCAGGTGTTCCATGGGCCAGGGTTGCCGGCACCGACGATGATGGTGTTGGTCTCGGCATCGAAGCTCGCGCTCTGCCAAGGCGCGCCGCCGCCGTGGCTCCAGGCCTCGACTTTGCCGGTTTCGGTGGTCGGGTCATCTGGCCACGAAGGCGCCTTGACGTCGCCGGTCGGGGTGCTGTCCTTGCCGTTCAGGCGGCCCATATGGCCTTCCACGAACGGACGCATCCAGACCTCTTCGCCGGTGTCCGGATCGCGCGCAAACAGCTGGCCGACCACGCCGAATTCATCGCCGGAGCTGCCGTGGATCAGCAGCACCTTGCCGCTGACCTTGTCTTTGACCAGCACCGGGGCGCCGGTCATGGTGTAGCCGGCGGCGTGGTCACCGAATTTTTTGTTCCACACCACTTTGCCGGTGTTTTTGTCGAGGGCGATCAGGCGCGCGTCGAGGGTGCCGAAGTAGATCTTGTCGCCAAAGATCGCCGCGCCACGGTTGACCACGTCACAGCACGGGCGAATGTTGTCGGGCAGGCGGTGGTTGTAGGTCCACAGGCGCTTGCCGGTCTTTGCATCAAGGGCGAACACACGGGAATACGAGCCGGTGACGTAGACCACGCCGTCATTGACGATGGCCTGGGATTCCTGGCCGCGTTGCTTCTCGTCGCCGAACGAGTAGGACCAGGCCGGGGTGAGCTTGAACACGTTCTTGTCGTTGACCTGGGCCAGGGGGCTCCAGCGTTGGGCGTTGGTGCCCATGCCGTATTGCAGCACGTCCTTGGTCGTCAGGTGGTCGTTGGCGATGTCTTCCCAAGTGACGTTGTGGGTGGGTTTCGCAGGTTCGGCGGCAGCAGAGCTTGCAGCACTGAGGGACAGGCTGCCCACCAGCAGAAAGGCTTGCACGGCAAGGCTTAGGGGTGAGCGGGCGGGTAGCGATCTTATTGTCATGGTTGCAGTTCCCAGTGGAGGTTTTGGCCTGCACAGGTTGCTGCCTGGACGGGTTGGCGAATACGGAAAAAGTCCCGGTGTTGCCGGGACAATTTCCCGAACCGCCTCTGATTTAGCAGTGCCCCACAAGGCCTGCTACCAACGGATGAGAACCCGCCCACCAAAGCAGCATACGGGTGCCGCCGGGCGCTTCCTAAGATGGTTGCCATAGCCTCTGCCAAGAGGTTTTGCGTGCACTCCTTAGGGGAAAAAATAATGAAAACAAAACGCAACGCCTTGCTGACCGCCTGCCTCCTTACCGCTGCGATAGGTGCCGGTTCCGCCTGGGCCCACGGCAACGTGACCCCAACTGCCGTGGAAACCAAAGGCCTCACCCCGGTCAAGGATGCCGGCGTGCCGCTGGACGCCGATGGCTGGGCCGCGACCAACCCTTATCGCACCTCCTCAGAGCATGACAAGGCCGTCGAAATCGGTGCCTCGGCGTACAACCAGAACTGCGCGGCGTGCCATGGCCTGGAAGCCAAGTCCGGCGGGATCGCCCCCGACCTGCGCATGCTGGATGCCGGCGACCCCGGGGATGAGTGGTTTGTCGAGCGGGTCCGCCACGGCGCCGTGCGCGATGGCCGGGTGTACATGCCGAAGATGGCTGACTACCTGAGCCAGGAAGCCCTGTGGGCGGTGCGCACTTACCTCGACAGCGTGCACGTCGAGGAGTAAGCCATGCGCCTGCGCGGGTGGTGGGTCTGCTGTTTGCCGGTGCTGGCCTGGGGCGCGCCCGTCGACCCGGTGCCCTCGGTGATGTGGGCCTACTACCACCAACGTTTTCTCGACAATGCGCCGTTCGTATTCGACGAGCGCGTGAAGCTCTTGGCGCCGCCGTTCGCCGAGGACGCGCGCCAGGTGCCGCTGGAGATTGATGCCCGTGCGTTCAAGGGCGAGGTGGTGAAGATCCTTGCCTGGGCCGAACTCAACCCGCTGCCACAGATTGTCGACTTCCAGCCGGTGGAGCGCGTGCTGGCGTGGCTGTCGATCCGGATTCGCATCGAACAGGCCACGCCGTTGCGCGCGGCGGTGTTGACCCGGGACGGGATGTGGCATGTCGGTTCGACACTGATCGATGCCGCCGGCGGCGGTTGCACGGCGTCCAGCGTGGTGCGCACGCAAGCGGGCTGGGAAGACCACCTCGGCGAAGTGCTCGGCGGGCGCTACCCGCGCGCGGAATTCAGCCGGGTGAAGCTGCAAGTTGCCCATCCGATGGATAACGGCATGGTCAGTGGTATTCCCGAGTTTTTCGTTAACAATGCCGAACTTCACGGTGCCAACGGTGAGCTGTTGGCACGCCTGGAATTGTTCCCCGCCGTCAGCGAAAACCCCAACCTGGCCTTCGATATCGAAGGCGCCGAGCCCACGCGTTTGACTTTGCGCGACACCAGCGGCAGTCAATTCGAGGCGGTCATCCCATGACCCGGCGCTGGATTCTGCTCTGGCTGATCATGCTCAGCCAGCCGGTGCTGGCCGAGCTGGATTACGGCCTGAAACCCCGCCTGATCGCCGACAACACCTGGCTGCTGGAAGGCAGCACCGATAATTTCGCCAAGGACAACGGCGGCAACATCGTCAATGTCGGGTTCATCGTCACCGAACCCGGCGTGGTGGTGATCGACACCGGGCCGTCCAAGCGCTACGGCGAAGCCCTGCGACAGGCCATCGCCAGCGTCACCGATAAGCCGGTGATCCAGGTGTTGCTGACTCACCACCACCCCGACCATGCGCTCGGCAACCAAGCGTTCAAGGAGGTGACCATCGGCGCCCTGGCCGGCACCGCCGAGTTACTGCACGAGCAGGGCGACAGCATGGCCGAGAACCTGTACCGCAGGGTTGGCGACTGGATGCGCGGCACTGAAGTGGTGTTGCCGGGTGAAGTGTTGCAAGCGGGCGTAAAAACCTTCGGCAGCCACGACCTGCAACTGCTGCACCTGCGCGGCCATACCGGTGCCGACCTGGCGATATTCGACCGCAAGACCGGCGTGCTGTTTGCCGGTGACCTGGTGTTCTACCAGCGCGCGCTCACCACGCCCAATTCACCGGGCCTTGCACTGTGGCTGGCCGATATCGCCACCCTGCAAGGCTTGCCCTGGACGCTGATCGTGCCCGGCCACGGCCCGATCGCGGCGGATGCAAAACCCTTCGAACAGATGCGCGACTACCTCACCTGGCTCGACCAGCTCCTGCGCGACGGCGCCGCCCAAGGTCGCGATATGCCTGAGCTGATCCGCAGCCCGATCCCCGAACGTTTCGCGGCGATCAACCTCAGCCGCTACGAACTGATCCGCAGCGTGACCCACCTGTACCCGCAGTACGAACGCGAGCAGATGCAACGCCTGCACCCCTGACAACACCCACAACAGACAGAGGCCTCACCATGATCTACGCACAACCTGGCACGCCCGGCGCCATCGTCAGCTTCAAGCCGCGCTACGGCAATTACATCGGTGGTGAGTTTGTCGCGCCGATCAACGGTGAGTACTTCACCAACACGTCGCCGGTCACCGGCGACGTCATCGCCGAATTCCCGCGCTCCAGCGCCGCCGATATCGACAAGGCCCTCGACGCCGCCCACGCCGCCGCTGATGCCTGGGGCAAGACGTCGGCCCAGGACCGCTCGCGGGTGTTGCTGAACATTGCCGACCGCATCGAGCAGCACCTCGAAGTGCTGGCCGTGGCCGAGACCTGGGACAACGGCAAGGCCGTGCGCGAAACCCTCAACGCCGACGTGCCGCTGGCTGCTGACCATTTCCGCTACTTCGCCGGTTGCATCCGCGCCCAGGAAGGCGGTGCCGCCGAGATCAACGAACTGACCACCGCCTATCACTTCCACGAGCCGCTGGGTGTGGTCGGGCAGATTATCCCGTGGAACTTCCCACTGCTGATGGCTGCGTGGAAACTTGCGCCGGCGTTGGCCGCCGGTAACTGCATTGTGCTTAAGCCGGCTGAGCAGACGCCGCTGTCGATCATGGTATTTGCCGAGCTGATCAATGACCTGCTGCCGCCGGGCGTGCTCAACATCGTGCAAGGCTTTGGCCGCGAAGCGGGGGAGGCGTTGGCCACCAGCAAGCGCATCGCCAAGATCGCCTTCACCGGCTCCACCCCGGTGGGCGCGCACATCATGCACGCGGCGGCCGAGAACATTATTCCGTCCACCGTAGAGCTGGGCGGCAAGTCGCCGAATATCTTCTTTGAAGACATCATGCAGGCCGAGCCGCAATTTATCGAAAAAGCCGCTGAAGGCCTGGTGCTGGCGTTTTTCAACCAGGGCGAAGTGTGCACCTGCCCATCGCGGGCGCTGGTGCAGGAGTCGATCTACGATGCATTCATGGCCGAGGTGATGAAGAAGATCGTCAAGATCAAGCGCGGCAACCCGCTGGACACCGAAACCATGGTCGGCGCCCAGGCGTCCGAGCAGCAATACGACAAGATCCTCTCCTACCTGAAGATCGCTCAGGAAGAGGGTGCGGTACTGCTGGCTGGCGGCGCGGCCGAACGTTTGGAAGGCGACCTGTCCAGTGGCTATTACATCCAGCCGACCTTGCTCAAGGGGCACAACAAGATGCGCGTGTTCCAGGAGGAAATCTTCGGGCCGGTAGTCGGTGTGACTACCTTCAAGGACGAGGCCGAAGCGTTGGCGATAGCCAATGACAGCGAGTTCGGCCTGGGCGCCGGTTTGTGGACCCGCGACATCAACCGCGCGTACCGCATGGGCCGAGCGATCAAAGCCGGTCGTGTGTGGACCAACTGTTATCACCTGTACCCGGCGCATGCGGCGTTTGGTGGGTACAAGAGGTCGGGCGTGGGGCGTGAGAACCACAAGATGATGTTGGATCATTACCAGCAGACCAAGAATTTGCTGGTGAGCTACGACATCAATCCACTGGGCTTCTTCTGATTCAACGCGCTCCCACAGTTTGATTGATGTGCACCTGAGACTAATGCAGTGCGGCTGCTACTTCGAAAGTAGCATTCGCCCCCGTTGATCTGCGTGCATTAATGAAATCACCGGAACCCCCCGGTACAACAAGAGGACTACTCCCCATGTGGACCAAACCTGCCTTTACCGACCTGCGTATCGGCTTCGAAGTGACAATGTACTTCGCCAGCCGTTGACCTCCACCCGGCCAGCCCAGCGCTGGCCGGTGCTGGCCGCAAGCATGCCCCTTTGGTCTGATTGCAATCGCAGCCGGATGGGTTAGTGTGGAGCGCATTCTTCCAAAATAATAAAAACAGGCTTTCCAATGAGCCCAAATCTGAGCCTTCTGCGCAAATTCGTCTCGCCTGAAATCATCTTTGGTGCCGGCTGCCGGCACAACGTCGGCAACTATGCCAAGACCTTTGGCGCGCGCAAGGTGCTGGTGGTCAGCGACCCCGGGGTGCTCGCCGCCGGATGGGTGGCTGATGTGGAAGCCAGCCTGCAAGCCATTGGTGTCGACTACTGCCTGTACACCGCCGTGTCGCCCAACCCCCGGGTCGAAGAAGTGATGCTCGGCGCCGAGGTGTACCGTGAAAACCACTGTGATGTGATCGTGGCCATTGGCGGCGGTAGCCCGATGGATTGCGCCAAGGCCATCGGCATTGCGGTGGCCCACGGGCGCAGCATCCTTGAGTTCGAGGGCGTGGATACCATTCGTGTGCCCAGCCCGCCGCTGATCCTCATCCCAACCACCGCCGGCACCTCGGCGGATGTCTCGCAGTTCGTAATCATCTCCAACCAGCAGGAACGCATGAAGTTCTCCATCGTCAGCAAGGCGGTGGTCCCGGACGTGGCGCTGATCGACCCGGAAACCACCGCCAGCATGGACCCGTTCCTGTCCGCCTGTACCGGTATTGACGCACTGGTGCATGCCATCGAAGCATTCGTCTCCACCGGCCATGGTCCGCTGACCGACCCGCATGCGCTGGAGGCGATGCGCCTGATCAACGGCAATCTGGTGCAGATGATCGCCAATCCCGGCGACATTGCCCTGCGCGAGAAAATCATGCTCGGCAGCATGCAGGCCGGGCTGGCGTTTTCCAATGCGATCCTTGGCGCGGTGCATGCCATGTCCCACAGCCTTGGCGGCTTCCTCGACTTGCCCCATGGGTTGTGCAACGCGGTGCTGGTGGAGCATGTGGTGGCGTTCAACTACAACTCGGCGCCGGAGCGTTTCCAGGTGATTGCCGAGACGTTCGGCATCGACTGCCGCGGCCTCAATCATCGGCAGATCTGCGGGCGGCTGGTGGAGCATCTGATCGCACTGAAGCATGCGATTGGCTTCCATGAAACCCTCGGCCTGCATGGCGTGCGCGTGGCGGATATTCCCTTCCTGTCCCAGCATGCGATGCATGACCCGTGCATCCTCACGAATCCGAGGGAGTCGAGCCAGCGCGACGTCGAGGTTGTCTATGGCGAAGCGCTCTGAGGACCAGCAACTCGCCCTCGCCGGGTTGCTGGGGCTGGGCAATCACTCCGCGCGCAAGAGCCATTACCCGGAACTCGCCGCGCGATTGGACGAGCTTGAGGCCGAGCGCAACCGCTATATCCGCCTCAACGATGAGCTGGAACAGCGCGTCGCCGCGCGCACCGATGAACTGCTCGAAGCCAACCTCAACCTGCAACAGCAGATCGCCCAGCGCGAACAGATCGAACAGGACCTGCGCGATGCCCGTGACGCCGCCCAGGCCGCCAACCGCAGCAAGGACAAATACCTCGCCGCCGCCAGCCATGACTTGCTGCAGCCTTTGAATGCCGCGCGATTGCTGATCGCCACCTTGCGCGAGCGACAGTTGCCCAGCGTCGAGCAGGTGCTGGTGGAGCGCACGCATCAGGCGCTGGAAGGCGCCGAGGATTTGCTCACCGATTTGCTCGATATCTCGCGGCTGGACCAGGCGGCCGTCAAGCCGGACGTGGCGTTGTATCGGCTGGATGAGCTGTTCGCGCCGCTGGTCTCGGAGTTCCAATCGGTGGCCCTGGCGGCCGGGTTGAACCTGCGGGTGCGCACCGGCTGTTATGCGATCAATACCGACCTGCGGTTGCTGACGCGGATTCTGCGTAATTTCCTCAGCAATGCCTGTCGTTATACCGACGAAGGTTGCATCTTGCTCGGTGCTCGACGCCGAGGGGGTCGCCTGCGCCTGGAAGTGTGGGACACCGGTCGCGGGATTGCGGCCGACCGGCTGCAGGCGATCTTCCTCGAGTTCAACCAGCTCGACGTCGGCCGCGCCTCGGACCGCAAGGGCGTAGGGCTGGGGTTGGCGATTGTCGAGCGTATCGCCGAGATTCTGGGGTATCCGATTGCCGTGCGTTCCTGGCCGGGGCGGGGTTCGATGTTCAGCATCGAGGTGCCGTTGAGTGACGAAATGCCCCTGCCGATCAGCCAGTTGCCGGTGCAACCGAGCACGGGCAACCCGCTGCCTGGGCGGCGTTTGCTGGTGATCGATAACGAAGTGAGCATCCTAGAAAGCATGCGCGCGCTGCTCGGGCAGTGGGGCTGCGAAGTGGTCACCGCCACCGACCAGGCGGGTGCGTTGCTGGCTTTGCAGGGCAGGGCGCCGGAGCTGATCCTGGCGGACTATCACTTGGACCATGGGGTGGTGGGCTGTGCGGTGGTCAAGCACCTGCGCGAGCATTTCGAGCAGAACATTCCTGCGGTGATCATCACGGCTGACCGCACTGACCAATGCCGACGTGCCTTGCGTCGCCTCGAAGCACCGCTGTTGAACAAACCGGTCAAGCCCGGCAAGTTACGCGCGGTGTTGAGTCAGTTATTGGCCTAGGTCAACACGCCGCAGGTGGTTTTGCCCCATGCTCAAGCCTTGATTTAGAGCCTTGGAGCACCCGATGAGCGCGGCATCCTTTAAATTACCCCTGGGCCTGGTTGTCGCGGTGTTGGTAATGACCGGCGTGCTGCTGTTGCCGCTGCCCGCCGACTTGCCCGTGGCCGGGCACCGCATGCTGGCGATCCTTGCGTTTGCCGTGGTGGTGTGGATCACCGAAGCGGTGTCCTATGAAGCCAGCGCGATCATGATCACTTCGCTGATAGCGTTTTTGCTGGGGACCGCGCCGTCGCTGCAAGACCCGACGCACTTGATCGGCACCAGCCCGGCGATCAGCATGGCCCTTACCGGGTTCTCCAACCCGGCGTTGGCGCTGGTGGCCGGCGCGCTGTTTATCGCCGCCGCCATGACCCACACCGGCCTGGATCGGCGTATCGCCCTGGTGACCTTGAGTCGGGTCGGCACCAGCACCCGGCGCATCCTGCTGGGGGCGATTGCGGTGACCATCCTGCTCAGCCTCGTGGTGCCCAGTGCCACGGCGCGCAGTGCCTGCGTAGTGCCGATCATGATGGGCGTGATCGCGGCCTTTGGTGTCGACAAACGCTCGAATATCGCCGCTGGCATCATGATCGTCGTCGCCCAGGGCACTAGCATCTGGAACGTCGGCATCCAGACCGCCGCCGCGCAGAACCTGCTGACCGTCGGCTTCATGGACAAGATGCTGGGTCAGCGCGTGTCATGGATCGACTGGCTGATCGCCGGCGCGCCGTGGGCGTTGATCATGTCGGCGGTGTTGCTGTTCCTGGTGCTCAAATTGCTGCCGCCGGAAACCGACAGCATCCCGGGCGGTAAAGAGGCGGTGGCGCAGTCGCTGGTGGAGATCGGGCCCATGACCGGGCCGCAGAAGCGCCTGTTGAGCGTTTCGGTATTGCTGCTGCTGGCCTGGGCCACGGAAGGCCGCCTGCACAGTTTCGACACCGCCTCCACGACCTATGCCGGGCTGGTGTTTCTGCTAATGCCGGGCATCGGTGTGATGACCTGGAAGGATGTGCAGTCACGCATTCCGTGGGGCACGGTGATTGTGTTCGGGGTTGGCATCAGCCTCGGCACTGCGCTGCTGACCACCCAGGCCGGGCAATGGCTGGGTTCTGCTGTTGTGGCCCACACGGGGTTGGATCAAGTTGGGCCGTTGGGGATGTTTGCGATTCTTGGCGCATTCCTGATCCTGATTCACCTGGGGTTCGCCAGCGCCACGGCATTGACCTCGGCGTTGCTGCCGATCCTGATCGCGGTGCTGCAGACCTTGCCGGGGGATTTCAGCCGGTTGGGCATGACCATGCTGTTGGGGTTTGTGATGAGCTATGGGTTTATCCTGCCGATCAATGCGCCGCAGAACATGGTGTGCATGGGGACTGGGACGTTTACGGCGCGGCAGTTTGCCAAGGTGGGGCTTCTGGTGACGCTGATTGGCTATCTGTTGATGCTGGTGTTTGCGGCGACTTACTGGAGTTGGCTTGGTTGGATCTGACATTTGGAATGTGGTCTTCAGCACGCATGAGATCCGACTGTAGGAGCGGGCTTGCTCGCGAAGCAGGGTGTCAGGCGACGTGTTTGTGACTGATCCAGCGCATTCGCAAGCAAGTCCCCTCACACATTTGGGCTGTATTTCATGCTGAAATTGAGGTGGATCGACTGGCTCTGTTCCAGCAGTCTCAGCCCAGGCCTGCCCGGCAAATGATGGGCGTTCACCGGATGGCTCACCGGCTCGATGCAAAAGAACCCCAGCCCCGGCGGGCAGTACAGCAGGAAGTAATCGGCGCCGCTGGCCTGGCATTCCAGCGTATAGCCCAACTCTGGTTGCTCGATAACGCAATGCCCATCCCACTGGCAAAAGCCGTTGTCCACCAGGCCTTCGGGTAGGGTTTTCAGTTCCCGGAAGTCCCAGGCATCCGGCACGGGCGCCAAGAGCGTAGGCAACTTGGACGCATCACTCATCCACACCTGTGACGCCTCGGCCTGTAAGCGTGTGCCCGGCCGACGTGGCAAGTAGGGATGCAATCCCAGGCCATGCCACGCGGGTGTTTCTGCCAGATGGGTCACGCTCAGCGTAATACTCAGCTCACCCTTGCTCAATCGAAAGCGCTGCTCGGCGCGATAGGCGAACGGCGTGTCGCACTCCACGGCCAGTACCACTTCACTCGCTGACTGGCTCACCACCCGCCACGCCTGCTGCCAGGCGGAACCATGAATCGGCAAGGGGTCCGTGAGGCTATTGGGCGCCAGGGCCAGCCAGCCGTCGGGGTTGTCGAAACCGCCTCGGGAAATTCGGTTGGACCAGGGGGCCAAGGGATAGCAGCCCAGTTTGCCCGGCAAACCGGTGTTCAGCGCTTGTTGGTCACTATGGCGCAGCAAAGGCTGCCCGGTTGCTCGTACCGTCCAATTGACGATGCTGGCGCCGGTGGCCGGCGCGAGGGTGAGGTGGGTGAGTTGATCGCTGAGTTCGATGAGGTGTGACGACATGGTGTCTCGCCGTATGAAATAGGCCCAACGCAGAGGTTCAATGTGGGAGCAGGCAAGCCCGCTCCCACATTTGAATCTGTTGTGTTTTTGATAAAGGTTTACAGCACCACGCTTGGCAGCCACAGCGACAGCGCCGGGATGTAGGTCACGGCGATCAGGATCAGGAACAGCACGGCATAAAACGGCAGCAGCGCCTTCGCGGTCTTCTCGATGGTGGTCTTGCCCACCGCCGCGCCCACGAACAGCACCGCGCCCACGGGCGGGGTGATCAAACCAATGCCGAGGTTCACCAGCATGATCATGCCGAAGTGCACCGGGTCGACGCCAATACCCAGCACCACCGGCAGCAGAATCGGCGTAAGGATCAAGATCAGCGGCGCCATGTCCATCACTGTGCCGAGCAACAGCAACATGGCGTTGATGCACATCAGGATGACGTAGCGGTTGTCCGACAGGGTCAGGAACATCGTGGTGATCTTCGCCGGGATCTGCATCAGGGTCATGATGTAGCCGAAGCTGGCGGCGAAGGCGATCAGGATCATCACGATGGAAATGGTGCGCACCGTGCGGTGCATCAGCTTGGGCAGCTCGTTCCATTTGTAGTCGCGGTAAATGAACATGGTCACGAAGAACGCCCACAGCACGGCTATCGCGGCGGATTCGGTGGCGGTGAAAATCCCCGAGAGGATGCCGCCGAGGATGATCACCATTGCCATCAGGCCCCACAGCGCGTCGGCGGCGATCTTCAGCGCCTGTTTCAAGGGGATGACTTCGCCCTTCGGGTAATTGCGTTTTTTCGCGAAGATCAGGCACAGCGCCATCAGGCACGCGCTCATCAACAGGCCGGGGACCACGCCGGCCATGAACAGCGAGGCGATGGAGACGGTGCCGCCGGCTGCGAGGGAATAGAGCACCGAGTTATGGCTAGGCGGAGTCAGCAAGGCCTGCACCGAACCGCTGACGGTCACCGCCGTGGCGAATTCGCGGGGGTAACCACGGCGTTCCATTTCCGGGATCAGCACCGAGCCGACCGAGGCGGTGTCCGCCACCGACGAGCCGGAAATTGCCCCAAAAAACGTCGAAGCCATGATGTTCACCAAGGACAGGCCGCCGCGCACAAAGCCCACCAGCACCCCGGCAAACGCCACCAGCCGCCGCGACATGCCGCCCTCGGCCATGATCGCCCCGGCCAGCACAAAGAACGGAATCGCCATCAGCGAAAACTTGTTCACCCCGCCGGCCACCTGAATCATCAGGGCCTGGAACGGGATGTCGATCCACCACGCGCCGATCAGCGCCGACAGCCCGAGCGCGTAGGCCACCGGCATGCCGATCAGGATCAAGGCGACAAAACTGCCCAACAGAATCAATGCGTCCATATCAGGCGGCCCCTTCGCTTTCTTCAACCAGGTCGAAGCGCACGACCCGACGGTTGCTCTGGTCACCGAGCAGGAGTTTTTCCACGACAAAAATCAGCGTCAGCAGCCCGCCAATCGGGATCGGCATGTAGGTAATGCCCACGCGCAGAGTAGGGATGGCGCTCATGAACTGGTTCCACGTGGACATGCACAGCTTGGTGCCCCAGATCGTCATGAACAGGCAGACCGTCGCCATCAGCAATTGGGAAAAAATGCTGACGAGGCGGCGTTGTTGCGCCGGCAAGCGGTCAGTAACCATGGCCACCGACATATGCGCCCCGGCGCGGTAACTCGCGGCGGCGCCGATAAAGGTGAAGACCAGCATCAGCAGGATGGCGGTAGGCTCCGGCCAGCTTGCGCCGGTGCCGAGGATATAGCGGGCGAAGATGCCCCAGGGAATAATCAGTGCGACGCCGAGAACCGAAAGGCCGGCGACCCAGATGCAGGTCATGTAGATGCGGTCGTTGATGCGCAGCAGTAAATTCTTCATGGCGTTCACCGTAACCGGGCGCGTCAGTGTGGACCGCGCCAGGCCTTGCTTAGGGGAGGGGCGTTATTGAACGGCGTCGATACGCTTGATGATGTCGGCGTAAGGCGCGCCGTACTTCGCACGCACCGCTGCGGTGGCGTCATAGAAGGGTTTTTTGTCGACGGTGATGAACTCGACGCCGGCGGCCTTGAGCTTGGCTTCGCTGCTGGCGGACTTGGCGTCCCACAGCACGCGCTCGTCAGCCTGGGCGGCCTTGGCGGCTTTCTTGACCATGTCCTGTTGCGCAGGGGTGAGTTTGTTCCAGGTGATTTTCGACATCACGATGGGTTCAGGCAGGATCAGGTGCTCGGTGAGGGTGTAGAACTTGGCGTTCTGGAAGTGGTTGTGTTCCAGCATCGTGGGCGGGTTGTTTTCTGCGCCGTCGATAACGCCGGTCTGCAGGGCGCTGAAGATTTCGCCGGTGTCCATGGCAATGCCGTTGGCGCCCATGGCATTGAAGGCGTCGATGAACAGCGGGTTGCCTTGCACGCGAATCTTCATGCCCTTGAGGTCTTCGATTTTGCGCACCGGCTTTTTCGTGTAGAGGTTGCGCGTGCCGCCGTCCATCCAGGCCAGGGCCACCAGGCCGAACTCGGAGTCGGTGATCTTGGCGAGGATTTCATCGCCGATTTCACCGTCGATGACCTTGCGCATATGCGCCTGGTCGCGGAACACGAACGGCAGGTTGAACACGTTCACGTCCGGCACCACCGGGCCGACGATGCCGAGGCTGACACGGGTCATCTGGATGGCGCCGACCTGAGCCTGTTCGACCACTTCTTTCTCGGAGCCGAGGACCCCGCCAGGGAAATACTTGAAGGTCAGTTCGCCGTTGCTTTCTTTGGTCAGGGCCTTGCCCATGTTCTCTTCTGCAACGACGGTGGGGTAGCCGGCGGGGTGGATGTCGGCGAATTTGATTTCCAGCGCGTTAGCGGCGCTGCTGAGGGTAAAGAATGCAGCGGCGAGCAAGGTGCGTTTGAAGTCCATGGGGGTTCATTCCTGTCTTGTTATTGTTGTATTCAAGGCATAGCGATGCAGCTAAAGGGTGAACGTAGGCTCCGGCAAACCGGTGATGCCGGGGTTGAGGGCAAACACGCCGCCGGACAGCGACTGCTCACTCGGGTCATCACGGATCGAGGTGACGAACAGGGTGTCCAGGCGGCTGCCGCCAAAGGCGCACATGGTGGGTTTTTTCACCGGTACGGTGAGGGAACGGTCGAGGCGACCCTCGGGGGTGAAGCGGTGGATGAGCCCGGCGTCATTGGCGCAGATCCAGTAGCAGCCGTCGGCGTCCACCGCCGCGCCGTCGGGTCGGCCGAGGTGGTTGTGCATATCCACGAACACGCGGCGATTGGATGGGGTGCCGCTGTCGATGTCGTAATCGAACGCCCAGATCTGCTGCACCAGCGGGTGAGAGTCCGAGGCGTACATCGTGCGGCCGTCGGGGCTGAAGGCCAGGCCGTTCAGGGTGATGAAACCGTCCAGCTGAGCGTGGGGCACCAGGCCTGACGCGTAGCGGTAGAGGACGCCCTCGGCCGCGTTCAACCCCATATTCAGCACCATGCTGCCGGCCCAGAAACGACCCTGGCGATCACAGCGGCCATCGTTCAGGCGCATGTCCGCGCGTGGGTGCTCGACACTCGCCAGTGGCGTGGTGTCGAGGCTGCCATCGTTGTGCGGGGTGAGCTGGAAGAAGCCGGTTGCCATCCCGGCAACCCAGTTGCCCGCATCCGTGCGGGCGATGCAGGCGAGCATCTGCGGGGCTGTCCACGCAGCGATATGCCCAGTGGCGGCGCTCCAGCGTTGCAGGCCGCCGTTGGGGATATCCACCCAGTACAGGGCGTTTTCCTCGGGCACCCACACCGGGCATTCGCCCACGGCATTGCGCGCATCGACAATCAGTTCAGCGGTCATGGCAACTCATTCCCTTGGGGTGGTGTGCGCTCAGTCACCGAACGGCCCAGCAGCGCAGAATGCGCCACCCTGGTAGACCTTGGCCGGGTCGTTGGCGGCGACCGGTGGCTGGGTTTCGACCTGGGCGCGGAACACTTCGGAGCTGTCTTTGGGGACGAAGCCCAGGTGCGCGGCGTAGCGGTTGTCCCACCAGGTGTCGAGGTTATCCGACATGCCGTAGACCACGGTGTGGCCGACGTTGGGTGTGTACAGCGCGCGTTCGAGGAGTTGGGTCAGGTCGTCGAAGCTCAGCCAGGTGTGCATCATCCGGCGGTTCTGCGGTTCCGGGAACGAGGAGCCGATGCGGATGCTGACGGTCTCGATGCCGTAGCGATCGAAGTAGAAACTGGCCATGTCTTCGCCGTAGGACTTGGACAATCCGTAGTAGCTGTCTGGACGGCGAGGGGAGTGGGCGTCGAGTTTTTCGCCCTGCTTGTAGAAGCCGATCACGTGGTTGGAGCTGGCGAAAATCACACGCTTGACGCCATGGCGGCGCGCGGCTTCGTAGAGATGGAAAGTACCGCAGATATTCGCGCCGAGCACTTCTTCGAACGAGCGCTCAACCGATACGCCGCCGAAGTGCAGGATCGCGTCGACGCCTTCCACTAAATGGTGCACGGCTTGTTTGTCGCAGAGGTCGCACGTTTGCACTTCTTCGCACGCGTCGGCAGCCGGGGCCATGTTGGCGATGTCCGACAGACGCAGTACCTGGGCGTAAGGGCGCAGGCGTTCACGCAGGACTTTGCCCAGGCCGCCCGCGGCGCCGGTGAGCAGCAGGCGGTTGAATGGAACGGGCGTAAGTGTGGTGGTGGTCATGAGGGTTCCATTATTGTTGTAGGTTGTCGTATGACTTTTCAAAATTATCGTTAAGGATTCCCCAGGTTGTCAACGCGCCATTGGTCGAAGTCACTCTTGTGTAGCCGCTGCCGAGCGCCAGCGGCTACGTAAATGTGCGAATTACAGGAGTGAAATCGGATAGCTGACAAAAATCCGGTTCTCATCAAATTCGTTATTGCTGAAATCCCGACGCATGGTCGAGTTGCGCCATTTGACGTTGAGGTTCTTCAGCGCGCCGCTCTGCACCGTGTACGCCAGCTCCGATTCCCGACCCCATTCCTTGCCATCGGTGATCGCCCCGGTGTGCACGTTACTGCCGCTGATATAGCGGTTCATCATGGTCAGCCCCGGAAGGCCGAGCACCACGAAGTTGAAGTCATGGCGCACTTGCCAGGATTTTTCCTTGGCGTTGTCGTAGCTGGCGTTGTAACTGTCGTTGGCCAGGGCGCCGCCGCTGGTGCCGTTGATCCGCATCCACGCGCTGTCGCCAGTGAGTTTCTGCAGGCCCACATAGAAGGTGTTGCCGTTGTATTTGGCCGAGAGCAGGGCAAAGGCGGTCTTGTTGTCGAGGTCGCCAGCCAGGGCGCTGCCGTCTTCCTTGCCATTGAAAAAGCCAAGGTTGGCGCCCAGGGTCCAGTCGCCCACGGGTTGGCTGTGGGTCAGGTTGAAATAGTGTTGCTGGTAGATATCGCTGAGTTCGGCGTACCACACGCCGACCTGGGTGCGTTTGTCGTTGAACGTGTACTCGCCACCGCCGAAGTTGAAACGGTCCGAGGTAAACGCGGCTCTGCCGTTCATGAACATGTCTTCCATGCTCGCGTCGTTTCGCGGGCTGTTGCCGCGGAACTGGCCGCCGTAGAGGGTCAGGCCGGCAATTTCGTTGGAGGTCACCTGGCCGCCGCGAAACGTCTGGGGCAGGGAGCGACCATCATCGGAGCGCAGGATTGGCAGCACGGGCATCCATTCGCCCACCTTCAATTCCGTCTTCGACAGCCTGGTTTTCAGCGCCACGCCCAGACGCCCAAAATTATCGGCGGGGCGGCCGTCATCGTGGATCGGCAGCAACTGGGTACCGCCGGTGCCTTTGCCGCCATCGAGCTTTTGCGAATACAGGCCGAGCACGTCAATCCCGAAGCCGACCGTGCCTTGGGTAAAGCCGGATTTGGCATCGAGAATGAAGCTCTGCGTCCACTCTTCGGCCTTGCCCTGCGGGTTGGTCGGGTTGGTGAAGTTGCGGTTGAAGTAGGCGTTGCGCAGGTTGAGCGTGGCTTTGGCGTCGTCGATGAAACCTTCGGCCTGGGCATTGAGCGGCAGGGTGAACGCCAGGCTGCTGAGGCCGAGGAGGCCGATACGCGCGGAGGAATTGCGGGCGAATTGACTCACGGTGAAGCTCCCTTCGATTGTTATTTTTATTGTTTGTCATACGTTGTCGTACAACATTGGGTGGGATATTTGCGGGGATTTCGGGATGTGTCAAGCAGAAGTTGTACGATGATCTGCGCCACGGAGATTGCGTGTGGCCAGGGTCAAATAATGTGGGAGCGTTCCACTTGAGGTGCAGTGGATTTAGCCGGCTATGACCATTGGCGGCAAGGTCCCTAGCAAGGAAACGGCCGCCACCGCTGAAACACCTAGTAACCATTCAAGCATCACACTGGTTTTCAAAGCGCCCAGCCGCTGTTCGCAATGCTCAATACGCAATCGATTCAGCACCGCCAGGGCCAGCATACCGAACACCAACATCACCTTGATCAACAGAATCAGTGCAAACCCGCTGAACAGCGGCGTCGGCCACAGCTGCCCGGTCAACACGCGCACATTGATCAATCCGGTCATCAGCAAACCGACGACCAGGGCATAACCCACGCCGCTGAAACGCCTGAGGATCGGTTCCAGCGTGAATGGCTGCGGCTGTTTGAGGATCAGCACCAGCAACAGCAACCCCCCAAGCCACGCGCCCACGCAGACCAGATGCCCCACCTGATTAAGGATCAGCAATTGCCCGCTGAGCCCATCCAGCATGGCGCCATGGCCCACAGGCGCGAGGGTCGCCAGCAGCAATGCGGTCAACGGCAGGCGCAATAGCGGCCAGGGTTTGATCAGCACAATCACCAGCAACAGGTTCAGCAGCAAATGCCAGGCCCACACCTGGCCAAAAAAGGTTTTGCCCAGCACCAGCTGGAGGGTGGCCGGTTGCAACGCCGCGTCCCAGCTGCCCGCCATACTGGCGGTGATCAACAGCAGCCAGGCGACGCCGGAGAACAGGCCCAACCCAGCGAGGCTGCGGGTGATACGCTCGAGTTGCCGATCCAGCACCGGCTGCGGTTCAGCGCCCAGCAGCCAGGGCCTGAATGCACAGGCCCCGAACATCAGCAACACGACGATGAAATGCGCAAAGCGGCACAGCACCAGCAGGGTTGCCATGGGTTATTGGCCGACCTTGAAGCTGTATTCGCCATTGCTCTTGTGGGTATCGACCGAGACGGCGTTCCACACCACTTTGTAGTTGCCAGCAGCCAGTGGGGCGGCAGGCGTCACTACCAGGGTTTTCTTGTCGGCGTCCGGGGTTTCCAGGCCCTTGATGGCGATTTCGGTGCCGTCCTTGCTCAGGGACACCTTGGTGAAGGTGGCCTCGACGCCTTCACTGAAGGTCAGGTGCAGATCAGCGGGGGCGGCGACGGTGCTGTCGGCGGCGGGTGTGGCGCTTTTCAGGTGAGCATGGGCAAACGCCGCCGAAGCCCCCAGCAAGGACGCGAGCAGGGCGACGGTGGTCAGGGTTTTCTTGATCAACATTGTTCAATACCAATCACTGGGCAGGAGCAGGCAGTGTACGAAGTTTCGGCTCAGCCTGTCGCCCCGATCTAGAGCGAATGGTAGTCTTTGAGCTCTCTCGTTGTCAGGGAGCCCTCATGGGCAATCACAAGATCGGAATTCGTCGGGTCAACGTCGAAAAAATCCTGCTGGCGGCGGAGAAAATCTTCGCCGAAAAAGGCTACGGCAGCACCGCCATGGCCGATATCGCCGAAGAAGTGCAACTGCCGCGCTCAAACCTGCACTACTATTTCACCACCAAAAGTGAGTTGTACAGCGCGGTGCTGTTCGACCTGTTGGAAGTGTGGAAGCAGGACGCCCTGAGCTTCGAGACCTTTGATGATCCGCGGGTGGTACTCAGCAGTTACATCCGCGCCAAGATGCAGCGCTCGCGCACCCGGCCGTATGGCTCGAAAGTCTGGGCCAACGAAATCATCCACGGCGCGCCGACACTCGGGGAGGCGCTGGATGAAAGCCTGTACGACTGGGCCAAGATGAAGGAAGCGAAAATTCGCCAGTGGGTGGAGGACAAACGCATCCTGCCGGTTGAGCCGTCGAGCTTGCTGTATATGATCTGGGCCTCGACCCAGCACTATGCCGACTTTGATCATCAGGTGAACATCCTGAATGATCACCAGCCTTTGTCGGATATGCAATTCGAGAAGGCGATACAGACGGTGACAGGGGTGATTTTGCGGGGGATTGGGTTGGAACCTTGATGTCACGGTGCGGCTGAAGGCCCCATCGCAGCATAGGTATCTACACAACTTTCCGCCCGATGCCCGAGCTCGGCTGAGCAGCGGTTGCTCTGGCTTTTGATCTGTTTTTGATTTTGATCTCAGGCGCCCCATCAACCACGCTGGCCGAACGCAGGCTT
>NZ_CAXAOJ010000018.1:0-100979 GCF_963970945.1 Pseudomonas sp. RA_5y_Pfl1_P24 | reverse complement strand
CAGCCGAGCCAACCCCATGTAGATGACGCCCAAGCCCAGCGCGCTGAAGGCGGCGGCGAATTCCACGCGCTGCACCAGCGCGAACTGCAAGCCAAAACCTACCAGCGGCGGACCGAACAACATGCTGCCGTCGACATAATCACCCTTGGCCGCCGACCAGCGCAGCAGCGCGCCACGGCTGTCATCCTCGGGCGCGTCGCTCATCTCCAGCAATTTGCGCCGGGCGAACAATAGGCCGATGGTCAGGTACATCAGGAAAAACAGAATCAGGAACGGTTCGGTGCTCCACAGCAATTTCGGCGTGTAGGAGCGCAGACCCCAGGCGAAGCCGATACCAAAGGTGCCGACAAAGCCGATCAGGTTGAGCAAACGCCAGGCCTTGAACCAGGCGATGGCGAGGATGCCGGCATTCAGCAGGGCGAAGTAACTGAATAGCGCGACATGGTTACCGGCACCGGTAGACGTAAGGATGGGCGCCGCAAAGCCGCCGAGCGCCGCCGCAGAGGCCAGCCCCAAGGCATCCTGGGTGATTGCCAGGATCGCCGAAAACACCGTGACGGCCACCAGCAAACCCAGCGCCGCACTCGGGTCTATCAACGGATGCAAACGCATCGCAGCAAACACCGTCAGATACAACACTGCGATCCCGGTGCCTTGCAACATCAAGCCGTAGCTGCTGTTACGCCGCCGCAGCCACCAACCCAGGCCGAGTAGGCCTAACGCCGCAGCGGCAACCCCGGCGTAACGCACCTCGATCGGCACCACCATGCCTTCGGTGGCGTAACGCAGCAGGAAGGCCAGGCCGAGAAACAGCAGCACCACGCCAACCCGCAGCACGGTATTGCCGCCAAACAGCCAATTGCGTGCGCCACTGATGGCGCGTTCGATCAAGTTGGGGCCACGAGGAATGGCAGGTGCTTGAGGGCGCGGAGTTGGGGCAGGCGTCCAGACGTCGGCCGGCAGCGGCTGGCTCGGATTGGCGACCGTGGCGACAGGTGTGATGTCGGCAGGCAGCTCCCAAACAAGCTCTGGGGCTTGGGTAATAGGTGTCGGCTCGGGGATGGGTGTTTCGGCGATGACACTGCTCGTCGGCGCGGGCACTTCCAGTTGCCGCAAGCGTTCGCCCAGCGCTATCAGCGACTTTTGCGTGGTTTCCAACTGACGCGCCTGCTGGTCCGCTTGGGCCGACAGCTTAGCCAGGCGAATTGCCTGGCCAATGCCGAGCCCCAACAGCGCACCGATGCCCGCGTCACTGAACGACTCATCGAGCGTCCAGCCGAGCGCAAGGCCAATCAGCATGAAAATCCATTGCATGGTCGATATCCCTAAGCAAACCGTGGCCTAGTATATCGACGCGGACTCAATGTGGGAGCGGCGGTGCGAAGATTCGACTTGCTCGCGAAAGCGGTGTATCAGCCGACATACTCGTTAACTGATACAGCGTATTCGCGAGCAAGCCCGCACACATTTTGTATTGCAGCGTTTAGTCGAGCGCTTTCCAGATCTCTGTGGCGTACTCGCGGATCGTCCGGTCCGAAGAGAACCACCCCATCCGCGCGGTATTGAGCACCGCCGAACGCCACCACGCCTTGGAATCATGCCAATGCGCTTCGACCCGCGCCTGTGCGTCCCAGTACGAGTCGAAGTCGGCACACACCAGGAAGCGGTCGTAGTCGATCAACCCGTCGATCAGCCCGACATACCGGCCCGGATCATCCGGCGAGAACACCCCGCCGCGAATCGCTTGCAGCACATCGCTGAGGCGATTGGACGCTGCAATGTCCTGCCCGGCGTTGAATTCACCGGCGTGTTTACGCGCTTCCACCTCCTGCGCGCTGAGGCCGAAGATAAACATATGCTCGGCGCCCACGCGCTCGTGCATTTCCACGTTCGCGCCGTCCATGGTGCCGATGGTCAACGCACCGTTGAGACCGAACTTCATGTTGCTGGTGCCCGAGGCTTCAAAGCCGGCGGTGGAAATCTGCTCCGACAAATCCGCTGCCGGGATGATGCTTTCCGCCAGGCTGACGTTGTAGTTGGGCAGGAACACCACCTTGAGCAAACCGCGCACGGTCGGGTCGTTGTTAACGGTTCGCGCGATGTCGTTGGTCAACTTGATGATCAACTTGGCCTGGTGATAACTCGCCGCCGCTTTACCCGCGAAGATCTTCACACGCGGCACCCAGTCGGTGCCCGGTTCGGCACGGATAGCCTGGTAGAGCGCCACCGTGTGCAGCAGGTTCAGCAGTTGGCGCTTGTATTCGTGAATCCGCTTGACCTGCACGTCGAACATCGCCGCCGGGTTGATCGCGATCCCCAGCCGTTCGTGAATGAGGTCCGCCAGTGCGCGCTTACTGTGTAGGCGCTGATCGGCGAAGGCTTTGCGGAAGGTCTGCTTCTCGGCGAAGGTTTCCAGCTCGCCCAGGCGCGTTTCCATGTTGTCGAGAATGTCCGGGCCCAATGCGCCCACGAGCATCGACGTGAGTTTCGGGTTGGCCTGGTACAGCCAGCGGCGGAAGGTGATGCCGTTGGTTTTGTTGTTGATGCGCTCCGGGTACAGCTTGTGCAGCTCGGAGAACACCGTGTTGCGCATCAACTGGGTGTGCAAACCCGACACACCGTTGACGCTGTGGGAGCCGAGGAATGCCAAGTTGCCCATGCGCACGCGGCGGCCGTTGTCTTCTTCAATCAGCGATACGGCGCGCAATACGTCGAAATCGTGGACGCCCTTGGCGCGCAGCGAGTCGATGTGCTGGGCGTTGATCAGGTAGATGATCTGCATGTGCCGGGGCAGCATGCGTTCCATCAAGCCGACAGGCCAGGTTTCCAATGCCTCGGGCAACAGGGTGTGGTTGGTGTAGGAAAGGGTTTCGACGGTGACGTCCCACGCCGCTTCCCACGGAATGTCGTGCAAGTCGACCAATTGGCGCATCAACTCGGCCACGGCGATGGACGGGTGGGTATCGTTGAGCTGGATCGCGGCGTGTTCGCCCAGGCTCAGCACCGAGCCGTGCATGTTCTTGTGACGACGCAGCAGATCCTGCAGCGAGGCCGAGACGAAGAAGTATTCCTGGCGCAGGCGCAGTTCCTGCCCCGCTTCGGTGCTGTCCGCAGGGTAAAGCACCCGGGAGATGCTTTCAGCGCGGGCCACTTCGGCGACGGCGCCCAAGTGGTCACCGGCGTTGAAACGCTCCAGGTGCAGGTCTTCCACTGCGCGAGCACGCCACAGGCGCAAGGTATTGACACTCGCGCCGCGCCAGCCGACCACCGGGGTGTCGTAGGCAACCGCGCGTACGGTTTCGCTCGGCGTCCACACTTGGATCAGCTTGCCGGAAGCATCCGGCAGGGTTTCGACGCTGCCGCCAAAACCGATCGGGTAAATCACTTCGGCCCGTTCGAATTCCCATGGGTTGCCGAAATCCAGCCAGCGTTCGGTTTGCTCCTGTTGCCAGCCATCGACAATCGCCTGGCGGAACAGGCCGTGCTCATAACGAATGCCATAACCGTGACCCGCAATGCCCAACGTCGACATGCTTTCCATAAAGCACGCGGCCAGGCGGCCTAGACCACCGTTGCCAAGCGCCGCATCGGGCTCCAGCAGGCGGATGCGCTCAAGATCGACGCCCAGCTCCGAGAGTGCATCGCGCGCGATCTCCAGCACGCCAAGGTTGCTCAGGCTGTCGTAGAGCAAGCGACCGATGAGAAATTCCAGGGAAAGGTAATAAACGCGCTTTTGACCTTTGCGGTAAATGCGCCGCGTATGGTCCATCCAGTGGTCGACCATCTGGTCGCGTGCGGCCAGGGCAATGGCTTCGAACCAGTCGTGGTCGAAGGCGTGATCCGGGTCCTTGCCCACCGCGTAAGTGAGTTTGGTCAAGACGGCATCGCGAAATGCGGCTACCTCTGCTTCTCGTGCAAGTGGTTCCTGAGACATCAATTGCGACCTCGGGCGAGATAGAAGGAGTTGCTAGAGCCTAGACGGTCTGACAGAAGGTAGACGCTCTGGTTCGTCAGTTTTTTAACGCATTCATCTATACAGGATTTTAATGCAGGGGCCGTGCCTGCTTTTACCCCTACCCACCTTCGAGCAGAAACCCGGAAAATATTGTTCAAAAAATCACCAATCCCGGTATCATCGCGCGCCCGGACACAGCCCCACCTTTTTGGAACCCTGATGAAGCCTCAACTGATCGCCGCCGCGGAACTCGACCGCCTTGAAACGTGGCAGAAATATTCCGCGCACATGTGCGGTGGTTGCGTGTCCAGCTGCTGCACGCTGCCGGTCGAAGTGAAGATCAAAGACCTGATCCGCATCGGCATCGTCGATGAGTTCGAACTGGGCGACCCGGCGAAGAACATCGCCAAGCGCTTGCAGAAGGAAGGCATCGTCGAGCGTTTCAATTCCAAGTCAGAAATTTTTACCCTGCAGCGCATGAGCAACAACGATTGCCTGTACCTGGATCGTAAGACGCGCTTCTGCACTATTTATGACAAACGCCCGGATACTTGCCGCAATCACCCGAAGATCGGGCCGCGGCCTGGGTATTGCGCGTATAAGCCGAAGGAAGTGGTGCGCGAGACTAAGTTCAAGACCCTCGACAAATTCTGATCTGGATTTTGTGGTGTTCTGACGGGCCTCTTCGCGAGCAAGCCCGCACACACTTGACCGCGCTCATCCTGAAACAACGCGGTCGAATGTGTGGGGGCTTGCTCGCGAAAGGGTCGGCACAAACACCACACAAACTGCAGACATAAAAAAACGCCCCCGGCCTTTCGACCGGGGGCGTTTTTCATTCAGCCTGAGTTAACTCAGTTCTTGGCTTTCTTGGCAGCGCGGGTACGCTCGCCTTCGTCCAGGATCTTCTTACGCAGGCGGATCGACTTAGGCGTAACTTCGCACAGCTCGTCGTCCTGGATGAATTCCAGGGCCTGTTCCAGGGTGAAGCGAACAGGTGGAACCAGAGCGATGGTTTCGTCTTTACCCGAAGCACGCATGTTGTCGAGCTTCTTGCCTTTGGTTGGGTTGACGCCCATGTCGTTGTCACGGCTGTTCAGACCAACGATCTGGCCGTTGTAGATCTCTTGACCGTGTTCAACGAACAGCTTGCCACGCGCCTGGAGGGTTTCCAGGGAGTAGGTCAGTGCCTTACCTGTTTCAACCGAGACCAGAACACCGTTCTGACGGCCAGACATATCGCCGGACTTCATGGTGTCGTAGCGATCGAAGATCGAGGTCAGGATGCCAGCACCGTTGGTCAGGGTCAGGAACTGGTTACGGAAACCGATCAGACCACGCGCAGGGATGTTGTATTCCAGACGTACACGGCCTTTGCCATCCGGCACCATGTTGGTCAGGTCGCCCTTACGCAGACCCATCTCTTCCATCACCTTGCCCTGGGATTCTTCCGGGGTGTCGATGGTGACGTTTTCGAACGGTTCCTGCTTCACGCCGTCAACCTGACGGATGATCACTTCTGGACGACCAACGCCCATTTCGAAGCCTTCGCGACGCATGGTTTCGATCAGTACCGAGAGGTGCAGCTCACCACGGCCGGAAACCTTGAACTTGTCAGCCGAGTCGCCTTCTTCAACGCGCAAAGCAACGTTGTACAGCAGCTCTTTGTCCAGACGTTCCTTGATGTTACGGGAAGTCACGAACTTGCCTTCTTTACCGCAGAAAGGCGAGTCGTTTACCTGGAAGGTCATGGAAACGGTTGGCTCGTCAACGGTCAGAGGCTTCATCGCCTCGACGTTGTCCGGCTGGCACAGGGTGTCGGAGATGAACAGCGAGTCCATACCGCTCACGCAAACGATGTCGCCGGCGAAAGCTTCTTCAACGTCGATACGGTGAAGACCGTGGTGACCCATCAGCTTCAGGATGCGGCCGTTACGCTTCTTGCCGTCGGCGCCGATAGCGACAACCGGGGTGTTCGGCTTGACGCTACCACGAGCGATACGGCCAACGCCGATAACACCCAGGAAGCTGTTGTAGTCCAGTGCCGAGATTTGCATCTGGAACGGACCGTCACGGTCAACCTTCGGTGGTGGAACGTGGTCAACAATCGCCTGGTACAGCGGGGTCATGTCTTCCGCCATGGCGGTGTGTTCCAGACCGGCAATACCGTTCAGGGCCGAGGCGTAGATAACCTGGAAGTCCAGCTGCTCTTCGGTAGCACCCAGGTTGTCGAACAGGTCGAAAATCTGGTCCAGAACCCAGTCCGGACGTGCGCCTGGACGGTCAACCTTGTTGATGCACACGATCGGACGCAGGCCGGCTTCGAAAGCCTTCTTGGTCACGAAACGGGTTTGCGGCATAGGGCCGTCTTGAGCATCAACCAGCAGCAGAACGGAGTCAACCATCGACATTACGCGTTCTACTTCGCCGCCGAAGTCGGCGTGGCCCGGGGTATCCACGATGTTGATGTGGTAGCCGTTCCAGTTGATAGCGGTGTTTTTAGCCAGGATGGTAATACCGCGCTCTTTTTCCTGGTCGTTGGAGTCCATCACGCGCTCGTCGTTGAGCTCGTTGCGCTCCAGGGTGCCGGATTGACGCAAGAGTTTGTCTACCAGGGTGGTTTTACCATGGTCAACGTGAGCAATGATGGCGATGTTACGTAGATTTTCGATCACTTGTGTATCTCGATCAGAGGATTCGGTGTGCTGACAGGTCGTGGCAGCGATTTACAGTAGAGTCAGGCCTTGCCGTTACAGCTTGACGGCAGAGTCGGGGGGCCGGTGACGCAGGCCACAGGCAAACAGCCCCGGGCTCTTAGCTCGGTCGATAAACGCGCACATTGGCATACCCCTCACTGAGCAAATGGTGGGCATGCAGGCGACTCATCACGCCTTTGTCGCAATACAACAGGTACTGACGGCTGTTATCCAGTTCCTTGAAACGCGCGTTCAATGCATAAAACGGCAGCGTTTGTACGTCGATGCCGGCGATTTCCAGCGGCTCATCTTCGGCGGCATCCGGGTGACGGATGTCGACGACGATCTGGCCAGCCAGGGCTTCGCTGACTTCTTCGATCTTCACGTCCTGGCCCAGTTCGTCGATTACGCGATCGATCGGGACCATTTTGGCGTTCTCAAGCGCACGCTCAAGAATCGCCATGTCGAACTGTTGTTCTTCGTACTCCACGCGGTTGCGCTTGGCGTGGGTCTTGGGGTTCACCGAGATGACCCCGCAATATTCCGGCATATGCTTGGCGAAATCAGCGGTACCGATTTCTTCGGCCAGGTCGATGATGTCCTGCTTGTGACTGGCGATCAGCGGGCGTAGCACCAACTTTTCGGTCACGCAGTCGATCAGCGACAGATTCGGCAGCGTCTGGCTGGACACCTGGGAGATCGCCTCACCGGTCACCAGCGCGTCGATCTGCAACTGATCGGCGATCCGTGACGCAGCGCGCAACATCATACGCTTCAAAACTACGCCCATATGACTGTTATCGACTTTACCGAGAATTTCGCCCAACACTTCCTCAAACGGCACGCTTACAAATAGCACGCGTTGGGAGCTGCCGTATTTCTTCCAGATAAAGTGCGCAACTTCCATCACGCCCAATTCGTGTGCACGCCCGCCCAGGTTAAAGAAGCAGAAGTGGCTCATAAGGCCGCGGCGCATGATCTGGTAAGCCGCCACCGTGGAATCGAAACCGCCGGACATCAATACCAGGGTCTGTTCCAGGGCGCCCAGCGGGTAGCCACCGATGCTGTTGTGCTGGCTGTGGATCACAAACAACCGTTGGTCGCGAATTTCCATGCGCACTTCAATTTGCGGCGCTTTGAGGGAAATTCCAGCGGCGCCGCACTCGCGACGCAGCTTGCTGCCAACGTATTTTTCGACGTCCATGGAGCTGAAGGTGTGCTTGCCGGCACGCTTGCAACGCACCGAAAAAATCTTGCCTTCAAGCTCGCTGCCGAAGTGCTGTTTGCACTTTTCGGTGATGTCGTCGAAGTCGCCCAGCGGGTACTCATCCACCTGCAGGAAATGCGCGATGCCCGGCATGCAGCTCAGGCGCTCGGTCATGTCTTTCAAGGCTTTGGGCTCGGTAATACGAGTTTCCAGCTCGAGGTTGTCCCACACACCATTCACCACCACAGCCGGGTCCAGATCGCGGAGCACGGCACGGATGTTCTTGGCCAATTGACGGATGAAACGCATCCGTACCGGTCGGCTTTTGATGGTGATTTCGGGGAAGACTTTAACGATTAATTTCATGGAAACAGCGCGCGCCGGGCCTGCTGAAAAAGGGGGGCGCGGATTATAGCGGAAATCGCTCACGGTTTAACCAGTTAATATACAAAGCACAGGCAGCGCACTAAATAGGTGCGCCAACCTTCCGTTGCGCCACATTGCGGTGCGCAAATTTTACGCTTTTGTCGCAATGCACTTTTATAGGGGCGTTTTTAGATCAAAAAACCCATGTTGGCGCACTGGCATGCAATTTGCTCTCTTGTGAGGCAGGTTGCCATGGCGGAGTATCCGCGCCGGCATCACCCAAATTCTAAGGGCTACTCCACTACCCAGCCCGAAGCCACCCGGAGGACACTATGTCGAAGTCGGTTCAACTCATCAAAGATCATGACGTTAAATGGATTGATCTGCGCTTCACGGACACCAAAGGCACTCAGCACCACGTGACCATGCCGGCTCGCGACGCGCTGGATGATGCTTTCTTTGAAGAAGGCAAAATGTTCGACGGTTCCTCCATCGCTGGCTGGAAAGGCATCGAAGCCTCCGACATGATCCTGATGCCGGACGACAGCACTGCCGTGCTGGACCCGTTCACCGAAGAGCCAACCCTGATCCTGGTTTGCGACGTGATCGAGCCTTCGACCATGCAAGGCTACGACCGCGACCCACGTGCGATCGCCAAGCGTGCCGAGGAATACCTGAAGTCCACCGGTATCGGCGACACCGTATTCGTAGGCCCGGAGCCAGAATTCTTCATCTTCGACCAGGTCAAGTTCAAGTCCGACATCTCCGGTTCGATGTTCAAGATCTACTCCGAACAAGGTTCGTGGATGTCCGACCAGGACGTCGAAGGCGGCAACCATGGCCACCGTCCAGGTATCAAAGGTGGCTACTTCCCGGTTCCGCCATTCGACCATGACCACGAAATCCGTACCTCCATGTGCAACGCCATGGAAGACATGGGCCTGGTCATCGAAGTGCACCACCACGAAGTGGCCACTGCCGGTCAGAACGAAATCGGTGTGAAGTTCAACACCCTGGTGGCCAAGGCTGACGAAGTTCAAACCCTGAAGTACTGCGTACACAACACTGCCGTGGCTTACGGCCGTACCGCGACCTTCATGCCTAAGCCTCTGTACGGCGATAACGGTTCGGGCATGCACGTTCACCTGTCCATCGCCAAAGAGGGCAAGAACACTTTCGCTGGCGAAGGTTATGCCGGCCTGTCTGACACCGCCCTGTACTTCATCGGCGGCATCATCAAACACGGTAAGGCCCTGAATGGCTTCACCAACCCGTCGACCAACTCCTACAAGCGTCTGGTCCCAGGTTTCGAAGCCCCGGTAATGCTGGCCTACTCGGCACGTAACCGTTCCGCCTCGATCCGTATTCCTTACGTCTCCAGCCCTCGCGCCCGCCGTATCGAAGCACGCTTCCCGGATCCAGCAGCCAACCCATACCTGGCGTTCGCCGCCCTGGTCATGGCCGGCCTGGACGGTATCCAGAACAAGATCCACCCAGGCGACGCCGCCGACAAAAACTTGTACGACCTGCCGCCTGAAGAGGCCAAAGAGATCCCACAAGTGTGTGGCAGCCTGAAAGAAGCCCTGGAAGAGCTGGACAAGGGCCGCGCGTTCCTGACCAAAGGCGGCGTGTTCAGCGACGACTTCATCGACGCTTACATCGGCCTGAAAAGCGAAGAAGAAATCAAGGTTCGCACCTTCGTACACCCACTGGAATACGAGCTGTACTACAGCTGCTGATCCGGTAGCGCTGCTTAAGGTGGCGTGATGAAAAAGACCTCCTTCGCGGAGGTCTTTTTTTGCCCGCAATAGGTGAAAAATGTGGAAGCGGGCTTGCCCGCGATAGCGTACCGCCCGCCACCTGATGTATGACTGACCCATCGCCATCGCGGGCACGCCCGCTCCCGCAGGAGATCACCTTTGAAATACCGACTTTTGTTCGCTCTGCTATTCGTCAGTGCCGGTGCGAGCGCCGCGCCGCCTACCCTTGATCCGCTGCTCAACAGCATCGCCGAGCGACTGGAGATTGCCGACCAAGTGGCGTTAAGCAAATGGGACAGCAAAAAGCCCGTAGAAGACAAAAAGCGCGAGCAAGAGGTAATCGCCAGCGTGGTCGCCCAGGCACCGAGCTACAAGCTGGACCCTGGCGCCGCCGAGCAGTTTTTCTCGGCGCAGATCGAAGCGAACAAACTGGTGCAGTACACCCACCTGTCCGATTGGCAGTTCCAGGGCAAGGCGCCTGACGATCCGCGCCCGGATTTGGTCAAGCAGATTCGCCCACAGCTGGATGAACTGCAAAAACACCTGCTGCAGCAACTAGCCGATTTCACTCCCCAGCGCACTGACCCGCAGTGCCCGCAATGGCTGGCCCAGGCGGTACATGAGCCGCTGAACGACCCTCTGCGCCAACTGGCAATGATCCGTGCCACCGCCGAGCTGTGCATCTTCAAAGGCTAAAGCCTGCAAACCCAATCAAAAATGTGGGGCGGGCTTGCTCGCTCCCACATTTTTGATTGGGTGCATTCAAGAACTATATCGGGCGCCTCCTGAACAACCTTCACAAGTCCGCACTATATTGGTGCGATACGCTGCACCCTTCCCACCTGTTCAGCCCATTTTGGTTCGAAACTACCCGAGCAAGCTGGCAGAACGCCACAGTTTCGCGCCTTAACCCGCCATTTCAGGGCTTGCACGCTTCTTTTCGGAGCCTTGGTTTGGTTTTTGCATTTTCCTTGTATCAGCGTGTGCCTCAAGCCCGCGCCTTGCTCCAAAAGAGGTCCTGATGACCATCAGTGATGCACTGCACCGTTTGTTACTCGACAACCTGACCACCGCGACCATCCTGCTCAATGGCGACTTGCGTCTTGAGTACATGAACCCGGCGGCGGAAATGCTCCTGGCCATCAGCGGCCAGCGCAGCCATGGGCAGTTCATCAGCGAGCTGTTCACCGAGTCGGCCGAAGCCTTGAGCTCGCTGCGCCAGGCGGTGGAGCAGGCACATCCATTCACCAAGCGTGAAGCGATGCTCACCGCCCTCACCGGCCAGACGCTGACTGTCGACTACGCGGTGACCCCGATCCTGAGCAACGGCGCCACCCTGCTGTTGCTTGAAGTGCATCCTCGCGATCGCCTGCTGCGCATTACCAAGGAAGAAGCGCAGCTGTCCAAACAGGAAACCAGCAAGATGCTGGTGCGCGGCCTGGCCCATGAGATCAAGAACCCCCTCGGCGGCATTCGCGGTGCAGCGCAACTGCTGGCCCGCGAGCTGCCGGAGGAACACCTCAAGGACTACACCAACGTCATCATCGAAGAAGCCGACCGCCTGCGTAACCTGGTGGACCGCATGCTGGGCTCCAACAAGCTGCCGTCCCTTGCGATGACCAACGTGCACGAAGTACTTGAGCGCGTCTGTCATCTGGTCGAGGCCGAAAGCCAGGGCTGCATCACCTTGGTGCGCGATTACGACCCGAGCATTCCCGACGTATTGATCGACCGCGAGCAGATGATCCAGGCGGTGCTCAATATCGTGCGCAACGCCATGCAGGCCATCAGCAGCCATAACGAGCTGCGCCTGGGCCGCATCAGCCTGCGCACCCGCGCCCTGCGCCAGTTCACCATCGGCCATGTGCGCCATCGCCTGGTGACCAAGGTCGAGATCATGGACAACGGGCCGGGCATTCCTGCGGAACTGCAGGAAACCATTTTCTTCCCCATGGTCAGCGGCCGCCCGGACGGTACCGGGTTGGGCCTGGCCATTACCCAGAACATCATCAGCCAGCACCAGGGTCTGATCGAATGTGAGAGCCATCCTGGCCACACCACGTTCTCGATCTTTCTGCCTCTGGAACAAGGAGCCCCATCGACATGAGCCGTAGTGAAACTGTCTGGATCGTCGATGACGACCGTTCTATCCGCTGGGTCCTCGAGAAAGCCTTGCAACAGGAAGGCATGACCACCCAGAGCTTCGACAGCGCCGACGGAGTGATGAGCCGCCTGGCTCGCCAGCAGCCCGACGTGATCATTTCTGACATCCGCATGCCCGGCGCCAGTGGCCTGGACCTGTTGGCGCGGATTCGCGAGCAGCACCCGCGTTTGCCGGTGATCATCATGACCGCGCACTCGGATCTGGACAGCGCTGTGGCGTCCTATCAAGGCGGTGCCTTTGAATACCTGCCCAAGCCGTTCGACGTGGACGAGGCAGTGGCGCTGGTCAAACGCGCCAACCAGCACGCCCAGGAACAGCAGAACCAGGAAGCCCCACCGGCCTTGACCCGCACCCCAGAAATCATCGGCGAAGCGCCGGCGATGCAGGAAGTGTTTCGCGCCATCGGGCGTTTGAGCCATTCCAACATCACCGTGCTGATCAATGGCGAATCGGGGACCGGTAAAGAGCTGGTGGCCCACGCCCTGCACCGTCACAGCCCACGAGCGGCTTCGCCATTTATTGCGTTGAACATGGCGGCTATCCCGAAGGACTTGATGGAGTCCGAGTTGTTCGGCCATGAAAAAGGCGCGTTTACCGGCGCCGCCAACCTGCGTCGCGGACGTTTTGAACAGGCGGACGGCGGCACGCTGTTCCTCGATGAAATCGGTGATATGCCGGCCGACACCCAGACCCGCCTGCTGCGCGTGCTGGCGGACGGCGAGTTCTACCGGGTTGGCGGGCACACGCCGGTCAAGGTCGACGTGCGTATCATCGCGGCGACCCACCAGAACCTGGAAACCCTGGTGCATGCGGGCAAATTCCGTGAGGACTTGTTCCACCGCCTCAATGTGATCCGCATCCACATTCCGCGGATGTCGGACCGTCGCGAAGACATCCCGACGCTCGCCCGCCACTTCCTTGCCCGCGCCGCGCAAGAGCTGGCGGTTGAGCCGAAGCTGCTCAAAAGCGAGACCGAGGAATACCTGAAGAACCTGCCGTGGCCGGGCAACGTGCGCCAGTTGGAGAACACTTGCCGCTGGATCACAGTGATGGCGTCCGGGCGCGAAGTGCATGTCAGCGACCTGCCACCGGAGCTGCTCAGCCTGCCGCAGGACTCTGCGCCGGTGACCAACTGGGAACAGGCGCTGCGCCAATGGGCGGATCAGGCTCTGGCTCGCGGCCAGTCCAGCCTGCTGGACAGCGCCGTACCGGCGTTTGAGCGGATCATGATCGAGACGGCCCTCAAGCACACCGCCGGCCGCCGGCGTGATGCCGCCGTTTTGCTGGGCTGGGGCCGTAATACGCTGACTCGCAAGATCAAGGAGTTGGGGATGAAGGTGGATGGTGGGGATGACGATGAGGGTGATGAGGGCTGACACCCTCTAAAATCCACTGAAGATCCAGTGTGGGAGCAAGCCCGCTCCCATATTTGGATCTGCGCAGGGTGTCGGGAACGTGCACCGCTTCAATGCACCCTGAACCGGCATCGGGCACGAATCCAAAACCTGAACCTGCGGCCTCGCTGAGAAAAATCTGAAAACCAAAAAGCGCAAAGCCCCGTATCCCGGGGCTTTGCGCTTTCTGAAGATTTTTTTTGGCACACCTTGGCCACTCTGGCACGCGCCCTGCAATAACCCTTGTACTACCCAGTTTCGGGGACCTTGGTACAGGCAGGCCGAGAATCCCCTCTTTAACACCGAAGTCCTCAAGGCTTCACCCCGTTTTGGGAGCCCTGGTACAGGCAGGCCGGGAACTCCCTTCTTTACACCCGGGGCTTATGTGGCGCAGCGCCCATAGCTCCAGCCCGTTTTGGGGACCTTGGTACAGGCAGGCCGGGGATTCCCTCTTTTATTGCTCTTGGAGATGGATCTCCAGCCGCCAGCGGCCATCGGCCTTCTCCCCTTTCCACTCCCCACGCAAAGGCCGAGCCGCCACCAGGTTCAGCAGCAGGCCGCCGTCGGTCTTGCGCACGCGCCAATTCACGCCCTTTTCATTGATCTTGAGCTGCCCACTGGCAGCCTTGCCTTGCGCGTCGAACAGCAGCGCCACCGTACCGTCGATATGCTCGCCGTGCAGCTTGGGTTCGCGGTTGAACCACACCACCACGCCGTCTTTTGCGGCCTCAACCTGTTGCAGTTCGACCGGGTCTGGGGTGGTCAGTCGGCCAATCATCAAGCCGGTCATCAAGCCGACAATCGCCAAAGAGCCCATGACCCGCGGCATAAGCTTCGGCCTTGGGTCCTCTTCGGGGGTAGAATGCAGCGCATCTTTGCCTTCGGAGCCGTGCATGTTTCACGTCATCCTTTTTCAACCAGAAATTCCGCCGAATACCGGCAACGTTATCAGGCTGTGCGCCAACAGTGGCTGCCACCTGCATTTGATCGAGCCCCTGGGCTTCGACATGGACGACAAGCGCCTGCGCCGCGCCGGGCTGGACTATCACGAGTACGCCACCCTCAAGCGCCATGCCGACCTGGCGAGTTGCCTGGAAAGCCTGGGGCACCCGCGGCTGTTCGCGTTCACCACCAAGGGTTCGCGACCGTTCCACGATGCCAGCTTTGCCGAAGGCGACGCGTTCCTGTTCGGCCCGGAAAGCCGGGGTCTGCCACCGGAGGTGCTGGACGCACTGCCGGACGGCCATCGCCTGCGTTTGCCGATGCGCGAGGGGTGCCGCAGTTTGAATTTATCAAACACCGTAGCCGTTGCCGTCTACGAAGGCTGGCGCCAGCTGGGCTTCAAGTAGCACACATAACAAATGTGGGAGCGGGCTTGCCCGCGATGCAGGCACCTCGGTGTGTCAGTCACACCGCGGTGATGCTATCGCAGGCAAGCCCGCTCCCACATTTAGTTCTGTGTCGGGTTCGAAATTACTGAACCGTCGACGCACCTTCCTGTTGCATGCGCTGCAGCTCTTGCGCGTACAGGGCATCGAAGTTCACCGGTGCCAGCATCAGCGCCGGGAACGAGCCCCGGGTGACCAGGCTGTCCAGGGTCTCACGGGCATACGGGAACAGGATGTTAGGGCAGAACGCACCCAGGGTGTGGCTCATGGACGCTTCGTCCAGGCCCTGGATCAGGAAGATACCGGCCTGTTGCACTTCAGCGATGAAGGCTACTTCTTCGCCGTTCTTGACGGTAACCGACAGAGTCAGCACGACTTCATGGAAGTCGCCTTCCAGTGCTTTTTGACGGGTGTTCAGGTCCAGCGCAACGCTTGGGGTCCATTCCTGGCGGAAGATCGCAGGGCTTTTCGGCGCTTCGAACGACAGGTCACGCACGTAGATCCGCTGCAGCGAGAACTGTGGGCCTTGGGCTTCTGCTGCTTCGGTGTTCTGTTGATCAGTCATCGCAGATCCTTCTCTATCTTGGGGTCTTTAAGGGTTTAGAAGTCAGACGAGCAGCAGCGCATCGAGTTTACCGGCGCGCTCCAGGGCGAACAGGTCATCGCAGCCACCGATGTGCTTGGCGCCGATCCAGATCTGCGGCACGGACGTGCGCCCCGCCTTCTGGGCCATTTCGGCACGCACCTGGGGTTTGCCGTCGACCTTGATCTCTTCGAAGGCAACGCCCTTTTTCTCCAGCAAGGCCTTGGCCCTCATGCAGTAAGGGCACCAATCGCTGGAATACACGACAACCTGGCTCATATCACTTCACCAGCGGCAGGTTATCGGCCTTCCAGCTGCCAATACCACCGGACAGTTTGGCGGCGGTGAAACCGGACTTGAGCATCTCGCGGGCGTGGGTACCGGAGTGCTGGCCTTGGGCGTCGACCAGGATGATGGTCTTGGCCTTGTGTTTTTCCAGCTCGGCCAGGCGCGCGATCAGCTTGTCCTGAGGAATGTTCAGGGCGCCGACGATATGGCCGGCGGCGAAATCCTTGGCCGGGCGGATATCCACGACAACGGCCTCATCCTTGTTGACCAGCGCGGTCAGCTCCGCCGTGCTCAGGCTGCGGCCACCGCGGCTCAATTCGTGAGCGATCAGCAGCGCCAGCAGGATGACGAAGGCACCCACAAGCAGGTAATGGGCAGTGGCAAATGCAATCAGGTGATCAACCATCAAGGAGGTTCCAGAGCGTTAAAATGGCGGTAAGTATACACAGCCGTCAGGGGGGGCCAACCCCCGTAAAGCGGTGACGTGTTCGGAACTTCGCTTTAAACTGCCACTCCCTTTTCAATTGTCTTCCTTTATTAACGCCGCGAGAGGATCTATGACTACTACGCCCAAACCTTTGGTCCTGATAATTCTCGATGGCTTCGGACACAGTGAAAGCCACCACGACAACGCGGTGTACGCGGCCAAGAAGCCGGTACTCGATCGTTTGACCGCCACCGTGCCGAACGGCCTGATCTCCGGCTCGGGCATGGACGTGGGCCTGCCGGACGGCCAGATGGGCAACTCGGAAGTCGGCCATATGAATCTCGGCGCCGGACGAGTGGTCTATCAAGACTTCACACGTGTGACCAAAGCGATCCGCGATGGCGAGTTCTTCGAGAACCCGACCATCTGCGCGGCGGTCGATAAAGCAGTGGCTGCCGGTAAAGCCGTGCACTTCATGGGCTTGTTGTCGGAGGGTGGCGTCCACAGCCACCAGGACCACTTGGTCGCCATGGCCGAACTGGCGTTCAAACGCGGCGCCGACAAGATTTACCTGCACGCCTTCCTCGACGGCCGTGATACCCCGCCGAAAAGCGCGCAATCGTCCATCGAACTGCTCGACACCACTTTCGCGGCCCTGGGCAAAGGCCGTATCGCCAGCCTGGTCGGCCGTTACTTCGCCATGGACCGCGACAACCGCTGGGACCGCGTAGCCCAGGCCTACAACCTGATCGTCGACGGCCAGGCCGAATTCCACGCCGCCACCGCACAGGAAGGCCTCGAAGCCGCCTACGCCCGTGGCGAGAGCGATGAATTCGTCAAAGCCACCACCATCGGTGAGCCGGTGACAGTCGTAGACGGCGACGCCGTGGTGTTCATGAACTTCCGCGCCGACCGCGCCCGCGAACTGAGCCGCGTGTTTGTCGAAGACGGTTTCAAGGAGTTCGAGCGCGCGCGTCAGCCAAACGTGCAGTACGTGGGCCTGACCCAATACGCCGCCAGCATCCCGGCTCCCGCCGCTTTTGCAGCAGGCACGTTGGATAACGTGCTGGGCGACTACCTGGCAAAAAACGGCAAGACCCAACTGCGCATCGCCGAAACCGAAAAATACGCCCACGTGACCTTTTTCTTCTCCGGTGGCCGTGAAGAGCCGTTCCCGGGCGAAGAGCGCATCCTGATCCCGTCGCCAAAAGTCGCCACTTACGACCTGCAGCCGGAAATGAGCGCGCCGCAAGTCACCGACAAGATCGTCGACGCCATCGAACACCAGCGTTACGACGTGATCGTGGTCAACTACGCCAACGGCGACATGGTCGGCCACAGCGGCAACCTGGAAGCCGCCACCAAAGCCGTGGAATGCCTGGACCTGTGCGTCGGCCGCATCGTCGATGCCCTGGAAAAAGTCGGCGGCGAAGCGCTGATCACTGCCGACCACGGCAACTGCGAGCAAATGTCCGACGAATCCACCGGCCAGGCCCACACCGCCCACACGACTGAACCGGTACCGTTCATCTATGTCGGCAAGCGCGATTTTAAAGTGCGTGTAGGCGGCGTACTGGCGGATGTAGCACCGACTATGTTGATGTTGATGGGGCTGGAGAAACCGGTGGAGATGACGGGGACTTCGATTCTGGTTTAATTCCAGCCTCACCACAAAACCAGTGTGGGAGCGGGCTTGCCCGCTCCCACACTGGTTTTGCGCTGTTTGGAAGATATCTTTTCGCCATACCAGTGCCACTCGGCACCTATCTTGCCTTCCAGCCCGAATTGGGCGTTTTTTTTGCCGCGCTTGGCGGGCATACTAGGCCGTCCATTTCCCTGGTGTCGCCCGCCTCTATGCTTCGCGCCTTGATTACCCTTGCTCTTATCTGCCTGCTCCAACCGGCGTTTGCCGATGAGCGCGCACAAACCCAACAACAGTTGGACGCTACGCGTCAGGACATTACCGAGCTGAAGAAACTGCTCGGCAAGCTCCAGGAAGAAAAATCCGGGGTGCAGAAAGACCTGCGCGGCACGGAAACCGAGATGGGCAAGCTGGAGAAGCAGGTCCAGGAGCTACAAAAAGAATTAAAGAAGAGCGAGTCGGAACTGGAGCGACTCGACGCTGAGAAAAAAAAACTCCAGAGCGCACGCGTTGAACAGCAACGCCTGATCGCGATCCAGGCCCGCGCCGCCTACCAGAACGGCCGCCAGGAATACCTCAAGCTGCTGCTCAACCAGCAAAACCCGGAGAAGTTCGCGCGCACCCTCACCTACTACGATTACCTGAGCAACGCCCGCATGGAGCAATTGAAAAGCTTCAACGAGACCCTGCGTCAGTTGGTCAATGTCGAACAGGAAATCGCCAACCAGCAATCGCAGCTGCAGGACCAGAAAAGCGCGCTCGACACCCAGCGCAACGAGCTGGACAAGGTCCGCAAGGAGCGCCAGCTGGCCCTGGCCAAGCTCAATGACGACGTAAAGGCCCGCGACGCCAAGCTGCAGGCCCGCGAGCAGGACCAGGCCGACTTGGCCAAGGTCCTCAAGACTATCGAGGAAACCCTGGCTCGCCAGGCACGTGAGGCCGAAGAAGCGCGGCAGAAAGCGCTGATCGCCCAGCAGGAAGCCGAAAAAAAGCGCCAGCGTGAGGCCGAACTGGCTGCCACCTCGGACGCCCCGGCGCCCCGTAAACCGGCGCATGCAGCCTCTGGCCCGCTGGTTTCCAGCGCCGGCGAGTCGTTCGGCGGCCCTTTTGCTTCAGCTCGCGGCAAACTTCCATGGCCGGTTGATGGTCGATTACTGGCACGCTTCGGTGAAACCCGTGGCGATGACACCCGCGCCAAGTGGGACGGAGTGATGATCAGCGCCTCTGCCGGCAGCCAGGTCCACGCTGTTCACGGTGGGCGCGTGGTATTTGCCGATTGGCTGCGCGGCGCCGGTTTATTGGTGATTCTCGACCACGGTAATGGCTATTTGAGCCTTTACGGCCACAATCAGACTTTACTCAAGTCGGCAGGTGATGTTGTAAAAGCCGGTGAATCCATCTCCACTGTGGGTAACAGTGGCGGCCAGGAAACCCCGGCGCTGTACTTCGCTATTCGTCAGCAGGGTCGCCCGAGCGATCCTGCACAATGGTGCAGAACCCAAGGATAAGGGTCGCATCTACATTAGGAGTTCGTTCGACATGCTGCATTTGTCCCGCCTCACTTCGCTGGCCCTGACGATCGTCCTAGTGATCGGCGCGCCCCTGGCTTTCGCCGACCAGGCCGCCCCGGCTGCGCCTGCCGCCACGGCCGCCACCACCAAGGCGCCGTTGCCGCTGGACGAACTGCGCACCTTTGCCGAGGTCATGGACCGGATCAAGGCAGCCTATGTCGAACCCGTAGACGACAAGACCCTGCTGGAGAATGCCATCAAGGGCATGCTCAGCAACCTCGACCCGCACTCCGCCTACCTGGGCCCGGAAGATTTCGCTGAGCTGCAGGAAAGCACCAGCGGCGAATTCGGCGGCCTGGGCATTGAAGTCGGCGCCGAAGACGGCAACATCAAGGTGGTCTCGCCGATCGATGACACGCCGGCATCCAAGGCGGGTATCCAGGCCGGCGACTTTATCGTCAAGATCAACGGCCAGCCGACCCGTGGCCAGACCATGACCGAAGCCGTCGACAAGATGCGCGGCAAGATCGGCCAGAAAATCACCCTGACCCTGGTGCGCGACGGCGGCAACCCGTTCGATGTAACGCTGACCCGCGCGACCATTGTGGTCAAGAGCGTGAAGAGCCAGCTGCTGGAGTCGGGCTACGGCTACATCCGTATCACCCAGTTCCAGGTCAAGACCGGTGACGAAGTGGCCAAGGCCCTGGCCAAGCTGCGCAAGGACAACGGCAAGAAACTCAGCGGCATCGTGCTCGACCTGCGCAACAACCCAGGCGGCGTGCTGCAATCGGCGGTGGAAGTGGTTGATCACTTCATCACCAAGGGCCTGATCGTCTACACCAAGGGCCGTATTGCCAACTCCGAACTGCGCTTCTCGGCCACCGGCAACGACCTCAGCGAAAACGTGCCACTGGCCGTGCTGATCAACGGCGGCAGCGCCTCGGCGTCGGAAATCGTCGCCGGCGCCCTGCAAGACCATAAACGCGGCGTACTGATGGGCACCACCAGCTTCGGCAAAGGCTCGGTACAAACCGTGCTGCCGCTGAACAACGAGCGTGCGCTGAAGATCACCACAGCGCTGTACTACACGCCGAACGGTCGCTCGATCCAGGCTCAGGGCATCGTGCCGGACATTGAGGTGCGCAAGGCCAAGATCACCAACGAGATCGACAGCGAGTACTACAAAGAAGCGGACCTGCAAGGTCACTTGGGCAATGGCAACGGCGGCGCTGACCAACCCACCGGCAGCCGCGCCAAAGCCAAGCCGATGCCACAGGACGAAGACTACCAGTTGGCCCAGGCGCTGAGCCTGCTCAAAGGCCTGAGCATCACGCGCAGCCGTTGATATGCGTTTTGCCCTGATCATCGCTGTGCTGTGCAGCCTGGCAGGCGTCGCCCATGCGACGCCTACCGGCGAGCCGCACAAAGCCTACCTGACCCTCATCATCGACGACCTCGGGCAGAACCTGCCCCGGGATCGTCGCGTGCTGGCCCTGCCTGGGCCGGTCACCACGGCGATCATGCCCGACACACCCCACGCCGCCGAATTTGCCCGCGAAGCCCACAAAGCCGGCAAGATCGTGATCCTGCATATGCCCATGGACCCGGCGACCGGCCCCTTCGCCTGGCACCCAGAGCTGCCCATCGAAGAACTCGCCAAGCGCCTGGATGCTGCGTTCAAGGCGGTGCCCTACACCGCAGGTATCAACAACCACATGGGCAGCCGCATGACCGCGCAACCGCTCGCCATGACCTGGTTGATGGCCGAGCTGCAACGGCGCAACAAGTTCTTCGTCGACAGCCGCACCAGCGCGCAGACCGTCGCAGCAGCCGAGGCGCAGAAGATTGGATTGGCCCATGTCTCGCGGGATGTATTCCTCGATGACGAGCGCACTGAAGCGGCGATCACCACACAATTGCAGACCGCAATCAAGCTGGCCCACAAGCAGGGTTCGGCCGTGATGATCGGTCACCCTTACCCGCAAACCCTGGCCGTACTGGAGCGCGAGCTGCCCAGACTCAAGGCCCAGGGCGTCGATTGGATCGACATCAAGTTGATGATCAGCGTGCGCAGTAACCGGGCGATGGCCGGACACGGGAAGGACGGGGTTTATCGCTAGGGAAGACAGCGACGATCCACTGTTGGAGCTGACTTGCCAGCGATAGCTGGTGCATCAGCAACCTGACGCGTGACTGAAAGACCGCTATTGCTGCACAGGTATCTACACATCTCGAGCGAGCCACGATTACATTTGATGGTGTATCGCTGGCAAGTCAGCTCCAGGCTTCCTATAAATTACAGATACTTAGACATGATCTCGTCGACGGCGCCGTCTTTACGCAACTGATCCAGTGCGGCCTGAAGCCTGGTCACCAGTTCGTCCGGCACGTCCTTGTTCAAAGCAAGATAGAGCTGCGCACTGTTGAACCGCAGCACGGTCTTGAGCCCGCTCACGCCCACCTGGCGCGCCAGGTAGCGGCCCGCGGGATCGCCAGTGGCCCACAGGTCGATCTGGCCATCCAGCAGCTTTTGCGCGTTGTCTTGATCGCGAAGCACCACAATCGGGTTGAGACCCTGCTTTTCCAGGGTCTCGGCGATGGCGTCGCCCTTGTAGGCGCCGATCTTATAGCGGTGCGCCTGCTTGAGGTCGTTGAGCTGGATCTTGCTGTCGGCCTTGGCCAGCAGCACCCAATCATCCGGACCGATAGGGCCGACCCATTTGAACAGTGCCTCTCGATCCGGCAAACGGGCCATCACGAATACGCCATAGCCAGGTTTTTCCAAGGCGAGCTTGTAGATGCGCTCCCAAGGAAAACGCAGGGTGAGGTTGTAGGAAATGCCGGCACGCTTGAAGGTTTCCCGCACGATGTCCACGGCGATGCCTTCGATGTTCTCGTCCTTGGCGAAGTTCTTGCCGTTTTTCGCCATGTTGTAGGGCGGGAAATTTTCCGTCAGCAACACCAGGGAGGCGTCAGACGGTTCTTCGGCGTTGGCCGAACCTGCCAACAGGAGGGAAGTACTGGCGAGGGCGAGCAGCAGGGTCTTGAACATGAAGGCTACCGGAGTCCATGGCAAGCGCAGAGAGTGCCGCGCACTTGCCATGGTGTCCAGCAGCGTTTAGCGAACGACGATACCACGCGCCGCCATGTAGGCCTTGGCCTCGGGAACGGTGTATTCGCCAAAGTGGAAAATACTCGCCGCCAGCACTGCGCTGGCGTGGCCTTCGATCACACCATCGGCTAAATGCTGCAGGTTGCCGACGCCGCCGGAAGCAATCACTGGAATGCCCAGCGCATCACTGATGGCGCGGGTCACGCCCAGGTCGAAGCCGTTTTTCATGCCGTCCTGGTCCATGCTGGTCAGCAGGATTTCACCGGCGCCGAGGGCTTCCATCTTCATTGCCCACTCCACCGCGTCCAGGCCGGTCGGCTTGCGACCGCCGTGGGTGAAGATCTCCCATCGCGGGGTTTCGCCCGGGCCGGAGACTTTTTTGGCGTCGATGGCAACGACGATGCATTGCGAGCCGAAGTGCTGCGCCGCTTCACCGACGAACTCCGGGTTGAACACTGCTGCCGTGTTGATCGAAACCTTGTCCGCACCGGCATTGAGCAAATTACGGATGTCTTGCACGGTGCGCACACCACCGCCCACGGTCAGCGGGATGAATACCTGGCTGGCCATGCGTTCGACGGTATGCAACGTGGTGTCGCGGCCGTCGACGCTGGCGGTGATGTCGAGAAAGGTAATCTCGTCGGCACCTTGCTCATCGTAGCGACGCGCGATTTCAACCGGGTCGCCGGCGTCACGGATGTTCTCGAACTTGACGCCCTTGACCACGCGACCGTTGTCGACGTCCAGGCAAGGGATGATGCGTCTGGCTAAAGCCATAGACTTAATCTCCGATTAAGAAGCTTCAAGCTACTAGCTGCAAGTAGAAGCGGATCTGCTTTTACTTGCATCTAGTAGCTTATGGCTTGGAGCTGGCCGCGTAGCCATCACAAAAGGCTTGTGCTTCGGCCACATCCAGCGTGCCCTCATAAATCGCGCGGCCGGTGATGGCGCCGATGATGCCGGGGGCCTTGGCGTCCAGCAGCGACTTGATGTCGCCCAGATTGTGGATGCCGCCGGAAGCGATCACCGGAATCTTGGTGGCCGCCGCCAGCGCTGCGGTGAACGGTACGTTGCAGCCCTGCATCATGCCGTCTTTGGCGATGTCGGTATAAACGATGGCGCAGACGCCGTCGGCTTCGAACTGCTTGGCCAGGTCGATCACTTGGATGGTGCTGATTTCAGCCCAGCCGTCGGTGGCGACGAAACCATCCTTGGCATCCAGGCCCACGATCACTTTGCCTGGGAACGCACGGCAGGCTTCGGCAACGAAGGCTGGGTCTTTCACGGCCTTGGTGCCAATGATCACGTAGCTCACGCCAGCCTTGACGTAGTGCTCGATGGTTTCCAAAGAGCGGATACCGCCGCCGATCTGAATCGGCAGGTTCGGGTAGCGCTTGGCGATGGCGGTAACCACTTCGCCATTGACCGGTTGACCTTCGAAGGCGCCGTTCAGGTCCACCAGATGCAGACGACGGCAGCCCCCTTCCACCCATTTGGCAGCCATGCTCACCGGGTCATCGGAGAACACGGTGGAGTCTTCCATGCGGCCTTGGCGCAGACGGACGCAGGCGCCGTCCTTGAGATCGATAGCGGGGATAATTAGCATGCTTTTCCTTCGTCAAAGAGCTGCAAGCTGCAAGCTATTAGCTGCAAGCAAGCACGCGTATCAATTCTTGCAGCTTATGGCTTGAAGCTTTCAGCTGCTCTTTTCAAGCGACCACAGGTCGCTTTCGATGCTTTCGAACCTTTCTTTAAGGAGCGTCTGCGTATCGAAAATCGCCCTGTTGTAATAGTGCGGAGCCACTTCGGTGGTGAACAGCTCAAGAATCTCGGCGACCTCGAACGAGCCCAGCTTGAGCTCGAAGCGGTCTTCCATGAAGCGCTTGATCTTGAGGGTAGCCTCACTCTCCTGCTCGGGGGTGAGGTTCAAGATCGGCTGCTTCGGCTTCCTGGCCATTACCAGCGACCATCCCAGGCGGCGAAGTTCTGCAGCAATTGCAGGCCGTGGGTATGGCTCTTCTCCGGATGGAACTGCACGGCAAAGCGCGAACCTTCGGCCAGCGCTGCGGCGAAGTCGACGCCGTAGTGTCCGCCACCCACCACCTGGCCCGGTTGACCGGCGGCGATGTAGTAGCTGTGCACGAAGTAGAAGCGCGCCATGTCCGGCACTTCGTGCCACAGCGGGTGATCAACGGCCTGGCGGACCTCGTTCCAGCCCATGTGCGGGACTTTCAGGTGTTCGCCGTCTTCATGCAGGCCTTTGCCGAAGAACTTCACCTGGCCTGGGAACAAACCGATGCAGTCGACGCCGTCGTTCTCTTCACTGCTGTCGAGCAAGGCTTGCATGCCCACGCAGATGCCGAGGAACGGACGGTCCTGGCTGACTTCGCGCACCAGGCTGTCAAAGCCCAGGCGGCGGATCTCGGCCATGCAATCGCGAATCGCGCCAACACCTGGGAACACCACGCGATCGGCTTCGCGAATCACGTTGGCATCGCTGGTGATCAGCACCTTGCCGGCACCGACGTGCTCGAGGGCCTTGGCCACCGAGTGCAGGTTACCCATGCCGTAATCGATAACCGCGACCGTCTGCATTACAAGACGCCCTTGGTCGAAGGCATTTGCCCGGCCATGCGGTCATCCAGCTCGACGGCCATGCGCAGCGCGCGGCCGAAAGCCTTGAACACGGTTTCGATCTGGTGGTGGGTGTTGGTGCCGCGCAGGTTGTCGATGTGCAGGCTGACAAGTGCGTGGTTGACGAAACCCTGGAAAAATTCCTGGAACAGGTCGACGTCGAAGCCGCCCACGGTGGCGCGGGTGTAGGGCACGTGCATCTGCAGGCCTGGGCGGCCGGAGAAGTCGATGACTACGCGCGACAGCGCTTCGTCCAGCGGGACATAGGCGTGGCCGTAGCGACGGATGCCTTTTTTGTCGCCGATGGCTTTGGCAAACGCCTGGCCAAGGGTGATGCCAACGTCTTCCACCGTGTGGTGGTCGTCGATATGCAGGTCGCCCTTGCTGACGATATCCAGGTCGATCAGCCCGTGACGGGCGATCTGGTCCAGCATGTGCTCAAGAAAAGGGACACCGATATCAAATCGGGCCTTTCCGGTGCCATCCAGGTTGATCGAGGCTTTGATCTGGGTTTCCAGAGTGTCGCGCTCGACAGACGCCTTACGTTCGGCCATCACCAGCTCCGCAAAATCATTGGGCGAAAAAGGCAGCCATTATAGGGGCGCGGGCGCTAAACAGAAACATCGGAGGGGATAAGACTGACGAGTTGAAGCGAGAGATGTCGGGGATAGACATGTGCATACATGTGAGCGCCAGTCGTGCAGTGAGCGGGCTGCCCCGCTCACTGCACGCTTGGTGTTAGCGGAACAGTACCGCCGTCTTCTGCAGGGTCACCCACACACCCCACGCCAACGGAATACCCACCACCAGCCAGGCAGCAATGGCCAAAGGCACAGTGCCGGACGCCGCTTTCCACTCCAGGGAAGTGGTCGCATCCGCGCCTTTGTCATGGCCCAGCGCCTGTTCGGCGGCCAATTCGGCATCGGTCATGAAATACTTGTCGGCCACCGGACGAACCAGCAGGTTGCAGATGAAACCCAGCACCAGCAGGCCGGCCAGGATGTACAAGGTGATGTCGTAGGCCGCAGCGCGTTCAACGCCAATGCTCAGCTGATACTCACGCAGGTAGTTCACCAACACCGGGCCCAATACGCCCGCAGCGGCCCAGGCGGTCAGCAGGCGACCGTGGATCGCGCCGACCATTTGCGTACCGAACAGGTCAGCCAGGTAGGCCGGAACGGTCGCAAAACCACCGCCGTACATCGACAGGATGATGCAGAACGCCGCCACAAACAGCGCCACGTTACCCAAATGCCCCAGGTTCGGGATCAACGCGTACAGGGCAAAGCCCAGGGCGAAGAACACGAAGTAGGTGTTTTTACGCCCCAGGTAGTCGGAGAACGACGCCCAGAAGAATCGGCCACCGATGTTGAACAGGCTCAACAGCCCCGTGAAACCTGCTGCGATGGCGGCAATGGACGCCAGTTGACCGGCATCCAGCTGACCAAACGGTACATCCACACCCAGCAGCTTGCCGCCGAACACTTCCTGCAGCAGTGGCGAAGCCATGCCGAGGATGCCGATACCGGCGGATACGTTCAGGCACAGCACCAGCCAAACCAGGCGGAATTGCGGGGTTTTCCACGCCACGTTCACGTGCACGTGGCGGTGGGTGATCATCGCGTTGCTGGCTTTTTTCGCCGGTGCGGTCCAGCCCTCAGGTTTCCAGCCGGTGGGTGGAACGCGGTAGGACAAGGCGCCGCCGATCATGAACACGAAATAGATCGCAGCCATCACCAGGAAGCACTGCCATACACCCACGCTGTCTGGCGTTGCGAAGTGACCCATCAATGCGGCTGCCAACGGGGCGCCAACCATCGCACCACCGCCGAAGCCCATGATCGCCATACCGGTGGCCATGCCACGCTTGTCCGGGAACCACTTGATCAGGGTCGATACCGGCGAGATATAGCCCAGGCCCAGGCCGATACCGCCGATGACCCCGGAGCCGATCCACATCAGCCAGATCTGGTGGGTATAGATACCCAACGCCGAGATCAGCAGGCCGCCACACCAGCACAACGCCGACACAACACCGGCCTTACGTGGCCCGGCATGTTCCAGCCAGCCGCCCCAGATGGCTGCCGAGCAGCCCAGGAAGATGAAGAACAAGGTGTAGATCCAGCCCAGCATGGAGATGGGCCAGTCGCATTGGGACGAGAAGACTTGGGCGATGAAGCTCATGTCCGGCGCACAAGCAACCGGCTTGGTGATACCCAGCGCCTTGGACAATGGCAACCAGAACACCGAGAAGCCGTAGGCCATGCCGATGCAAAGGTGGATAGCCAGGGCGGCCGGCGGAACCAGCCAGCGGTTGAAGCCGGGCTTGGCGATAATGCGTTCCTTGGACAGGAACGCAGGCTTTGCGGCAGTTGAAGCGGCCGCAGTGCTAATGCTCATTGGTGTTTCCCCCAGTTGTTAGTATGTGTCCGTCAGGCGCTCTCTCCCTCGGCCTTGCACGCAAAGCGTGGCCGTTTTGTTGAGTGAAGCTCCATTTTAGGCGCGACCTTAAGTCGCAGAAGGCGGACGAACGTGCAGAGATTAGCACCTGTCGATGACAGAAAAACCAAACTGATATCACCTTTTTCAAGAAATCTGTTTGTTTGACGCCAAAAACCCGTTCCCTCGCCCCTGGATACAATGTAACGATCGGAGCACTGCCGCAGGCCGTCGGGCGTTATACTCTGCGGCTAAATTTTGAAATCGACATACAAGGACTCGCCCATGAAAGCGTTCGGCAAAATCCTGGGTCTGGTACTTCTCGGGCTGTTGCTGATCATTGTGGCTCTAGGCTTTGCCCTGACCCATCTCTTCGATCCCAACGACTATAAAGACGAGATTCGCCAGATTGCCCGCGACAAGGCCCACATCGAGCTGACGCTCAATGGCGACATCGGCTGGAGCCTGTTCCCCTGGCTTGGCCTGGAACTGCACGAAGCCAGCGTGGCAACCCTGACCGCACCGACCCAGCCCTTCGCCGACCTGCAGATGCTCGGCCTGTCGGTACGCGTGCTGCCGCTGCTGCGCCGCGAAGTGCAGATGAGTGACGTGCGTGTCGAAGGCCTGAACCTGCGCCTCAACCGCAACAAGGAAGGGCACGGCAACTGGGAAGACATCGGCAAGAACGTGACAGAGGCGAGCGTCGGCAGCCCTGGCTCGGTTGAACAACCGGCCGAACCCGAATCGGACAAGCCGGCAAAACCCATCCGCCTGGACATCGACAGCCTGACGGTCAACAACGCCCGCATCGAATATAACGATGAGCAGACCGGCAAGCAGTTCAGCGCCGAAAGCATCCAATTGAGCGCTGGCGCCGTGCATGAAGGCGCCAGCATCCCGGTGAAACTCACCGCCTTCTTCGGCAGCAATCAGCCGGTGATGCGCGTCAAGACCGAACTCAACGGCAACCTGCGCATCCAGCGTGCGCTCAAGCGCTACCAGCTTGAAGACATGAAGATCACCGGCGAAGCCACGGGCGAGCCACTGCAAGGCAAGACCGTGACCTTCTCGACCCAGGGCCAACTGTTGGTGGACCAGGCGGCGAATATCGCCGAATGGACCAACATTAAGCTCTCGGCCAACCAATTGCGCGCCTTGGGCGAGCTGAAGGTCAACGACCTGGACAAGACCCCGCAGCTCAGCGGCGCCCTGTCCATCGCCCAATTCGACTTGGCCAAGTTCCTCGACAGCGTCGGCCACCCGCTGCCGCCAATGGCCGAGGGCAGCCTGAGCAAAGTCGAACTGGTCAGCCGCCTCAAGGGCACGCCAAGCAGCATCGCCCTGGAAGACCTCAACCTGAAACTCGACGGCAGCACCTTCACCGGTCGCGTGGCCGTGGACGATTTTGCCAAGCAGTCCCTGCGCGTGCAGCTCAAGGGCGACACGTTCAATGCCGACAACTATCTGCCGGCCAAGTCCGAATCCGCCAAGGGCGCAGCCGCTGCCCGCCAGGCCGAAGTGCAGAACAGCGAAGCCGGTGCCATGGCTGCCGGCGGCACCACACCGCTGCCCGACGCGCCGACCAAAGGCGCCTGGAGCACCGACAAACTGTTGCCATTGACCCGCCTGCGCACGCTGGATGTGGACGCCGACCTGGCGTTTGGCCAACTGACCCTGAGCAAGTTGCCGATCCAGAATGCCGTGCTAAAAGCGTCCGGCATCAATGGCCAACTCAAGCTCGACACCCTGAGCGGCGGCCTCTACAACGGCACCTTCCAGGCCAACGGCAACCTCGATGTGCGCCAGGATATCCCGGTGCTCGCGCTGCAAAGCCGGATCAAGCAGGTACCGGTCGAACGCATCCTGCAAGCCCAGGGGCAAACTCCGCCGGTGAAGGGCCAGATCACCCTCGACAGCAACCTCACTGGCCGTGGCAATAGCCAGAAAGCGCTGATCGACAGCCTCAACGGCACCGCCAGTTTCGTGATCAACAACGGCGTGCTGCTCAACGCCAACCTTGAACAGCAACTGTGCACCGGCATCGCCTTGCTCAACCGCAAAACCTTGAGCAGCACACCGCAAGGCAAAGACACGCCGTTCCAGGAACTGAAGGGTAACCTGACCTTCCGTAACGGTGTCGCCAGCAACCCGGACCTGAAAGTGCGCATACCGGGCCTGACGGTCAACGGTAATGGCGATGTCGACCTGCGCGTCCTGGGCATGGACTACCGCATCGGCATCATTGTCGAAGGTGACCAGCGTGAAACGCCGGACCCAGCCTGCCAGGTGGGCTCCAACTTCCAGGGCATCGAAGTGCCGCTGCGCTGCCGTGGCCCGCTGGAACTGGGCGCCAAGGCGTGCCGCCTGGATAAGGATGGCCTTGGCCAAGTCGCGATCAAGGCGGCGGGCAACCGCCTCAACGAAAAGCTTGAAGAGAAGCTCGACAAGGTCAACCCGAAGCTCAAAGACGCACTGAAAGGCCTGTTCAATCGATGAGAAACGAGCAATTTTCAGAGGCGGTGCTCAACTGGTACGACCGTCACGGTCGCCACGACCTGCCCTGGCAACAGGGCATCACGCCTTATCGGGTGTGGGTCTCGGAGATCATGCTGCAGCAGACCCAGGTGAGCACCGTGCTCAATTACTTCGATCGCTTCATGGCGTCGCTGCCAACGGTCGAGGCCCTGGCGGCAGCCCCGGAAGATGAAGTGCTGCACTTGTGGACCGGGCTGGGGTACTACACGCGGGCCCGCAACCTGCAAAAGACGGCGAAGATTGTCGTGGCCGAATACGGCGGCGAGTTTCCCAAGGATGTCGAGAAGCTCACCGAGTTGCCCGGCATAGGCGTGTCCACCGCCGGTGCGATCGCCAGCCTGAGCATGGGCCTGCGTGCGCCGATCCTCGACGGCAACGTCAAGCGCGTACTGGCACGCTTCACGGCGCAGGAGGGCTATCCCGGCGAACCCAAGGTGGCAAAGCAGCTGTGGGCCACCGCAGAACGCTTCACGCCGCATGATCGCGTCAACGCCTACACCCAGGCGATGATGGACATGGGCGCCACCCTCTGCACCCGCAGCAAACCCAGCTGCCTATTGTGCCCACTGGAAAAAGCCTGCGAAGCCCACATGCTCGGCCTGGAGACGCGCTACCCGATCCCCAAGCCGCGCAAGACCATCCCGCAAAAACGCACGCTGATGCCACTGCTGGCGAATGCCGAGGGCGCGATCCTGCTTTACCGTCGCCCCTCGACGGGCCTGTGGGGCGGCCTGTGGAGCTTGCCGGAGCTGGATGACCTGCAAGACCTGGAACACTTGGCCAACCAGCACGCGCTGGCACTGGGCAAGCAACAGGAACTGCCGAGCCTGATTCACACCTTCAGCCACTTTCAGTTGGCTATCGAACCCTGGCTGGTCCAGGTCGAGGAATCCGCCAACCACGTGGCCGAGGCCGACTGGCTCTGGTATAACCTCGCCACCCCGCCGCGCCTGGGCCTTGCCGCCCCGGTGAAAAAACTGCTGAAGCGCGCGGCCGACGTATTGAATGCAGGAGTTTCGTCATGACCCGCACCATCATGTGCCGCAAGTACAAAGAAGAATTGCCAGGCCTCGAACGCCCTCCGTACCCAGGTGCCAAGGGCCAGGACATTTTCGAGCACGTCTGCGCCAAAGCCTGGGGCGACTGGCTGAAACACCAGACTCTGCTGATCAACGAAAAACGCCTGAACATGATGAACGCCGAAGACCGTAAATACCTGGCAGGCGAGATGGACAAGTTCTTTTCCGGCGAGGATTACGCCAAGGCCGACGGCTACGTGCCACCTGCTCAATAATTGATCAAAAACCGGGGTCGGCACGTAAGCGACGGTAATAATTAAATATTTTTTGAAAACTTGCTTGACGACCCCCTGAAAAACCCGTTTAATGCGCCCCGTTGCCCAGATAGCTCAGTCGGTAGAGCAGGGGATTGAAAATCCCCGTGTCGGCGGTTCGATTCCGTCTCTGGGCACCACCTTTCGTTTTCAGGTGATGCCAAGCACACCTGAAAGCACACAAGAAACCCGCCTAGTGCGGGTTTTTTGTTGCCTGGGATTTGACTTAACCCAGTGGCGATTTTGATCTCGCGCTTCGCTCACTTCAGCAAAAACACCATCAGCGGATTATCGTTCAACCGCCCTTCAAAGCTTGGAGCGACGTCCGCCAGGGATGTCCCTTTCAGCAACGCCACTTCCTTGCGCGCCACAATCACCCACGCCGGCCGTGGCAACGCACCTAATCGGTCAAGCTCAAGAGCCCCCACAAACACCGGCCGCTCATCGTGATCCAGGTTCATCATGTAGCGCACTGCCCAGGTATCCCGGCCGAGGTTGATAAACACCAACGGCCCCGGCTGCGTGACGCGCAGCGCTTCCACCTGGCCGACAAACTGCCGGGTGTCAAACTGCAGGTCCTTGGCCGGCTCTACCACCATCACCAACAACAACCATTGCGCCGACAATGCAATCAGGCTGAGCCAAACCAACCGCCCCACCCGCCGCCAGGCAATCAACGCCGCCACTTGGAACACCATCAGCACACCGATCAGCAGCGGCAACGAAACATCTGGCCAGTAACCATGCTTCTGCCACCCATGCCGACAGACAAACACTGCAACGACGCACAACGCCGGTAGCGCCACGACAAGCCCTTCGTAGCAGCGGCGCACGCCAGCGAGCCAACCTTGCGCATGGAGCAGCCCATAGGCCGCGACAGCCGCAAACATCGGCACCATGGGCAGGATGTAGTAAGCGCGCTTGAAGTGCGGCACCGACAGCCCGAGCAAGATCATCAAGCCGCAGGCACCGAGCCGCACCACCAATTGCATATCGCCCTCAAACCGCTCGGCCCAGCGATGACGCAGCGCAATCATGGTGGCCAGCGCCAACGGCACCACCGGGAAGTAGCGATACAAGCTCAGTTGGAAGTAAAAATAGAACGGCTCACCGGCTTCATCGAGGCGTCCGCCCACCTGCATCTTGAACACTTCATCGGCAAATGCGTCACCACCGCTGAGGCGCGCCAGTTTCACCAGCAGCCACCAACAGGCTGCCAACAACACCAGGCCGACGAGGCCATGAATGAGCACCTGCTTCACGCGCTCGCCAGGCTTGCCCAGCGCCCAATACACGCACACCACACCACAGACTTCGATCAACCCCAGCGGCCCGCGTATGGCAAACCCCAGGATGAACAACGCAAACACCGCCAGCCGCCTCCAGCGCCCACCACTGTGCAGCAGGTAAAAACTGCCTATACAGAGCAACGCTACCATCTGGTCCAGGCAGACTGAGCGGGATTTTTCGAGCAGTTGGGTGGTGAGCAACGTCAGCAGCACGGCGAGCAGCGCCCACTGGCGATTCGCCGGGACGAGCAAGCGATAGATCAAGGCAACCACCCCAGCGGACGCCAAGGCGGTGGGCAGCACATTCGCCAGATGGTTGGGCGCACCAAACAGTCGCGCGAACACAACGCTGAAAAAGGTCGCGGTGCCGGGGTAATCCGCGTAGGGCTGGCCATAGGTAGTCGGGAAAAGGCTCGCGCCATGGCGAAACATTTCTTGTAGGAACAGCGCCCAGCGCCCGTCAAACCCTTGGGGTTGCTGATCCCAGATACCCAGGGTGAACAGCAACAGGGCAAACAGGAAAATGCCCAGGGATTCCAGGCGAAAACGGTTGCGGTGATCCATCGGTTGACCTGTCAGGTAAGGGGCGCCGACGTATGGTGCCGACTGCCCTGCTGAATAACGCCTGAACAGACCTGAACATTCCCGCGATTACCGACCTGCGGGCCACACCCACTTAGGGATCAACCGAACGTAAATCAACTCGCCCACCAGTTCGATCAGGGTTTGCAGGATCACCACCGTCGCCGCCACCCCACGCACATCCTCGGGCAAGGCCAGCGCCAGAGGCAATACCACCAGCGAGTTGCGCGTCGACGCGCTGAATGTCACCGCCCTGGCCGCCGTCGCCGGGAGTGCAAACAACCGAGAGGCCAACACGCCCATCAGCGGCGCCAGCACCAGAAAACCGACATACACCGGGATCACCGGCAGCAACAGGTTGATATCCCGTACCACCGATGTGATTTGCGAGCCGATCACCACAAACAACACCACCGCCATCGCCGGCACCGGCAACCACGCCCAGCCACTGTTCCAAACACTGACGACCGACGATCGCCGTGCCAGGGAAGTCGTCACCACCGCCAGAATCATCGGCACCACGATCAACAAGAGGAACGCCTCGATAAACGGCCCTGCCTCCACCGCTACCTCGGATTGGGCGCCGAGCATCACACTCAGATAGATCGGTAAAAGCGCCAATTGCAGCAGCAACAGCACCGGTGTAGCCGCCAGCATCAACCGCGAATCGCCCTTGCCGATATGGGTAAACACCACCACGTAGTCGATGCACGGGGTCAGCAACACCAGCAACGCCCCGACCAGCAATGCCGGACGCCCAACCAGGCTCTGGGTCAATGCCCACACCAGCAGGGGCACCAGGATGAAGTTGGCGAGCAGTAGTGCCGACAGGAAACGCTTGTTACTCAAGCTCTGGCGCAGATCAAAAAAAGGAATTTGGAGGAACATTGCGTACATCAGCACCGCAATGGTGGGCGTGACCAGCGCGCCGAGGCCGTGGGCAAATGAGGGTACGAACAGGCCACAAGCGGCCGCCAGAAGAACGGCTACGAAGTAAACCGGGATCTGGTTGTGTTCGAGGGTGTCGCGGGTCATGAGGCGGCTCTATCGGATCGCAAGAGCGCAAGGTTATGCATCTACCGACTTAAGGTCGAGCGATACAACCAGTTTGGTTATCAGGGGTACTCCTGACGTGCATGTAGCACTGTCAGTATCTCGATCCAATCCTCTATTCGATACACCACCAGATAGTTCGGGTGCACGACAACTTATCGAGTACCAGGGATTCGACCCATGCGCTAGAGATACGGATGATCTGGAAGAGCCGTTGTCGCTAGCTCGATGGACTCGTTCAAATCACTGGCTGCCGCAGCATTGCGCTCAAGAATGTATTCTAAAATTGCTCTCAGCTCGGCGCGTGCTTCCGGCCGCCACTCAACCCTCATCTTGCGCTTTTCGCTTCGATTCAATCAGAGCGCGCATCTCTGCCATAACCTGATCATGCGGAATGTTTGGACGGGGATCATCAATTGAAGCCTGCACCTTGGCACGAAACCAACGGTCATAGCTGGCGGCCTGCTCTTCAGTTTCAAACGCTGAAACGATGGGAGAAAGTGGAATGCTCATAGAGACCTCCTTAAAGGATGCCTGCCAGTCTAATCGGTCCATGATGTGCTGTCGTTCCTCTCGGATGTATGGCTTTATCAAGGGATGTCGGAGCTTAGTGAGCCTGCCATAGGGAACACAAGTAATGGCAAACTGAACAACTGTTACTAAAAAAATAAGAAACTGACAGAGGCCGTGAAACGATGAATTTGACCGACGTCTGCTCGAAATACCTGCGGCCTCACGTATGCACGATCACCGTATTCCTTTCAAGGAGCCTGCCATCGACGGCTACGTCTAGGGCGGCTTCACCTGGCGCCACCTGCGCACCGACCTCGAACGCCCCCTCGTCATCACCTACCGCTACCGTGGCATCGGCGACTCCCGCAGCGGCTCATTGCGTGGCTTCAAAGCCTCGTGGTCGGGGTTGGGGCGTGCTGGATTTCGAGGCGATGCTGCAGCGAGCGACTACTGGGTTACTTCGACGGCAGTGAACGCACTCATCTGCGGATCGCGCCTGCTGATATTAGCGAAAAAGCAGTCGGACATTTCGCATTTTTTCGCAGCGAGCATCAGCAGAGGCTGTGGCCGATTGCATTGGTATGGCTGCAAAACGGCCAATTAGCTGCGGATACCCTTGGGATTTCCCCCAACCTGCGCTTCAATACTCCCCCCAGATCCAGACCCCTAGGACGCTAAGCCCATGGCCTCGCCAGACAAGCAGCAAAAACGTGCCCAACGGGCAAAGGCCAAGGCCAAGCAAAACCGTACCCAGCGCGCCGTCGCGGCCAAGCCGGATGCGTTCGCCGGTGATGACAGCCGCATTGACCTTGAGTCAGTGGATTTGACCGAGCTGTTCGTAGAAATGCGCACGGCAGGCGAAACCAGCCAGCAAGCCCTCTGCGCCGTGTTCCTGGCCCACCCGTTGCTGGCGCTGGTGCTTGAGCAGGAAGGCGAAGAAGAAGCCACCGACTTTATCCTGGCGGCGCTGATCGAGTATCGGCAGTGGACCACGGACACTGATGATGAGGCAGCGGCACTGGCGTGGATCGAGTCGCCGGAGTTCCAGGCGGATTACGTGGCGGCGTCCCAGGCGCTGGTCAGCTCGCAAGAATGACGCACAACTAAATGTGGGAGCGGCGGTGCGACGATTCGCACCGCCGCTCCCACATTATTTACCGCATTCCGTCAGTTCAGTACGGCAGCACCCGCGCTCTGCGCCTTGCGCCGGCTGGATACAAACAGCCCTGCCGCCACGACCAGCAAGCTCAGCACCCCAGTCGCGATAATCTCGACCCGATGCGCTTCCTGGAACAGCATGATGGTCAGCGTGCCCACGATGAACACCATCACCGCGTAGGTCAGGCCCGGGAACAGCCACATCTTGAAGACGATCTTCTCGCCCGCCGCCGCGCGTTTCTGGCGCATGCGCAGTTGCGACACCGCGATCACCAGATAGACCAGCAATGCAATAGCGCCCGAGCTGGCGAGCAGGAATTCGAACACTGCCGCCGGGGCCACGTAGTTGGCGAACACTGCCAGGAACGCTGCGCCAGTAGACAGCAGCACAGCCCAGTAAGGCGTGCCACTCTTGTTAGTGCGCTTGGCCACGGCCGGTGCATCACCCCGACGGCCCAGGGAGAACAGCATGCGTGAGGCGGTGTAAAGCGCCGAGTTCAGGCAGCTGGTCACAGCTACCAGTACCACCAGGTCGACAATCAGCTTGGCATTCGGGATGCCCATACGCTCCAGTACGGTCTGATACGAACCCACCGCTGCCAGGGTCGGATCGTTCCAAGGCACCAGGGACACCACGATGAAGATCGACAGCAGGTAGAACAAACCAATCCGCCAGATCACCGAGTTGGTGGCCTTGGTGATTTGCTGGCCTGGGTTCTTCGATTCAGCCGCCGCGATGGTGACGATCTCGGTGCCCATGAAGGAGAACATGGTGGTCAGGATCGCCGCCATTACCGCGCCCATGCCGTTCGGCATGAAGCCTTGGGTGTCGAACAAGTGCGAAACGCCGCTGACCTGGCTGGTCGGCAGGAAGCCGAAAATCGCCGCCAGGCCGAGGATCACGAAGCCCACAATCGCCACGACCTTGATCAGCGCAAACCAGAACTCGAACTCGCCGTAGTTCTTCACGCTGAACAGGTTGGTCACGGTCAGCAGCAAGGTGATGATCAGCGTAAAGGCCCAGATGGCCACATCCGGGAACCAGGCATGCAGGATGGTCGCGGCGGCGTTGGCCTCCAGCGGAATCACCAGCACCCAGAACCACCAGTAGAGCCAGCCGATGGTAAAACCGGCCCAGTGGCCGATCGCCCGGTCGGCATAGGTGGAGAACGAACCCGTGTCTGGCGAGGCGACGGCCATTTCGGCCAGCATGCGCATCACCAACACCACCAGCGTACCCGCAGCGGCGTAAGCCAACAGTACGGCCGGGCCGGCGGCAGCAATCGCGTGGCCGGAGCCAACAAACAAACCGGCACCGATAACGCCGGCAATCGACAGCATGGTGACGTGACGCGGTTTGAGCCCCTGTTCGAGGTCATTGGAGCTTTGCGTACTACTCATTGACACACCTTTACGAGGAATTGCGAAAACGGTCCGCCCGGCCTGTGATCTTTATCGTGAAAAGAAACCAACAGGGCGTTCTTTATTTTTTACGCAAGATTTGCGCCAAAATGTTACAGCGTCGCGATTGACGCGGGTTGTAGGAGGCTTGAGCAGTCCTCGCAAGTCATTGAGAACAATGGCATTCCGCTATAGCGTTACCGTGCGACTCACTTTCAATACGAATAAACGCACCATAAACACACACAAAAAGTACGTGACGCCCCACAAAAGGGCTGATACGCACCGTTTGCCCGGTTAACCCTTCCAACCCCCGGCCAAAGCTGGCACCATCGCGCCCTTTTTTACGCGAAGCCTGCGGCTTTTCGGGTTCAAACGGTTGTTCGGTTGTTGATGGCGCGACACGCTGCTGTGCCGATGCGACACCCTGCCGCACACCACCTGTTTACCGCCGGCGGCGCTGTTGGCTGCCATCAAGACGCTATGCTAGCTTGGCGCCTCGCCAGGAAGGCGGACCAACAGCGAAGATCGCAACGAACACAACGAGGACCGCACATGGCCGAGGCCACGCCCGCGCTTGAAATCCGCAACTTGCATAAACGCTATGGTGAGCTGGAGGTACTTAAAGGTATTTCGCTGACCGCTCGCGACGGCGATGTGATCTCGATCCTGGGTTCCTCCGGTTCCGGCAAGTCCACCTTCCTGCGCTGCATCAACCTGCTGGAAAACCCGAACCAGGGCCAGATCCTGGTGGCCGGCGAAGAGCTCAAGCTCAAGGCCGCGAAAAACGGCGAGCTGATGGCCGCCGACGGCAAGCAGATCAACCGCCTGCGCAGCGAAATCGGTTTTGTGTTTCAAAACTTTAACCTGTGGCCGCACATGAGCATCCTCGACAACATCATCGAGGCCCCTCGCCGTGTGCTCGGCCAAAGTAAAGCCGAAGCCATTGAAGTGGCTGAAGCCCTGCTGGCAAAGGTCGGGATTGCCGACAAGCGCCACGCCTACCCCGCGCAATTGTCCGGCGGCCAGCAACAGCGAGCGGCCATCGCGCGCACCCTGGCGATGCAGCCCAAGGTCATCCTGTTCGACGAGCCCACTTCGGCGCTTGACCCGGAAATGGTTCAAGAAGTACTTAATGTGATCCGCGCGCTGGCCGAAGAAGGTCGCACCATGCTGCTGGTCACTCATGAAATGGGCTTCGCCCGCCAAGTGTCCAGTGAAGTGGTGTTCCTCCACCAGGGCCTGGTCGAAGAGCAAGGATCGCCACAGCAGGTGTTTGAAAACCCGCTTTCGGCGCGCTGCAAACAATTCATGTCCAGCAACCGCTAACGGAGCAACATGCATGCAGAACTATAAAAAATTCCTCCTGGCCGCGGCCGTCTCGATGGCGTTCAGCGCCACGGCCATGGCAGAAACCTTGAAAATGGGGATCGAAGCGGCCTATCCGCCGTTCAACAACAAAGACGCCAGCGGCAACGTCGTCGGCTTCGACAAAGACATCGGTGACGCCCTGTGCGCCAAGATGAAAGTCGAGAAGTGCGAAGTGTATGTGTCCGACTGGGACGGCATCATCCCGGCCCTGAACGCCAAGAAGTTCGACTTCCTGGTCTCCTCGCTGTCCATCACCGATGAACGCAAGCAGGCCGTCGACTTCACCGACCCGTACTACTCCAACAAACTGCAGTTCATCGCCCCTAAAGCCACCGCCGACTTCAAGACCGACGCCGCTTACCTGAAAGGAAAAGTCATCGGTGCACAACGCGCGACGTTGGCCGGTATGTACCTGGAAGACAAGCTGCCTGATACCGAAACCAAGCTCTACGACACCCAGGAAAACGCCTACCTCGACCTGACGTCCGGCCGCCTGGACGGCATCCTGGCCGACAAGTACGTGCAATACGAATGGCTCAAGAGCAAAGACGGTTCCGCCTACGAGTTCAAAGGCGACCCAGTGGTAGAAAGCGACAAGATCGGTATCGCCGTACGTAAAGGCGACCCACTGCGCGAGCGCCTGAACAAAGCCCTGGCGGAGATCAAGGCAGACGGCACCTACAAGAAGATCAACGACAAGTACTTCCCTTTCAGCATCGAATGATCTGAACGGTATGCCCGACGCGCTCACGTGAGCGCGTCGGCTTTTTGCAATGCCTGCCGCGATATGAAAACACCATGAATTTCGATCTCTACGGATTCGGCCCGGCGCTTGCCGCTGGCGCGCTGATGACCGTCAAACTCGCGCTCACGGCCCTGTGCCTGGGGCTGGTGCTCGGCCTTGCCGGCGCCTTGGCCAAGACTTCGCCGTACAAGCCGTTGCAATGGCTTGGCGGTGCTTACTCGACAATCGTTCGCGGTGTGCCGGAACTGCTGTGGGTGCTGCTGATTTACTTCGGCACGATCAACGCCATGCGCTCACTGGGTGAGTTGCTCGACATTCCCGACCTGTCCCTCAGCGCCTTTGCCGCTGGCGTGATCGCGCTGGGCATGTGTTTCGGCGCCTACGCCACGGAAGTGCTGCGTGGGGCGATCATCTCCATTCCCAAAGGCCACCGCGAAGCGGGTGTGGCGCTGGGCCTGTCGAAGTTTCGTGTCTTTACCCGGTTGATCATGCCGCAGATGTGGCGCATCGCCCTGCCGGGGCTGGGCAATCTGTTCCTGATCCTGATGAAAGATACCGCGCTGGTTACGGTCATCGGCCTCGAAGAAATCATGCGCCATGCGCAAATCGCCGTAACCGTCACTAAACAGCCTTTCACCTTCTATATGGTCGCCGCTTTCATCTATCTGGCCCTGACGTCTCTGTCGATGGTGGCTATGCACTTCCTGGAAAAACGCGCCGCCCGCGGCTTCGTGAGGACGACGTAATGGAATGGGAAGTCATCATCAAGTGGCTGCCGAAGTTTATCCAGGGCGCCATCCTGACCCTGGAACTGGTGAGCATCGCTGTGATCCTCGGCCTGATCCTGGCCATCCCGCTGGGTATCGCGCGCTCGTCCAGGCACCTGTCTGTGCGTGCCCTGCCCTATGCCTACATCTTTTTCTTTCGCGGCACGCCGCTGCTGGTGCAGTTGTTCCTGGTCTACTACGGTCTGGCCCAATTCGACGCCATCCGTTCAAGCTTTATGTGGACGTACCTGCGCGACCCGTTCTGGTGTGCCACCGCCACCATGACGCTGCACACCGCAGCGTATATCGCCGAGATTCTGCGGGGCGCCATCCAGGCCATTCCGCCTGGGGAAATCGAAGCAGCCCGTGCGTTGGGCATGTCCAAGCCCAAGACGCTGTTCTACATCATCCTGCCCCGGGCCGCGCGCATCGGGCTGCCGGCCTACAGCAACGAAGTCATCCTGATGCTCAAGGCCAGCTCGCTGGCGAGCACCGTGACCCTGCTGGAGCTGACCGGCATGGCGAGGACGATCATCGCGCGCAACTACCTCACCGTGGAGATGTTCTTCACCGCCGGTGTGTTCTACCTGCTGATCTCCTTCCTGCTGGTGCGCGGCTTCAAACTGCTGGAACGCTGGCTGCGCGTCGATGAATGCCAGGGACGTTGAAGCACGCTTTGAGGCGCTGGATGCGTTTCTGATCAAGCACCAAGGGCTGTGGCGACCACGGCCCTTTATTCATCGGCAATTGCCTTGGGAAACCGAGCATCCGGAACTGGCCCGGTGGCTGCGTCAACGCTCGTTGTCCGACGCAGAAACCAGCCATAACCACCCCCACACACTGCCGGCGCCCGCACCGTTTCCCACGCTGGCCTGCGAAGCCTTGCGTCTCAGTGCTGTGGATAAGTTACCGACGCGGCTCCTGCAACCCGCTGCGCAGCGCCTGAATGTCGACGTACCCGGGCGCAAATGGCAGCAAATCGAAGCGTTCGGCGCCGCGCTGCAATTTGCGCAAACACCCCGGCATTGGCTGGATTGGTGCGCCGGCAAGGGCCACCTCGGCCGCCGCCTGCTGCACACAGGCCAACAGCTGACGTGCCTGGAGTACGACCCGGCGCTGATCGCGGCAGGCCAGGCGTTGAGCGATCACCATGGCCTGCCCGCTATCCATCGCCTGCAAGACGTGATGGCCGATGTGGCGCTCAGCCGTGAACACACGCCCGTCGCCCTGCACGCCTGTGGCGACCTGCACGTGCGCCTGCTAAAACTGGCCAGCGCGGTCGGTTGCCAACAGCTCGCGCTGGCGCCCTGCTGCTATAACCGCATCACCGCCGACACCTACCAGGCACTGTCCACCGCAGGCCGCGCCTCAACCTTGCACCTGTCGATCGATGACCTTGGCCTGCCCCTGAGCGAAACCGTTACCGCCGGCAAGCGGGTGCGCTTGCAGCGCGACACGTCCATGGCGCGGCGCCTGGGTTTCGATCAACTGCAACGCGAGCTGCGTGGCTGCGACGAATACCTGCCCGCGCCTTCGCTGCCCACGCGCTGGCTGGACAAGCCTTTCGCCGACTACTGCCGGGAACTGGCACGTCTTAAGGGGTTATCCACAGGTGAACAGCAGTGGGCGGCATTAGAGGCGTACGGCTGGAGCCGCTTGGCCGAGGTCAGAAACCTGGAATTGGTGCGTGGCCTATTTCGGCGCCCGCTGGAGTTATGGCTGGTACTGGATCGGGCATTGTTTCTAAGCGAAGCCGGCTACAAGATCGAAGTAGGCAGCTTCTGCGAAACCGCATTGACGCCGCGCAACTTGATGGTGCTTGCCGAGCGCGATTAAGGGGCAGAATTGTCGCACCACAGCCTGTGGATAACTCTGTTGATAGATTCTTTACAGAGCCTGTAGCCCTCTGCGCTACAGGTCGAAAAACAAGCTGATCATTTTTTGTTCACCCAATAAAACATCCGCAAAACAGGCAGTTGCGGCGGGATGAGAACCGCTCCAAAAAATGGCTGTTACGTGACATCCTCAACCAACCGATTGTGCATAAGCATCTGGCGTTAAGCGCATAAACCGCGACTTATAGCGATTTTTTGCGCGCAATCAATAACCGGCAAAGCGCGTCGATATCGTCTCCGGCCAAGGTCAATGCCTGGCTGTCCAAGGGGTCGACGCCAAACGCCAGCGCTTCACTGATTGCCCTGTCGCGGTGCACCTCCAGCGGCGGCTTTGCACCCAGGCGCTGCTTGAACGCCTCAAGCATGTCCAGGGTGAAGGCATCGTCCTCATCCAGTTGGTTAAGCACATAGCGAACCTGCGGTGGGCCCTCGCGCGCAAGATGCGGGGCCAGCAGCCTATCGAGTTGGTCCAGGGTGGCCAAGGACGCGGCGTCAGCTTTGGCAATCACCAACACCACATCGGCCACGCTCAAGGCTTGATCAAAGTAGACATTATTACCGGCGGGGGTATCGATGATCACCGTTTGCCGCTCGCTCAGGCGCAACCCCGACAACTGCTGCGCCAGCCAACCCGGTTCGCGCTTGAGCCAACCCTGAAGGTTTTCCTGCTGCTGGGTATCGATATCGCCAAAGGGGATGACCCGGCACCCGGCGAAGCCCGGTTGCAGGATCTGAACCCAGGGCGTATTCAACAAGCTGGCGCGACCGATGCCAGGCAAGCTCGCGCTGACGCCGAAGTGATGACGCAACGCGTTCTGCGGGTCCAGATCCAAAGCCACCACCGACTCACCCAACCGCTGCATGCCGCTGCTCAAGGCCGTGACCAGCGTGCTGCGGCCCACGCCTCCATTGGCCGATACCAACGCGACGACAGTGGGCCGTGCCACGGCAACCTCTTCCTGTTGAAGTGGTTCATTGGCCCTCGGGCCTGAAGAAGGAAAGGGGGCGCCATCGTCGACCGGAACACTGCCGAAGAAATGCAACCGCGCGTTCAGCCCGCGCACATCTCGCGTGACATGTTTGCCGAGCAACACAAAAATCTTGTCAGTAAGGCTCACGACCAAACTCCCACACGACGCAGCCTAAAGACGTGAAGGGCCGGCAAGAAGAAGGCTTACCGCAGGTCTTTTTATATAGGGCGCGCTCTGTTGCCGCATTCTCTGACAGCGAAAACAAAGTGTCATTATTTTGATGAAGTTAACGCTAAATTTTTAGACCGACGGCAAGTAGTCAAATTAATGACCCCGCCAGCATCCGATCCAACGTCTCTGAACCTATGAGCGAACCGGGCACCCGAGTCCCCGGTTCTGGCCCACCAATCGACTTAACGGCGAATGCGGTACTCGGTGAACGCGTAATCACCCTGGCAATCACTGGAAGGATCCGCCGCCACACTGACGTAATGCACGGTATCCGGGTCGACCAGTTTATACGTGTAGATATCCGGCGAAGGCACACCATCCGTGCGCAATTCATTCTTGCCGTTGGCCGCGGCCCACGTGCCCTGCTCGGTCTGAATCACCTGAGTCTGCTGCGCATCACGGAAGAAGGTAATAGTGAAACGGCCGTCCGGCTTGAGGTTATTGGTCCACGACAGGAACTGGCACTTGCTGGTCTCCGTGCGCAAGCCCTTCCAGGTACCGACCAACGCCGGATCGTTGCCAGGCTTATGGGTGGAACACGCGCTGAGGGCTGTGACGAGAAGGATCAGGGACAGTGAAAGAGTCCGTTTCATGTAAAGGCTTCCTTGGGTCGAAATGAGTGCGGAGATTGCCTTGATCAAGGCCGGGTAGACCGCTGGATGACAAGGGATGAATCCTAACTCGTTGCGAGGAAAAAGGGTTCGCTGCGAGAAAACCTTGGCTTCTGCAAAAATAGTCAGAATTCAGGGGTTTACAGAAGCTTGGCAATCGCTATAATCGTCGCCCTAACACGCCGGTATAGCTCAGTTGGTAGAGCAACTGACTTGTAATCAGTAGGTCCCGGGTTCGACTCCTGGTGCCGGCACCATATCTCGAAGCCCCGCAATGCGGGGCTTTGTGGTTTCTGGGGTTTAGAAACCGCGAAAAATTTCGGGCTTAGTTTTGGCCGGAATGCCCAAAAAGTGTCCACACTTCATTTTTGCTCAACCGCCCCCTCACCTGGTTGATAGCTTCTCCGACCTTGTCGCCTTCTGGCTATTTCCAAGAAGAGCTCAAGTTCTTAAAGTGCCAAATGGCAGGTGAACCCCCTTCCCAGCCTGCGCACAACCTCACCAAGACAAAATAACGCCCGGCCCAATCAAGCCGGGACGTGTAGATCAATGCCCAGCACTCTGCCCGCCGTCGACATGAAGAATCTCCCCCGTCACGAACCCCGCATTCTCCAGATAAATAATCGCCTGGGCGATGTCATTCACCTCCCCCCTGTGCCCAACCGGGTGCAATTGCTCCCGCGCAGCATGGCTTTCTTCGCCATGCATCGGCGTCTTGATGGTCCCTCGGGAATAGGGGGTCAGACCACGTTTTCAATTAAATAACGAAAATTGTGGTCTGACCCCGTTTTTCCGGCTTCCTGAAAGTGAATCCAGCGCTGGGCATTGAAGCGCCTGTAGAGCGCAAGCAACGCCGTCTACCGAATCACCATGTCATGGACGCTCTCATTGATCGGGCAATTGCTAGGGGGCTACTGCAGCGCAACGAGAAAGGCGGCTGCCCTGAGTACCTGGGGTACGTCATGGAGCTGGCCTATCTCTGCAGGTTGCGCGGAATCGAGGTTGTGACCCTGACCGATGAAAACGAACTGGCGACTGGAATACTGACCAACCGCCGCAAAGGCAGCCGTGACAATATCGTTCGCTGGACGCCACGGTTGCGCAAAGCCTGGGAGAACGCAAAGGCCTATCGGTCCAAGGTATGGGCCAAACGCAAAACGGCGATCCCCATCCAGATATCACGCAGGAACATCATAGTGGCCAGCCACGGCGGCCCGCTTCGCAAGTCCAGTCTCGATACAGCTTGGCAACGCTTCATCACACTGGCGCTAGCAGATGAAATCATTACGCCAGAACAGCGGTTCGCACTACATGACCTAAAACGTCGCGGCATTACGGATACAAGCGGAACCCGAGCTGACAAGCAAGAAGCTAGCGGGCATCGTGACCAAAAAATGATGGACGTATATGACTACAGCATTCCAACTGTTGACCCTTCCACGATGTGATGGTCGTCAGGAGCTAGACACGAAGGCGTTGCGGACGCTATACAGCTGTCCGAAAATACAAGCGGCGCGAAAAATTTCGATTTTTTCAAATCCTGAGAATGGACTCAAATGACTCAAAAAGATAAGACACAGTCTCCTGCAGATAAAAAAACCGTGCAAACTAGTGGGAAAGACCAAGAAGCGCAAAAAACGTGTTTTGTAATTATGCCCATAGCGGATATGGACGGTTATGAACCAGGTCATTTCACACGGGTTTATGAGCACTTAATCAAACCAGCATGTTCAAAAGCAGGATATGTAGCTCATCGCGCCGACCTCGTCGCCGCAAGCAATTATATCATTATCGACATTCTGCGGAAAATTGTTGAGAGCGATCTCGTTATATGTGATCTGAGCGGGAGAAACCCAAACGTACTATATGAACTAGGGGTCCGCCAAGCTTTTAACTTACCTACCGTATTAATAAAGGACCAAATTACCCCTCGGATTTTTGACATCCAGGGCCTGAGGTGCGCAGATTATAGGCACTCACTCAGAATAGACGAAGTTCACAAAGAGCAGGAGAACATTCGAAACGCGATAGTGGAAACTACTGAAAAGCCAAATGATTTTAACTCCATGATTCAGCTATTAGGCGTGAGCCCAGCTGCACTGCCTGCGCGAGTCGAGTTATCAAATGAAACCAGTGTAATCCTACAATCCCTGAAGAACATTTCTTCAAGACTGACAGAGATGGAAGCTAAACCGAATCGCAATACACCCAAGCGTGGACTTACGCACTACATCAACTCATTATCGAATACAAATGGATTCGAATTAGAAGAGAATGCCTTCCTAATAAATGGAGAACCGATGAGTGCGGGAGATACCGTTTGGCTCGAAGGGCAAGATTTTGGAGCGCTTGTTGATTTTGACTCATCAGGCGTAACTGTAAGAAACAGTGATGGTAGCTTGAAAAAGATGACGCCCACTCATCCTAAATTTTCAAAGCTCTCCTCCCTGCCCTTCTGAGACTAATATTTGCTAAGCGTGGCAAGTGATAGGCAGACTATGATCGCGGTAAGGCCGTAAGCCTGCACTCGGTAACTCAAAGAGCTTGACGAAACCACGTAACAAGCTCCTTGAGTGCCACGACATCAGCCGCATTCAGTCGAGCGGGCACGTAACAACTACCAATCTAACCTATTGATATTTATGTACAATTTAACTGACTTGTAATCAGTAGGTCCCGGGTTCGACTCCTGGTGCCGGCACCATACAAAACAAAGGCTCGCCGATAGGCGGGCCTTTCGTTTATCTGAAATACGTAACAAGCCACGTAACAAGCTCGGTCCGTATGACGCCCTCATTCGTTTGACTCTATAAGGAAATTGTATGTCTGCGACGGTAATGACGATTGCAACACTGTCTCGGCTGCTGGCACCTGCCTTCAAAGATCTGTACGCGGGGGCTAAAGGTCAGGCTGAGAAAGCAATACACAAGCTGTCGACTGCCGCGGGCGTCAAAAAGCTTGCCACTACGCTTATAAAAATAGACAAAGTGAAAACCATTTGGTCGGCAGAGGATGAAGTCTCCCTTAAAAAGTTCTATTACCCATCAAAGATATCGATCGATGATGAAGAACAGATCGTCGCATCAGCAGCAGAGCTCCCAGACGGAAACTTAGTCATAGAGGGAATAGTTGGCCAAGGCAAATCCATTTTTATGAGATATTTAGCCTGCTCATTGCTGGAGAACACTCAAGTAATAAAAATCCCTTTCCTCCTTGAACTTCGGAATATATCCACAAGACGCAACTTACTGGATAGCATTTTAAGTTTTCTAAAAACTGTAGGCATTACGGGCGGAGAAGAGACTTTCGCTTATCTCGCTTCTTCTGGAAAAACAGTTCTGCTGCTAGATGGCTTTGATGAAGTACCAGAGGAATGTGTCGCCGATATAATTCTTGAAATTGATCACCTTCAAACTTTATACCCCGAATTAAAAATTGTAATCTCCAGCAGACCACAGAGCCATATTCAAAACGTAGTTGGATTCAGAATTCTGAGGCTAGTGCCTTTAACACCAGAAGACTACGACCCTTTTGTACAGAAATTAATACCCTCTGCGGCAAAAAGAACTGATGTTGTGGACGCCCTAAACGGTAGCCCTACGGATATCAAGGGCATTATCTCTACACCTTTAATGCTGACACTGGTCATTGTCGTATACCAGACTGAGAAAGAAACTCCGCTAAGCTTATCTGAGTTTTTTGATTAGTTATTCGGAATTGTATTTACGAAACACGACAAGCTTAAAGCTGGATTCAATAGGCAGCACTATAGCGGACTGCCGGAACGGCGACTTCGGCAGCTATTTGATGCCTTCTGCTTTATGGTAATCCAGACAAGCGCGGGCCGCTCTTTAAAGCCAAGCCAGTTCTCTAAAGCATTTGACGGCGCGTTGAAGCTAGCGAAAGACTGTGAGTGTGAACTTGAAGATTTCCGAAAAGATATTGTTAAGGTCGCCTGTCTTCTCATAGAAGAAGGGCTCGATCTAACAACATTCTTACATAAAAGTATTTTAAACTATCATGCCGCCGCCTTTATAAAAGAACTACCAGATGAGCGCGCAACATCATTTTATGCAGCAGCAACCAACGAATTCAGGAAATGGCAGTCCACGCTCAGCTTTCTAAGGCTCATTGATGAAGCCCGATACGCAAACCATTATTACCTCAATATTGTAGCCGAGCCTCATTCCAAACTTCGCGATGCGCTGGACGCTCCAGGCGACATTAGCTTCTACAATTATTTTATGAGTCTTTCTCCGGGCATATCAGCTGGACTGCAAGGAAGTGTACTGGTCGCATGGGGCCCTACACCTCAAAATAGGAATGAAATAGAAGAAGAAATCGACTCGGTGATAATTCGCCTTATAGTTAATTTATTCACCAGACTGTCTCCCCAAGACCTTAATGAACTGAAATCCAAATCTCATACCAAAATTTTGGAGGGGACGGACACGGTCAGAATCCCTCTGAAAGCTATAATAGAATTTTTCGGGCTAGATAAATTCCGGGATGCACTACGGACTTACGAAAATACCACTTACAACACTATTGAAAAATACAAAGTGATAGTGCATAACGAGAGCATTCAAAAAAGCATTTTTGACGACATATTAGGATCGGCATCTGCGGGAAATTCGCCTGCGAAGAAACGAATACCATCGCGCAAACGATGACCGGCACTTAAGAAACGCCACGATGAATCATGACTTTCCAAGCTGATGATGAGGGCTCAATCCCCTTCACCCCCTCTTAGGTTTTCAAGGGTTCCAGACGCGTCAGTTTGAGCCTGAGAGTGGGATTAAGGGTCAGCCCCCGTTCTATCCAATGTATACGCGTATTACTAAAATGCACTAACCACCCTCGGCGTCACCCCCTTCTCCTTTCACTCCGACCAACCTCTGTTCCGCGTCAACAGCGGTGTTTCCCTGCATGAAGCCTTGCACCACGTTTCCGATCTGCTCCATGTCGCCCAGTTGCTCGCAGAAGACGCAGCAATGACGCGAGACACAGATCGTTATGCCTGGGCATCGCATTATCTGCAGGAGATGAGCAAGGCGGTGATCGATGATGTGGTGAAGGTACTGGAATCACCCTGCAACACCGAGCAATAACGCAGCAACAAAAAAAGGCACTTGCCGCTCACCGACAAGTGCCTTTTTTATTCGCCAGAAACCGCGATCAACGCGACAACATAAACGTCTCGTACTCCAGGTCCTCCAGCGCCGATGACAAGCGCGCCAGCCCCAGCAGTACACACACCAGCAGCGACAGCGTAAACCCGTACCCGAAGAAGCTCGGGCCCAGGTGCATGCTGAGCAGTGTCAGGCCGGCGTTGAGGACGGCGAACAGGACGCACAGTTCCAGCACCACGCGGCGTTTGTCGAGGTAGAAGAACACGTTGAGCAGCGCCATAAAGACGACCTGGATGCTCACGCCGATCAGGTCGATGTAGAACAGTGGCAGGTAGTAACTGGAGATGCCCAGCCAGTCCAGCAGGCGTGGTGCGAAGAGGAACAGCAGCACCACGGTGAGGCCTTGGACTTTGCAGATTTCGAGCAGACCCTGGCGGATGGACAGGGTCATCTCGGTCTTCAGCGAGCCGATGTGCTGCAGGGTTTCGCCGTCGCGGATGGCCCGGAACAGGCGGTCGTACCATTCGGCAAAGTCGGTTTCGATGCGCACCAGGAACACGGCCATGCCGGGGATGATCGCGAGGTAAGCGATGAAGATCGGCATGTCGTAGAGGATCGAGGCGCGCAGCGGGCCGATGACGGTGTTGGAGGTGGCCGGGTTGAACCAGAACATGATCTTGTCCACCCAGATGCCGAAGTTGTAGAAGAACCCGGTCACCAGCAGGCTGAGGAACACGTTGCGGCGATCGAGGAAGTCGAAGGCGATGAGTTTTTCAGCCCGGTATTCGCGCAGGATGTCGTAGAGGTACAGGAACAGCAGCGTGCTGTGCCCGATCAACAGTGCCAGCAGCAAGCCTGGCATCTCCAGGAAGCTCAGCAGGTAGGCGCTCGCAACCATCAGCGAGTAGCCCACCAGCATCACCAGCAGGATGCGGTTATATTTTTTCATCCCCGACAGAAAAATGATCACCAGCCACAGGTTGCACAGCACCACGAAGTTCGAGAGCACCAGCACGCGGTAGATCAGCGGCTGATCGAACAGCACCGCCAGCAGGATGATGCCGAGTACGCCGGCGCCCACGGTCACCATCAGTAATATGCCCAGCAGGTTGGGCAGGATTTGCTCGTAGTTGCGCTGGAACAGTTGGTCGGACACAAACCGGGTAAAGAACAGTTGCAGGCCGCCCGTCAGGATCAACGAGCTGGCCATCAGGTACGTCACCGTCACCAGAAACTGCCCGACCAGCGAGTTGGGCAACATCAAGCCCAGGCTGATGATGCCCACCAGCATCACGCTGATGATCGACAGCACCCACGGCCCGGAGCTGATCAGCCCGGCATAGACGTAGGCATGCAGGGTGGCGGTGTAAGAGTCGCGCGAAAGAATCTTGCGCAGTTCAAAGCCAATACCGGCCATTTAGCTGTTCTCCATGGCTGCCTGGTACAGGTCGCGGTAGCGCTGCAACATCAAGGCTTCGGTGTAATAACGGTTGACCCGCGCCAGGCCGCTGGCCTGTGCGGCTTGCCAGCGTTCCGGGCTGCGCAGCAGTTCCAGGATGGCGACGGAGGTGGCCTGTGGGTCGGCGATCGCGACAACCTTGCCCGCAATACCAAGGTCACGGTCTTCGGCGCTGCCGCCTTCGATCAGTTCGCGGCACGAGCCTACGTCGCTGCTGACCACCGGCGTGCCGGCGGCCCAGGCTTCGAGGATCACCAGGGGTTGCGCCTCACTGATTGAGGTCAACACCATCAAGCCGAGCTGAGGCAGGATGTCCTGGATGCGCTGGAAGCCGAGGAAGTGCACCTTGCCTTCCAGGCCCAAGCTGGCCATCAGGCTGCGGCATTCGCTGACGTACTCCGGGTCTTCCTCTTCCGGCCCGACGATCCAGCCTTCAACCTCAGGCATGGCACTGATCACGCCGCGCATGGCCCGCAGGAAGGTTTTCACGTCCTTGATCGGCACCACACGCCCGATCAGGCCCACCCGCGGGGCAATGCCCGGCGCGCGTGTTTCAAGCACACGATTCCACTGCGCCAGGTCGATACCGTTGGCAATCAATTGCGTGCGTGCAGGCTCGGCGCCGTCCTTGATCTGGCGCTGACGGTTACCGTCATACAAGGCGATGATGTTGTCGGCGCTGTTGTAGGCCAATTGGCCGATCCGCTCGAAGTAGCGCACCCACAGCGTACGGATGTAACCCGAGCCGCCGTCGAGGCTGCGGTTCAGCGCCTGGCCGGAGGTCTCGGCGATCCACGAGGCCTGGGCCAGGTCGATCTTGCGTTCTTTGGTGTAAATGCCGTGCTCGCTGAGCAAGTAGGCGCAGTTCCAGCGTTGCTTGAGAATGCAGCCCAAAAGCCCGGCGTAACCGGTGGAAATCGAATGCAGCACGCGCGCGCGCGGCATTTTGCGCGAGGCTTCGGCCAGCATCAGCAAAGGCGACTGCAGCGAGCGCAGGGTCCAGAAATAATTGACAAAGGACGGGTCGGCGCAATGCAGGCGATAACCCTCGCTGAGCGTCTCCCAACTGGCGCGGCTGCGCAGGACGTCGTCGAGGGTCATGTCGCCGCTGGCGATGCAATCTAGCAGCTTCTCGCCCAGCTCACGTTCAGGTTGGTCCGGGTGATGCAAAAAGCGATACAGGTCGGCCAGGTGCTGCGGGTTGGCTTCGCGCGGTGTGCCGTGCAGATTCGTGGGATGGGTCGCGTCCTCGAGAAACATCTCTTCGATGTGCAGCACGTTGGCCGGCACTTCGTAACGGCGTTTCTCATACGCTGAGCGCTGGCCGCCGATGAACATCACCGAAAAGGTCAACTCCGGCAGGCCGAGGATCATCTGGTGAATCCAGCTCGAAACGCCGCCGCGCACGTAAGGCCAGGTGCCTTCGAGCAGCAGGCAGATGTCTGCAATCGGTGCCTCTTGCTTGTTACTCATTCCAGCTCCTCACCAACTCAGCGAACGGTGGCCGCTGGCGGGTTTTCTCGGGAAGGCTGGCGAGCAACCCGGGAATTTCGTGATAACGACCGGCCTCGAACGCCAGCTCTGCGCGAAACGGCAAGACCTGGGCCGAGCCCATGCCGTTTTCTTCCGCCAGGCGCAGCAGGACTTCGGCGCGCTCGTTCTCGCCGCGCTCCAGGGCGATACGGCCAGCCAGCAGGAACAGCTCACCGCCCTCGCCCGCTGCCAAGCCCTGCTCGGCATGCTCGCTGGCCTGGTTGAGTACGTGCTCCAGCACGCTGCCTTGCGCCAGGCCGAGGTAGGCCAGTTCCCAGTACCAGCGCGCCAGCATGCTGTGGACCGGGCCTGCGGTGCGCGAACTGACATCCACCAGTTGCTCAAGGGCCATCTGGATATGCAGGTTGATATCGCTTTCCTGCTTGTCGAGCATCGAGTAGGCGAGCAGGCGCACGTCGTCGCTGGGGTCTGCCAGCGCCAACTTGAGAATGGGCACCGCTTCCTTGCCGGGCATCCGCCGTGTGGCCAACAAGGCCGACAAACGCTGGTCCGGATCGGGCGCGTGACGCAGCACATCCTGTAAGCCGCCATCGGCGAAAACCGGCTTGTGCAACTGCGCCTGCGCGCGGTACGGCAAGCTTGGAATACCAACGGCCTGCCAGGCTTGTTTGTCGCGCTTGCGCGGCAAGTACAGCGCCGGGAAGATCGCAGCCACCACACCCAAGGTGCCGATGACCGGCACAAAGAACGCCAGGCTGAAAATGAACAGCGGGCTCCAGGGCAACGGCTTGCGGTAGCGCGCCGGCAGCAACAGCCACACGGCCGCGCACAGCATCAGGCAGGCGACGCCATGGCTGAAGGTGAAGACCAGCAGTTGGTGCACTTGAGGCGCGTCGAGCCACAAACTTGCCCAACTGCCCGCCTCTAGCACCAAGGCTCCGCTAAACAGCCACTTGCTGATCATTCAAGCCACACTCGTTGTAAAGGAAGTTACGCAGCCCGTTGCGGTCACAGCCAGGCTCCAGGTTGAAAGGCATCACCCGTACGCCCAGGCTCTCGAAGTCGCTGTCGATACCAAAATGCTCATGCAACATCAGGCTGATACGGGCCAGGTAGCCCTCAGTGCCTTGCGGGCTGGTCAACGGCAACAACACCAACAGCAGCGCGTGGTCGCGGTTGTTGCGCACCGGCAAGTGCAGGTCCAGGCCGCGCTGGCTGCGCGCCATCAGGCGCGTCAGCTCGTCGTTGGGGCGTGTCATCTCAAACGCAAACAACCCGGCCGGCAAGGTGTGCTGCTCTATGTCCACCAGCGAGCGCTTGAGTTGCAACGTGAACTGCTGGGCGCCGGCGTCCGGCAGTTGCAGCACTTGCGGGTCGCGACGCAGCAGGTCGGCGATGTGGCCGGCCAGCAGCGACAAAAGGCTCAAGGTGCGGTCCTGGAACGCAAAGAACGGCATCTGCCGAACCGCCAGGATGGCCAACAGGTTGCCTTCGGCGTCGATCAGCGGGATGCACGCTTGCAGCGACGAAAACTGCGAGGATTTGCCGGAATCAATCAATTCCTGGCGCACGCTGACCAGTTCACCGCGCTCAAGGCACAGCTTGATCAGGTCATCACCCACATCCAACGGGCCCATCACACCGATCATCGCCAAGGCTTGAGGCAGTATGTTTTGTTCGCTGTCATCGACGCGGTACAACCCGGCCACGCGCAAGGCGCCGTACTGGCCGAGCATCGCTACGATGGGCTCAGCCAGCGCGATCAGGGCATCGCCTTCGACCGGCATGCCACGCAGCTTTTCCCGCAAGCCCAGCAAGGAACTGCGCAGGCTCTGGTCGCTGCCCGCCACACGCTGCTCGAGCAGGTCATGGGAGACCCGCAGAATCTGGTGGGCGCGGGTGAATTCGTCGAGACGGTACTGACGGTATTCGTTGGCCATCTGCAGACGCTCAAGGCGACGCACCCACAGGTCCCGCACTTCACCGACGAGCATCCCGCACACCAGCACGCCGACGATAAACGACGGATCAATCTGGGTATAACCTTCGTGCCCGCTGCTGCGCAGCGCAAACAGCGCCGCCACCACCAGAACCGCGCTGAACAAGCCGCGCACAAAGCCATAACGTACACCTAACAGCAGCGGTGCCAGGATCGGCCAGGGGAAACCGGCATGCATCTGCAACGGGTCTTCAGGCGTGAGCCAGAAGCCGAGGCCGATCGCCAGGCCCGTCACCAGTATCGTTTCCAGCCAAGACACCGGCCCGCTGGCGCGAGGCGCCAGGCTGTAATCCATGTGTGGAGAATTCATTGCGTTCACTCGAACCGAAGGGCGCCAACAAGTTTGTCGATGACTGTTTGAGCATTGCCCGCCAGACTTTCACGGGACCAGCCGGCGCGGGCGCCACTTTTGCTCCACAGCACGCGGCCGCTGCTGGCTTCCAGCACGCGCAGGCTGATGCCCACCGCCGGTTCGCCGTCCAGGCCGTTCTTGTACTGCCACTCTTCCACGCTGCCCGCGACCACGTAATCGAGTTTCTGCTCACGGGCCCAATCGAGGGCACCGGCCAGACGCTCATTGTCGTCCATCAAGGCTTGTTCACCCTGGGTGGTGACAGGGTAAACCCGTGGTTGCAGACCATGGCTGCTGAGCACACTGAGCAGGATCTGCTCGCTGCGCTCACCGGCTTGCGGGGTCTGCGAATAGTTGACCATCGGCACGATGCCCCACTGCGCATTGCGTGGCAGGTTCGGGCTGGTCTCACTGGTGAAGCTTGAGCAGCCGGCAACGAACAGGACTGTCAGCGCCAGGCTCAGGTTACGAATTACTTGCATAGGTTTTCTCCCGTAGAGATTCTGTAATCAGCGCCCGAAACGCACGCCGTAGCTCATGCCCAGTGTTCCGCCGGATTTGCCATCCCCGCCTTGTGGCGCAGATTGGTAACCGACGGTCAGGGCCAGTTCGTCGTCACCCAGCACTTCAAAGCCGATGCCGGTGTTCATGCCGTAGTTGAAGGTTTGGTCTGTCCACTGCCAGCCTGCCGTCACGTCCACCAGCCAGGTGTATTGGGGCTTGGTGCGCACCAGCGCGCCAGGGATGCCGCGACGCCAGGTGGTACCGACGTAGAGTTGGCCGTAGCGGCTTTGCAGCAGGTTGTCGGCGGTGACCGGGTCTACATCAAGAGGATCAGGCAGACCCGTATCGGCATCTATCGACTGAGGCGTAACCTTGACGGCGCCGCCGTTGCGGCTCGACAGATATTCCAGCTCCCGGTCCTTCACGCTGTTCTTCTGATAATCCGCACCGCCGCGCACCGTCCAGTTAGGCCCGGCGAATTCCAGCGTATGGTTAAGCTCAACCTTCAGCGCCTGCCCGGTACCCAGCGAGTCGCCGGCACGGGTAGAGAACGAACGCTGCGCCACTTCCCAGCTCAACTGGTCCCGTGCGGTCAGGCCATGACGCCCGCCGACCCAGGCTCGGTCCTGCTGGCCGAAGGCGCGCATCAAGCCGCTGTCGTCACTCTTGCGATGCCAGTCCAGGCCGGTCTCGAGTTGGTGGCTGGAACCCAGCTGCCACAGGCGCGACAGGCCCAGGCCGTTGCGATCGTCGTCCTTGCGCTGGCTGGTGTCAGCGAACACCTTCCAGCTGCCGTTTTCCACCGAGCGAATCAAGGTCAGGGCCGCGTTGCTTTCGTCACCGATCCTCGATGAGATGACGTCGTCGCCCTTGTAGTTGCCGTGCTCCATCTCGAGGTCGGCGTACCAGTTGTCACCCAGGTTGTGGGCGATTTCCAAGCGCGGCGCATCAAACGAGAGGCCACCGAAGTCTTGCTTCTGGTAGGACAGTAGCGCGCCTTGCGGGGTGCTTTCGTGGATCTCCACGGCTTGGCGGCGCAGTTGTTCGCGCACCGACTCCGGCTGGTCGTCACCCAATGCGGTCAAGCTGACGTCCAGCGCTTCGTTGGTGCGACCCAGGCGGCTGAGTGCCTGCGCACGTTGCGCCGGGTTCAGGTCGCTGCTGGCCAACAGGGTTTCAACCTGGGCCTTGTTGCGACTGCGCAGCGCTTCCTGAATCTGCTCGTAACGGTCGACCTTGAGGCCTTGGCTACGCGCCCACTCCAGCCATTGGTCTTTCTGCGACTCCTGATTGCTCGCATCCAGCCGTGCCAGCAAGCGCTCGAACCACATCTGCTTCATCGACGGCGAACCGTCTTTCCACTTCAACAGTTCCTGCTGCGCCTTGCGTGGCGAGTAGCTGCTGGACATCAGCCGCAACCAGATCGCGTAGCGCTGGGACGAAGGTTGCAGCCCTTCAGCCTCGGGGTTGCGCAGCAGTTTCAAACGCAGCCGTTGCGCCGCATCCTGGTAACCGGCGGTGTCCAGTGCATCGGCGTATGCCGCCTGCACCAGCCAGTCGTTCGGGGTGAGCTTGAGGTACATGCGGTACCAGGCCAAGGCGTCGGTATCACGATTCAACAACTGACTGGCGCTGGCAAATGGCAGCCAGAGCAGACGGTCCTGACGCGCATAGACGCGCCATTTGGCCAGCAATGGCTTGAGTTTCTCGGTGTTGCCCTGGTCGACATACATCCAGATCATGCGTTCGCGGAACAGGTTGTCGTTGGGATAACGCGACAGGCCCAGCAGGTACAAACGCTCGGCTTCGGCGCTGTCGCCCTGCTCAATCGCCAATGCACCCCGCACGGCCAGAACCTGGGCTTGCTCGTAGGCCTGCGGGTACTGTTTAGCGTCTTCGAGCAACGCGACCACTTGGTCCCACTCCTGCAATTCCTCGGCGAGCTGCAAGGCCTCGACCAAGCGTTGCGGGTCTTGGGCGCGTTTCCAACTGGCGACCATCAGGGCCAGGGCGCGCTGTGGGTCTCGGGTGCGATAAAGGGTGATGAGCTGGCTCTCGTCGCCGCTGATCAGCTTGCCGTTGATGGCCAGCAGGCGTTCCAACGAAACGCGCAGGTCTTCATCACGCTCCAGGTCCCACGCCAGGCTAGCGCGGGCGTGCCAATACTCAGGATCCTCGATCGAAGGGTCATCCACCTTCACGACGTCCCATGCAGCTTGCTCGTCAAACAGCTTCATCTCGGTGCCAACCCAGTCCACCCGCTCGGCCGAGGTCAGGGTGAAGCGTTTGGCGTAGTCGTTGTAAACCTTGCTTCTTGCGGCGAACTGCCCGGTGTTGTCCAGGTTTTGCAGCAAACGTGTCCACGCCAGGCGGTGCCCTGGGTATTTGCGCAGATAGGGGCGCAACCAGGCCTCGGCCTCAGCAGGCGTGCCGCGCGATTCGTGGCCATAGATCAACGCGTCCAGCTCGATATCGGTGAGCGCGCGCTGTTGCATGATCTCGGCTAGCAGCGGGATCGAGCGGTCGAAATCGAACTGCTGGCTGGCCAGGCGCCAGGCGTGTTCGCGGGTTTGCGGGTCTTCTTTCAGCTTGAGCAAGCGAATCCAATAACCCAAGGCCGCTGCGTTATCACCGCGCCACTCCCCGAGCAACGCCATTTGATTGAGCAGCTCGGTGTCGTCCGGATAATCGACCGTCAATTGCTGACCGGTTTCCCAGGCGCCCGCCAGGTCATTAATGGCCAGACGCACGTGGAATTCTTTCAGCGCAATTTTCGGATTGTCCGGCTGCACTTCGCGCCACTGCTTGAGCACGCGCTGCGCCAGGTCAAACTGCTTGGTTGCCACGGCGACGTCGACGCCCTGCTCCAGCCATGCCACATCGGTCTGGGGGTTAGTCAGTTGGGGCAATTCGTCGGACAGCACCTGCGCAGCCTGTTCGTCACGACCCGCCGACAGCAAGCTGTTGAACGCCAACTGCGCGTAATCACGACGCTCTGCCGGTAGCTGGGCTTCGCGCCTGAGCTGCAGGTAAATATCGGCAGCATGCTCCGGTTTTTCGCTGGCCATGTACCACTGAGCCGCCGATTTGAGCGCTTCGGCACGCTGTGCGGGATCGCGTGCGGCGATTTCTTCGTACACACCCGCCGCGAATTCAGGCGCCTGCAAGGTCAACGCCCGCGCCGCCAGGTTTTGCAACTGGGGCAATGGCAATTTGTGGTAATCGAAACTACCCAGGCGCTCGACGAGCGCTTGCTGCGCGATCAAGTCGTTGCTGCTGGTGGCGACCAGCGCGTCCAGTTCAAGACGATAGTAAGCCTGGATTTCAGGCTGTGGCTTGGGCCAGGCTTCCAGGTGCTGGCGCGCTTTGGTGTAGTCACCGAGGCGAATCAACAAATCGACCAGTTGCAGACGCAGGTGATCGTCGTCCGGGTGAGCCGTCAGCAGCAGCTCGGCATAGTTGGCCGAGACCGCATCCGGCTGGCGACCGTCGGGCTGGAACACTTCTTCGCGCTGGAAGGTCGCCCACAACAGGCCACCTACGGCAACCGCCACCACCGCCAATGCCCAAGGATTGAGCAGGCGGCTGTTTTTAGTTGCAGAGGAGCTGACCATTACTCACCTGCTTCATAGGTAATTGAAAAGTCCACAGGCCGGCCGAAGCCTTGCCCGCAAATCGTTGGCCATCCACTTCCACGCGGCAGGCAGTGGCCGAACGTACGGAGAAGGTCAGGTCGAATTGGCCGGCGAACGCAAAGCTCACGCGGCGCTCATCCAGGTAACGCCAGTCCAGCAGAGGCAAATTGGCCTCTTCCAGCGCCGGTCTCGGGTCTCGATCCGGGCGCAGCACCAGCAGCGCCTTGTCGCTGCTCAGGGCCACGTAGCGCCCTTGCGGCAAATCGCGCACGCCGGCGATGCCTTGCGATTTCAACAGGTCCGGCCAGCCCATTTGCGCGTCCAGGCGCACGGTACGCAGTGCGTCCATCCCGCGAATCTGCCAGGCGCCATCCGCGGTGCGTGCCAGGCTCGCCTGATACAAACCGTGCAGACGGTCGAGGTAGTCGCTCATCCACAACGACATCGGCTGCTGCTCGCGCATGTAGCCATAGATCTCGTGCATGGCCTTGATCGACGCCTGCTTGGTGCTGGAATAGAAGTGGTAATAGAGGTGCAGGCCACGCAGACGGCGTGGGCTGTCGGTGAGCTGGAACGTCTCGATCAACTCGCGGAAACCGTAATACGGGCCCTTCCACAAGTTGGTGTACAAGTTCTCGTTGATGATCGGCGCGTAGTACTGCAAGCCGCCTGCGGTCGGGCGCAGCAGCGGGTTAAGGCCGGTCAGCGACGGATTGGCCTTGGTCATGATGGTTTCGGCACCGTTGACGTTTTTCAGGCCAGCGTCATACGCCAATTTGATGGTGCTCGCCGATGGCAGCGCATCACCTGGCCAGAACACTAATTTCACCGGCTTCTGCGGGGTGGTCAGGTTCTGGTTGATGTAGTCGCGCGAGCCAAAGATTTCGCGGCGAAAATCAATTTTGTCGTAGCCAGGCACCTTCATGTTCATGCCGTATTCCGGATTGAAGTTCTCGCGTTTCTTGGCTTTTTCCGGCTGCATGAAAAATGGGTGGCTGTAGGTATGCGTGGCAACTTCAACCTTAGGGTTGGCAAAGATCTCGCGTGCAATCGGCTCCAGCTCACGGGCCAGGAAGGGGAACGCGCCGCGGGGCGAAATCTCGGCTTCGATGATCGACACCGAAGTCAGAAACGGGTTGGGCTTGATGTAGTCGTCCAGCGTGTGGCGCCCGGCGTAAGGTGTGCCACGCACTTCGGCGCGGGAAGGGAAGCCATCGCCATCGATGTGCACGGTCGCAATGCGCCGGCCATTTTCGGTGGTGCTGTCCGGGCGCGGCTGGCTTGGCAGGTGCAGGCTGGCCTGGAGAAACGCAAAGGGATCGAGGATCCAGCGGCTGCGCTCGTTGTTGGTTTCAAGCAGATAGGGCGCAAGTGCCAAGCCTCCCCATTTACCGACCACCACCGGCGTGAACACCTCACCGCCGGCACCCTTCAACGACAACGCAGCTGTCGGGCCATTGGGCATCAAGGAAACGGCGGTAAGGTCACGCGAGCGCGGCACCACCGGCGCTTCAAATGCGCCCACCAGGGCCTTGTCCTGATGAGTAACGGTCAGCACCTGCGTGGCGGGCGGCGCATCACGCTTGAGGCCAAGGCGCTTGAGCAGCAGCTTGTCTTCAACCGGCAACCCACTGAAAAACGCCACGGGCACCTGTTCGTCCAGGCGCGCATTGATGAAGCGCCTAAACGCAGCCGGGTCCTGCGGCGGGCCGCTGGTCATCCAGGTGACAACGCCGGCGTACAGGCCACTGAAGCCGTACAGCGGAAGCTGGCTGTCGGCCGGAAAATAATCGACGCGATAGCCCAGGTATTCCAGCAAGCCGCCGAGGTCGCTATGGCCGGCAGCATCTTCCAGCGCACCTTCGCGCGGGTCGAAAATCAGCGCGATTCGGCGTGGTTGAACCTCGATGCTGCTGATGCCCAGGGTATTGAGGTCAGGGGTGCTGATATACGGGATGTAGCCTTCTTCGCGCAGACGCTTTGCCAGTTTGCGCGCTTCTTCACGGCGCTCAGGCGGCAAGTAATCAATCGCTACCAGCGGGACGCCTTTGGCACGCAGCGGTTTCAAATGCGTTTCAAGCCATTCGCGGTCGGACTCCGAGACCGGGCGATAACGCTTGGCGGAGGCGTCCCAGCCCGCGTGAATCGACTCGACTGCCACGGCGGCGGCGACGCCATCCAGCTCAGGCAATACTTCGAAACCGCGATTGAAGAACAACTTCAATTTTGGCTGACGCTTGTGCATTTCACGCAGCAGGTTGGCCAGGCCCACGCGCTGAGCTTCACGCTGGGCTTGAGGCAGCAACTGGAAACTGTCGAGGGTGTCGAGAAATACACCGCCATAACCTTGGGCTTCCAAGGCTTTGGCGCGAGCAAATAAATGCTCACGCCAGGCTTGCGAAGTGAGGTCCATGACCTGGCTGTCCCAGGCATCGTTACGCACCGGGGAAACCGCTTTGCTCAAGCCGGCTTTTTCGAGCGCCGCCTTATTGCCGTCGAATTCGCCCACGGACAAATAAGCAAAGGGTTCGCTGCCCAGCGTACGCAAGGTTTTGACGTCGGCGGCCGTCATGTGGCCGGGCTCGACCACAGCCCAGTCAAACTGCGACAACTCCGCCAGGGGCGGCTGCTCGGCGTACCAGAAGGCCACGCTGGCCGGCTGCGGCGACGTCGCGGCCTGCGCAATAGACCCGCCAACGAACAACGCAAAAGCGGTCAGTAGCCGCTCAGCTATTGCGCGGACACGCGTCCTGCGAAAAACGATTTCCATAATGCACTCTTGAAATGATTGAAACTGAGACGGCGCTAAGGTCGAACAGGGTGACCGGCGGGTTACAAACTGCGAAGTAGCTGCGTTAAACCCTGGCCCACGGACGTCGGTTCCGAGAGCACGTAGCGTTGCAGCAAGCGCGTGTTGTCCGCGCGGGAATGACGAATATCGCCTTGGCGTTGCGCCTGGTGCGTCACCGTCAGCGCCGTACCGGTCGCACCACCCAGCTCGCTGATCAGGTCGTTCAAACTGGTCGCGCGGCTGAACCCGACATTGACCGCACCAGGGGCAGCCTCGCGGGCCTCCACGGCCTGCACGAGAATGCTCACCAGATCTTGCACGTAGACAAAATCGCGCGTCTGCCCACCGTCACCGAATACGGTAATCGGCTGCTTGGCGATTGCCCGCTGGCTGAAGATACTAATCACACCCGAGTACGGAGAGGACGGGTCCTGGCGTGGGCCAAAGATATTGAAGAAGCGAAAAATCACAGGCTCCAAGCCATGTTCGCGACGATAGAAGTCCAGGTAATACTCACTGGCCAGCTTGTCGCACGCGTAAGGCGTCAGGGGAGACTTGGGGGTGTCTTCTTCAATGGCCGTGCCTTCGCCGTTGTTGCCATAGACTGCAGCGCTGGAAGCGAATACCACACGTTTGACACCCGCCTTCAGCATGGCTTGGCACACATTGAGCGTGCCGACGAAATTGCTCTGGTGGGTAGCGACAGGATCATCCACCGACGCCTGCACCGATGCCACTGCTGCCAGGTGAACCACAGCATGACACCCCTGCATGGCTTGCTCGACCACCGCGGTGTCTGCAACATCACCCACGACGACATCCAGATGCGGATTCCCGATAGGCAAATTGCTCGTCTTGCCGGTCGACAGGTTATCCAGCACACGAATGCTGTAACCCTTGCCCAGCAAGGCATCGACCAAATGCGAGCCAATAAAGCCTGCACCACCGGTAATCAAAACTCGCTTAACATCCATGGAGGTTCTTCCTGACGACTCAAGCGGAGATTTCATATAGGCAGTCCGCTAACGGTGGCACGATTAAGGCCCAGCACAGGCTGAAAAATACCTCAGCCCGCTTGGTGCAATGATGTCAGTTTAGTGGCTTGAAGCCATCAAAACGCCGCCGATCATGTTAGATCCGGGAGAAACTGTCAACATATCGTCTTTTATGCCGCCAGACGGTAGGCGACTTTAAATCATCGCCATTTAATTGACTCATATCGGGGTATTTAAACGCGGTTAACTTCGATTGGGTTAGGCGAAATTTTCGCCACTTATCTGCGATCCGTTGTTTCAGAAATCCCGCCTTGTCATTGCTTTTTAAAAATTTTTTACAGCGCTCCTGAAAAGGGATCTGCGCAGCATTTGTGGGCATAAAGCGTGTGCTGAGGCGCAAAAGGACTGCCGGGCGCACATAAAAAAACCCGAACGGGTCGGGGTTTTTTATCGCCTGGCATCAGGCGCGACGCCGGATAAATCAGAAAACGTTGATCGGGTAGTCGGCGAACAGACGGATTTCGTTACCGCCTACGTTGTACTGGTCAGCGTTGTTGGAAACGCGCAGCCACGAGGCGCGAGCACGCAGGCTCAGGTCTTTGGCTGGGCCGCTCTGGACCACGTACTTGAACTGGTTCCAGATTTCGCGCTCGGTGCCATCGCCACGGTTGGTGCCGTCGTCGATGTTGGTACCGCGCACGTAGGCCACGTTGTAGGTCAGGCCCGGTACGCCGAAGGTGGCGAAATCGATGCCGTAGCCTAGTTGCCACGAACGCTCGTCCTTGCCGTTGAAGTCAGACCAGTAGGAGTTGGCCAGCAGGATGGTGTTGCCACCGTCGCCGATGCCGCCAGCGTTGCGGTAGCCGCCATACAGGTAGCCGGTGTCCCCGGTGCTGCGCTGGTGAGCGACGGTGAAGCTGTGCGGGCCAACAGCCCACGTGGCGCCCAGGCTCCAGATTTTGTTGTCACGGGCGTCAGCATCTTTCTGGTTTTCCAGGGCGAAGCTGCGGTCCAGCTTGGTTTTGTAGCCGTTGAAGTCAAACGTCAGCGACTGCTTCTCTGGCAGGGCCAGCACGTAGTTGACGTTGACGTATTGCTTCTTCAGCACGTCCTGCATGTGGGAGGCATACAGCGCGGCCGACAGGCTTTCGATGAATTTGTAGCTACCACCGATATAGTCGATGCTTTTCAGGCGACCGCTGTCGGTGCCTTCCATGCTCTTGCGCGCTTCTTTGGTGAAGTGACCCGCGTCCAGTTGCAGACCGGCGATCTCTTTGGAAACAATCGAAGTACCGGTGTAGGTTTCCGACAACAGACGGGAGTTGTCGTACTGCAGCACAGGCACAGCCGGGAACTGATCACCGTACTTGAGCACCGTGTTGGAAACGCGGAACTTCACGGCAGCGCCGCCCTTGGCCAGGTCATGGGGTGCCGAGCCAGGGTTGTTCGAGCCATCAGGGTTGGTAGTGCCATTGCCCTGTTTGAAGAAGTCGATGCCGCCCGCGCCAGCGCGACCTTGACCACCATCCAGACGGATAGCGTACTGGCCGATCACGTCCACACCCACACCCACGGTACCTTGGGTGAAACCGGACTCGAACTTACCGATGAAGCCTTGGCCCCATTCGGCTTTGTCTTGCTTGCCGTTTTTGTAGTCACGGCTGATGTACGCGTTACGGGCGGCGATATTCAGGTGGCTGTCTTCAACAAAACCCTTGGATTGGTCCTGGTCGTTGGCCATTGCTGTCGATGCGCTCAAAATCCCCAGAGCGATCAGACTCATCCGTTGCTTCAACATTTTTTTGTATTCCTTGTTTCTGGTTGAGTACGCGCGATGACACCAGGCCCCGTGTCGCTTTTCTGGTGTCGACTGCTTCCGGAAAAAAGAAGGCCCGCGGACGACTTAACAGGCCGCGGGCCTTTTTTATTGGATGAGTCATGGCTGTTAGCCAAAGGCGTTGGGCGCAATCCTAGTCGCGCGTTGAACTATGTGTCAATTTCGTGAATCGTCTGTATTTAGGCGAAATAATTCTAAACAAGGGCCTATTGCTGTTCTAAAAACGACAAAAAATCACCTTCAAATGCCTTAGAAACACATCTCGTAACATATTTCGAAGTCGATACTTTTGGTAATAGATAACGCGCGCAAATGCAAAGCATTACCATTAACGCGCAGTTTTCCTCCCAAACAATTCGGATACATGCCTTCATGCCTGCTCTTCGCCTGACGCCCATCACCCTTGGGCTTTGCGTTCTGCTGTCTGCCGGTTTTGCCTGTGCGGCCACCACCTTGCCTGAAACCTCGATCAGTGCCGAAGCTGACGAAGACGACCCGCGGGTCAAGGAGACCAGCACGGCCACCCGCACCGCCACACCCGTGCGCTATGTGCCCCAGGCCATCGATTCAGTGAAGACCGAAAGCCTGCGCGCCTATGGCACCAATGACCTGGGCCAGGCGTTGAGCGGCATCCCGAACGTCAGCAGCGGCGCCGACACACGTTTCGACAGTTTGCGCATCCGCGGTTTCGACGCGAGCAATGACTTCTACCTTGATGGCATTCGTGACGACAGCCAATACATTCGCGACCTGCATAACATCGAGCGCACCGAAGTGCTCAAGGGGCCTGCGGCAGTACTTTACGGACGAGGCGGTCAGGGAGGAATCGTCAACCGTGTGAGCAAGCTGCCTATTGCCGGACACACGTCGAGCATTGAGGCCCAAGGCGCCAGCAATGATTTGCGCAGCGTGTACGCCGACCTCAGCACCGACCCCACCGATAACATGAGCCTGCGCCTGAACATGGGTAACCAGGACAACAACAGCTTTCGCGACGGTGTGAGCGGCAACCGCCAGCTTTTCGCGCCGTCCTTGAGCTGGCAACTGACGCCAGACCTGAACTGGCTGGTGCAATACGAATACAGTCGCTACAACCGCACGCCCGACCGTGGCATTCCTGGGGTGAACGGGCGCCCGGCTGACGTGAGCCGAAGCACCACCTACGGCGACAGCCGGGACTACATCGACGACAAAACCCAGTCGCTGCGCTCCAAGCTGGCCTATGAGCTCAACGCCAACTGGCAACTGCGCCAGACCCTGGGTGTGTTCAAGCTCGACAGCGATTTCGACAATACCTACGTCACCGCCTATACCCCGTCGACCAACCGTGTCACGCGCCAGCGCTGGCAGCAGGACCTGACCACTCTCAACATCTTTAACAACGTCGAGCTGGAAGGCGGCTTCAGCACCTTCGGCCTGGAGCACCGCTTGCTCACCGGCCTTGAACTGGGCAGCCAGCGCCGCGACCCGAAGCTGTATACCGCCACTGCCGTCGCACAAGGCGGCCGCGTCGTGCCGCCCCTGGATCTCAACCAGCCCAATCGCAACCTCAGCCACACCGGGCGGATGAGCCTGCAAAGCAACAACCACACCGAAGTCGACAGTCGCGCCATCTATGTACAGGATCAACTGCGCCTGAATGACCAGTGGCAAATCCTGGCCGGCCTGCGTTACGACCGCTTCGAGGTAGACACCAAGAGCAAGCTGCTCAACACCCAGCAGGCCGTCAAAAGCCACAGCACCAGCCCGCGTTTTGGCCTGGTGTGGACGCCGCTGGAACATCACTCGTTCTATGCCTCATGGAGCAAGACGTTCTCCCCAGCGGGCGGCGGCTTGATCGGCATCACCCCGAACGCCGCCGGCAGCGTCAACGACCTGAGCCCTGAGCTGACCAAGCAGAAGGAAATCGGGGTCAAGAGCGACTGGCTCGACGACCGCCTGAGCACCACCCTCGCCGTGTACGAACTGGAACTCTACAACCGCCGCACCAGCGACCCGCTGGACCGCACCATCACCCTGCTCAGCGGCTTGCAGCGCTCACGCGGCGTGGAGCTGACCGCCACCGGAAAAATCGTCGGAAACTGGTATTTACGCGGTGGTGTGGGCTTGCAGAATGCCACGGTCGAGAAGGACAACAACGGCTTTGAAGGCAAGCGCGTCAGCGATGTGGCCAAGCGTAATGGCAGCCTGTTCATTACCTGGAAGCCGGAGATGGGCTGGTACGCGGAAACCGGCCTGACGCTGGTCGGCGACCGTTATGCCGACAGCCTCAACACCGTGGTGTTACCGGGTTATGGCCGCTGGGATGCGTTGGCGGGGTTCCGTCAGAAGGCGTGGGATGTAAGGGCGGCGCTGAACAACATCGCGGATAAAACCTACTACGCGTCGGCGACCAGTGTGGCGCAGATCCAGCCAGGGGAGCCGCGCAGTCTCATCGTGACCGGTACCTATAGCTTTTGAGGAAAACGCGGTCAGTGAGGGAGCTGGCTTGCCTGCTCCCACAGTTGATTTCGGTGGTGCTTTAGCTACTCAACACGTCAGACAACGCATGCACTTCGTCCTCACTGAACAACCCCGCCGGGTAGCGTTCACGCATCACACTGTGCAAGTCAGGCTGTTGCCTGATCTGTCGCGAACCGTTTTCCTTCAACCAGAGCGCCAGCGCATGGATCGCGTCACCATTGACCCGCAAGGGGTGAAACGTGCGCGTGTACATCGGGTTAATATCGGCGTTCATTTCAGCGCTCTCTCCTACTGCGTGAGCGGCTAACTTACTCAAGGTTTATGACAGAACTGCGCAGTCATCACCCTGGGCCACTGTGACAATAGCGATACAAGAGCTATGCCAATGTCTCGTGTTTATAGGTATGCCGACACAAAAAAGCCCGCAACCTTGCAGGGCTGCGGGCTTGCTGTTGGCGCTGAAACCGGGGAGCACCCGGCTAGCGCCATGACACTGTTACAAGTGCACTCAGTTTTTGTGCGGGGCTGGCTGTTGTTGGGTCAGGCAATGGATATTACCGCCACCCAGTAACAGTTCGCGGCCCGGCACCATCACCACTTCGTGCTGCGGGAACAGGTCCTGCAGGATTGTCTTGGCCACGCTGTCCAGCGGGTCATCGAAGCTCGGCGCAATGATGCCGCCATTGACGATCAAGAAGTTGACGTAGGAACCGGCCAACCGCACGGTCGGATTACGCTCCTGGGTCCCGTCAACCGGATCGACACCGGCGCATTCTTCCTCGGTCGCGTAAAGCGGTCCCGGGATCGGCATTTTATGCACTGTGAACGAGCGACCCTGGGCATCGGTGCTGCTTTGCAGCACGTCCATGGCGGCATGGCAGCGTGCGTAGTTAGGGTCTTGCGGGTCATCGGTCCAGGCCAGCAGCACTTCGCCAGGGCGCACGTAGCAGCAGAAGTTATCCACATGGCCGTCGGTCTCGTCGTTGAACAGGCCGTCTGGTAACCAGATAATTTTATCCACAGCCAGGTTGGCACTCAGCACCGCTTCAATCTCGGCACGGCCCAAGTGCGGGTTGCGATTGCGGTTGAGCAGGCATTCTTCGGTAGTGATCAGGGTGCCTTCGCCGTCAACATGGATCGAACCGCCCTCCAGCACAAAGCCTTCGGTGCGATAGCGCGGGGCCCGTTCGATCTCGAGGATCTTGCCGCCGACCTGCGAATCGCGGTTCCACGGCGAATACAGGCCGCCATCAAAACCGCCCCAGGCGTTGAAGTCCCAGTTCACACCGCGCACTTCGCCGCTGTTGTTGATCACGAAGGTCGGCCCGGTGTCGCGCACCCAGGCGTCATCGCTGGACATCTCCACCACCCGGATATTCGGCACATCCAGGCGCGCGCGGGCATTTTCGTACTGGCCGGCGGAAACCGCTACGGTCACCGGCTCAAACCGTGCGATGGCCTTGGCCACCGCCACGTGAGCGGCCTGCGCTGGCTTACCGCCCAGGCGCCAGTTGTCCGGGCGCTCTGGCCAGATCATCCAGGTTTGAGTCTGTGGCGCCCATTCGGCAGGCATGTGGAAGCCATCGGCGCGGGGGGTGCTGTTCAGGGTGGTCATGGCGATCAGGACTCCGAATGGGGGTAAAGGCCGACTTTATAACGGATATAAATCGGCTTTAAAAGCAACATAAGATCATAGTAGATGAACATGACAGAAAATAGCCGATAACAATCGATTATTACGCGTGTTCCTCCAGCACCTTCGACAGCGTGTCGACAAAGAAATCCACGCTGCGTTTGGACGTGACCATCGGCGGCTTGATCTTGAGAATGTTCAAATAATCACCCGTGGGCTGCATGAAGATCCCCAGCTCCCGCAGGCGGTCACATAGCAAGGCGGTCTCCTCAGTGGCCGGCTCCAGGGTGCGCCGGTCGCGCACCAATTCCAGGCCGAGATAAAAACCGGAGCCGTGGACAGCGCCCACTAATGGATGACGATCGATCAATTCTTCCAGCCGCGTCTTGAAATGCCCACCGACCACCAGAGCGTTTTCCCACAGCTTTTCTTCCTCCATCACATCCAATACGGCCATGCCGATCCGGCAACTCACCGGGCTACCCCCCGACGATGAGAAGAAGTACCCCTCAGCCTCCAGCGCCTCGGCGATTTCGCGACGGGTGATCACCGCCCCCAACGGCTGGCCGTTGCCCATTCCCTTGGCCATGGTGATGATATCGGGCACCACGCCCTGCTCTTCAAAGCCCCAGAAAAAATGCCCCATACGGCCGTAACCCACTTGCACTTCATCGGCGATGCACACGCCGCCCCTGGCGCGGACAAGTGCATACACCTGCTGCAAATAGCCCGGCGGCAGGGAGATGCCGCCGGCGTTACCGTACACCGGCTCGCAGATGAACCCTGCCAGTTGGCGTTTGCTCGCGGCGATTTTCGCCAGGTTGTGTTCCACGCTTCGTACGTAATCAGGCGCACTGTCCTGCCCGCGGAACTCACCTCGATAAGTATTGGGTGCGGTCACCGGGTGCACCCAGTCAGGACGACTGCTCAGCGCCTGGGGGTTGTCGGCAATCGAGGTAGACACCGCATCTGCCGCCACCGACCAGCCGTGGTACGCCTCGAGCACGCTGAGCATGTCGCGGCCGCCGCTGTAGGCCCAGGCCAGGCGGATCGCTAGGTCATTGGCCTCGGTGCCGCTGTTGACCAGGAACACGCGGTCCATGCCTTCCGGCGCCAGCGTCAGCAAGCGCTCGGAGAACTCGGCAATCGCCGCATAGTGAAAACGTGAGTTGGTATTGAGCAGCGACCACTGGCGCGCCGCCACCGCCGCCATGCGCGGGTGGCCATGGCCCAGCACTGCCACGTTGTTAAGCATGTCGAGGTACGAACGGCCCTGCATGTCGATGAGGTGGTTGCGCCAGCCGCGTTCGATGCGCGGTGGGTCGACGTAATAGTGCTTTTGCGAACGGGCGAAACTGGCGTCGCGGCGAGCGAGCAGGGCCTCGGGGTCCAACTCGGGCTCTGCGTCGCACGCCAGCCCCAGCAGTGCCGCCGGCGAGGGGCACAGCGCCTGCCACGCCTGCGCCCGGGACGGCGTGCAGAACAGCGGCGCCGGCAAGCCAACACGGCACAGTTGCACGGTCAGCGGGCCTTCGACCTCACCGATCACCTGGCCCTTGAGTACGGCGGCGCCAGGCTGTAACAGCGCTTTGGCACCCCACAACCGCACATTGGCTTCGCTGCAGTGCACACGCAGTTCGCCATTCACGCCAGGGCGGACGATGCCCGCAAACGGAGCCTCGATAGAGGTGCCCTTGGGCACGTGCAGCTCGACGTGCAGCGCGAACGTCTCAGGTTCATAAGCACTGTCGGGCTGCGTACGCGACAAGCGGTACTGCCCGTATCGACTGGCGGCCAAGCCGTGCACTGCGGCTGCATCCTGCAACAAGCGCTGGTCAATTCCCGCCTGTTCCCAGTTGCCTGCCTCGAAATGCGGGCTGAGCACGCCCAGGTCGATCAACGCAAACTCACGTCCCACCAGGCCCGGTAGCAAGGGCGCGAAGCCTTGGCCGACAATCGGCGCCAACGCCTGCCCGACACAATCCAGGATCGCCGCCTCCATCAACTCAAACGGCACTGACGTCGCCACGTGGAAAATTTCCCACTCATGTTCGGCGTTTTTCAGCAGGTAGCTGTTATCCGGATCCAGGCGTTGCTGCTGCTCGCTGCTCAACACCAGCACCGCCGCCCGCGCAACGATCAGCGGCCACAGCGCCTGCAATTCTTCGTGTTGCAACGGTGTCACCGCATGACAGGCCTGGATCGCAGGCAAGATGGCAAAGGGATCGCCCTCGGCGTGGTGCAGCAACGCGGCGCAGGTCACTGACAGATCGGCGATGCGCCAGGTGTGCACCAGATCGCCGAAATCGATCACGCCCTGAAGTTGCCAGTGACGTTGCGCATCACGCTGCCACACGACGTTGTCATCGGTGATGTCCATGTGCACCGCTTGCCACGGTAGATGATCAGCCAGGGGACGGAGGTGGTCTTCGACCTGCCCGGCCACGTGCTCCAGTGCTTCGCGGTGGGGCAGGTTTTCCAGGGTTGCCAGCAGATGAGCGATCAGCTCCGGGGCATGGCGCGGGTCCCATTGCAGGGTACGTTCCAGGCCGGGGTGTTCGAACGAGGCCAGCACTTGGCTCATCCGCCCACACAGATCACCGAAACGTGCAATGACCTCACGGCCCAAGTGAGGCTGATGGGTCAACGGCTGGCCATCGATATAGCCCAGCACCCGCACGTGCAGGGTTTGGCTGTCGAGGGTCAGGGTCAGCAATTCTTCACCGCTCACGGCCTTGATGACCTTGGGCACGTGCACATCGGCTTGGGCCTGTAGAGCATTGAGCGCCGCGTGCTGGGCCTGCAGCTCAACGGCAGCGTAGTCACCGCGGCAGATTTTCAGAACAAACCGGCCGCGCGGGCTGTCGACTCTGTAGTTGAGGTCCTGCTGGCTACCCAACGAGTACAGGGAGCCCGTCAGGCCGTAATGCTCCTCGAGCAGCCGAGCCGCCTGATCGGGGCCAACTTGCGGGCAGGGTAGACTGGCGCGATGGATCAGGGTGGCGAGCAACATGGAGGGTAGCCTCGGTTTTTTAGGGGTGTATATCGCCATTGTTCAGGGGGTTAGGCAACCCCCTAAGCATCCGGCGCTTGCACCCCCCCGCCGCACAACTCAAGCTATGCTCCATTCGCTTACTGTCCGTTTAAGAAAAAGGCCCTCCGACATGCGCGTTCTCATCACCGGCGGTGCTGGTTTTATCGGCTCCGCCCTGATTCGCCACCTGATTCAACACACCGAGCACGAAGTGCTCAATCTGGACAAGCTCACTTATGCCGGCAACCTGGAATCGCTGAGCAGCATCGCGGGCAATAGCCGGTATGAGTTCGTCCAGGCCGATATTGTCGACCAGGCTACTGTCAGCGCAGTGTTGGCACGTTTTGAGCCCCAGGCGATCATGCACCTGGCGGCCGAGTCTCATGTCGACCGTTCGATCGATGGTCCGTCTGATTTTATTCAAACAAACATTGTGGGTACCTATAGCCTGCTGGAAGCTACCCGGGCTTATTGGCATAAGCTGGCAGAGCCTGCCAAGAGCGCCTTCCGTTTCCACCACATTTCTACCGACGAAGTGTACGGCGACTTGCACGGCGTGGACGACCTGTTCACCGAAACCACCCCTTACGCGCCAAGCTCACCGTACTCTGCGAGCAAGGCAGCGTCCGACCATCTGGTGCGTGCTTGGCAACGCACTTACGGCCTGCCAGTACTGTTGACTAACTGCTCGAACAACTACGGGCCCTTCCACTTTCCAGAGAAGCTCATTCCGCTGGTGATTCTGAACGCACTCGCGGGCAAGCCGCTACCGGTCTATGGTAATGGTTTACAGGTACGCGACTGGCTGTTCGTCGAAGACCACGCCCGCGCTCTGCTCAAAGTGGTGACAGAGGGCATGGTAGGCGAGACCTACAATATCGGCGGTCATAACGAGCAGAAGAACATTGATGTTGTGCGTGGTATCTGCGAGCTGCTGGAAGAGCTGGCACCGCAACGCCCGATAGGTGTCGGGAAATTTACCGACCTGATCACCTTCGTCAAAGATCGACCGGGGCACGATCAGCGTTACGCAATTGACGCCAGCAAGATCGAACTTGAGCTAGGCTGGGTTCCTGAGGAAACCTTTGAGAGCGGCTTGCGAAAGACTGTGAAGTGGTACCTCGAAAATTTGGAGTGGTGCCGCAGGGTCCAGGACGGCAGTTATCAAGGCGAACGTTTGGGCAGCACCGACATGAAGGATTTGATTGCATGATGAAGGGAATCGTATTGGCGGGTGGCTCAGGTACCCGTTTGCACCCCATTACCTTGGGCGTGTCCAAGCAACTGCTGCCGGTGTATGACAAACCGATGATCTATTATCCGATCTCGGTGCTGATGCTGGCGGGGATCAAGGACATCCTGGTGATTTCCACCCCGGCGGATTTGCCGCAGTACCGCAATCTGCTCGGGGATGGTAGTCAGTTTGGCGTACGGTTCAGCTATGCAGAACAGCCATCTCCCGATGGCCTGGCAGAGGCCTTTATTATTGGCGAAGAGTTCATCGGGGATGATCCGGTTTGCCTGATCCTGGGCGACAACATTTTCCACGGTTCGTATTTCGGCGACCAACTACGTGCAGCAGCTAAAAGGCCATCCGGTGCCACGGTATTCGGTTACTGGGTCAAGGACCCGGAGCGTTTTGGCGTGATTGACTTCGACAAGGAAGGCCGGGCCCTCTCCATCGAAGAAAAGCCTCTCAAGCCAAAGTCACCCTATGCCGTGACCGGTCTTTACTTCTACGACAACGACGTGATCGAAATCGCCAAAGCGGTCAAACCCTCACACCGGGGTGAACTTGAGATTACGGATGTTAACAACGCCTACCTCAAGCGCGGCGACCTTCATGTGGAACGATTCGGCCGAGGCTTCGCCTGGCTCGATACAGGAACTCACGACAGCCTTCTAGAGGCCTCACTTTATGTACAGACGATTGAGCATCGTCAGGGCCTGAAAGTGGCATGCCTGGAAGAAATCGCTTATCAGAATCGCTGGATTGATCGTGAGTATTTGCTGGAGCGGGCCAAATATTTTGGCAAGACCGGCTATGGTAAATACTTGCTCACCCTTGCAGGGGATAATCCATATGAATGTATCCGCCACTGAGTTGCCCGGTGTATTAATCATCGAGCCGAAGGTATTTGGCGATGAACGCGGTTTTTTCTATGAAAGTTTCAATGCCCGGGACTTCGCGAAAGCTACCGGGTTACAACAGCAGTTCGTGCAGGACAATCACTCACGATCGCAACAAGGAGTCCTGCGCGGACTCCATTACCAAGTGGAGCACCCCCAAGGCAAATTGGTGCGCGTGACCGCAGGTGAGGTGTTGGACGTGGCGGTGGATATACGTCAAAGCTCACCAGCTTTTGGCAAATGGGCAGGCGTGCGGTTGTCGGCCAATAATAGCCGCCAGCTATGGATTCCACCGGGATTTGCTCATGGTTTTTTAGTGCTCAGCGATTACGCTGAGTTCCTCTACAAAACGACCGATTACTATATCCCCTCTTCAGAGCGCTGCATTCGCTGGGACGATGCTGATCTCAACATTGATTGGCAACTCAACGGCCCGCCGATCTTGTCCGCCAAGGATCAAAATGGCAAAAGCCTGAAAGATGCCGATCTATTCCCATGAAAATCCTGATCACCGGCCAACACGGCCAAGTCTCCCGCGAACTGCAACTTCGGCTCCAGGACGTCGGCGATCTCATCGTTCTGGGCCGCGACCACCTCGAGCTGGCCAACCCCGACCAGATCCGCCAGCAGGTCCGCGCCCATCGCCCTGACCTGATCATCAACGCCGCCGCCCACACGGCTGTCGATCAAGCTGAAAGCGAGCCAGACGTGGCGTTTGCGATCAACGCCATCGCCCCCGGCGTTCTCGCGCAGGAAGCCAAAGCCCTGGGCATCCCGTTGATCCACTACTCCACCGACTACGTGTTCGACGGCAGCAAACCCGCCCCCTACAACGAAGCCGACACGCCGAACCCGCTGGGGGTCTATGGCCAGAGCAAACTGGCTGGCGAGCAGGCGATTACGGCCGTTGGCGGCAAATACCTGATCCTGCGCACCAGCTGGGTCTACTCCAGCTACGGCAAGAACTTCCTGCTGACCATGCAGCGCCTGTTACAGGAAAAGCCGCAGATGCGCATCGTCGCCGACCAAATCGGCGCGCCAACCTGGGCCGGCAGCATCGCCCACAGCACGCGTAGGTTGATCGAGCGCTGGCAGGCGGGCGAGCCGGGGGAATGGGGTGTCTATCACTTGACTGCCAGAGGCGAAACGTCGTGGTTCGGATTTGCCGAGGCGATTGGCGAGCATCTGCGCAAGCAAGGCAACGCCTGCGCTGAACTGGAGCCGATCCCTGCCAGCGCCTACCCGACGCCAGCCAGGCGCCCATTGAACTCGCGTCTCGATTGCAGTCGCCTGCAGCAGCAATGGCACGTCAACCAACCGCCGTGGCAAGACGCATTGCGCGAGTGTCTTGCAGAGCAGCACTAGGCATAATGCGCCCGTACCCACAGGCGCACGAATCCCATGACTCCACCCCTCCCGCGTAGACCTCGCTGGCGCAGCCTCGCCCTGCTGGCGTTGTGCCTGGCACCGCTGCTGTGGCCGCTGGAGCGCCTGGCCGAGCGTTATTACCGCAGTGAGTTGGCCGGCCAGAACCGCCAAACCCTTGACCTGTACGTGGCCAACCTGCTGGGCACCCTGCACCGCTACGAAGTACTGCCACAAATTCTTGGCGACCTGCCGGCCTTGCGCACCGCACTTGGCGCACCCCAGGTCAGCACCAACCTGGTCAACGCCAACCTGCTGCTCAAGGACGTCGCCGCCCAGGCCGGGGTGGAGGTGATGTACCTGATGGACACCACCGGCAAGACCCTCGCCGCCTCCAATTGGGATAAGCAAGACAGCTTTGTCGGGCGCAATTTCTCGTTCCGCCCCTACTTCAGCGAAGCCATGGCCGGGCGCCTGGGGCGTTTTTTCGGGTTGGGCACCACGTCGGCCAAGCGCGGCTACTTCTTCGCCGCCGCCGTGCGCGATGGCGATAAAATCATCGGCGTGCTGGTGGTCAAGGTCGACCTGGACCACACCGAAAGCCTGTGGGGCAACACCCCGGAACAACTGCTGGTCACCGACCATAACGGCGTGGTGATTCTCACGTCGCGACCACAGTGGCGATTCCGCGCCACCCGGCCGCTGACGGCTGAAGAGCGCCAGGCCATCATCGCCATCCAGCCCTACCCCACACGCGATCCACAGCCTCTGAGCCTGAGCAGCACCGCCTGGCTTCGCCAATCCACAGCCCTCGCTGAGACCGGCTGGAACGTGGAAATCCTCGCGCCACGTTCGTTGATCAACCGCCCGGTACGCACAGTCGTTGCCGTGGGCGGCGCCACGCTGTTGGTGTTGATGCTGTTACTGGGCTTGATGATGCAACGTCGCCGCCATTACCTGGAACGCATCGCCTTTGAAGCCAAGGCCCGGCGCGAGCTGGAAGCGCGGGTGGTCGAACGGACCAGTGACCTTGAAGGCCTCAACCGGCGCCTGAAACAGGAAGTGCTGGAGCGCGAGCACGCTCAGCAGGAGCTGGTGCGTGCCCAGGACGACCTGGTGCAGGCCGGAAAACTGTCGGCGCTGGGCACCATGTCGGCGAGCATCAGCCACGAACTCAACCAGCCTCTGGCAGCGATTCGCAGCTATGCGGAAAACGCCGAAATCTTGCTCGACCACGAGCGCACCAGCGACGCGCGCGGCAACCTCAAGCTGATCAGCGAACTGACCGGGCGCATGGCCTCGATCATCGCCCACTTGCGCGCCTTTGCCCGTCGCGACCGGCATGCGCCCGAAAGCGTGGCCCTGCAACCGGCATTGGACGATGCGCTGGCCTTGCTGGCCAAGCGGCGTCGGTCAATGGAGGTGGAGCTGATCCGCGATTTGCCGGAGGCAACATTGTGGGTACAGGCCGGTGAAACCCGATTACGCCAGGTGCTCGGCAACCTGCTGGCCAATGCCCTCGACGCCCTCACCGAAAAAGGCCCGCCGCGCAAACTCTGGCTGAGTGCCGAAACCACCGAACAGGGCGTCAACCTGTACATTCGCGACAACGGCCCAGGCTTTTGCATGGAGGCCCTGGGCCGCGCCAGCGAGCCGTTCTACACCACCAAGACCCGCACCCAGGGCCTGGGGTTGGGGCTGGCGATCTGTGAAACCCTGATGCGCGCCTTTGGCGGTGAACTGCTGTTTGCCAACCACAAGGAAGGCGGCGCGCTGTTAACCTTGAAATTGCGTGCCGGCTCGCCGGGCGTCAGTCTGCAACCGTCCGAGGACCGCAGTGTATGAGTATCGATAACCAGATTCAGGTGGTGTTGATCGACGACGATCCACACCTGCGTCAGGCCCTGTGCCAGACCCTGGACCTGGCCGGGCTGAAAGTCCTGACCCTGGGCGAAGCCACCGGCCTTACCGCGCGCCTGTCGCGGGATTGGCCGGGCGTGGTGGTCAGCGACATCCGCATGCCCGGCATGGACGGCCTGGAGCTGCTCGCCGAACTGCACGGCCAAGACCCGGACCTGCCGGTGCTGCTGATCACCGGCCACGGCGATGTGCCGCTGGCGGTGCAAGCCATGCGCGCCGGGGCGTATGACTTCCTCGAAAAACCCTTCGCCAGCGATGCCCTGCTCGACAGCGTGCGCCGCGCCCTGGCCTTGCGCCGCCTGGTGCTGGACAACCGCAGTCTGCGCCTGGCCCTCAGCGACCGCCAGCAATTAAGCACACGCCTGGTGGGGCACTCGCCACAAATGCTGCGCCTGCGCGAACAGATCGGTGCACTGGCGGCGACCAGAGCCGATGTGCTGATCCTCGGCGAAACCGGCGCCGGCAAAGAAGTGGTGGCGCGCGCGCTGCATGACCTGTCGAGCCGCCGCAGCGGTCCGTTTGTGGCAATCAACGCAGGCGCTTTGGCCGAGTCCGTGGTGGAAAGCGAACTGTTCGGCCATGAACCCGGCGCGTTTACCGGCGCGCAGAAACGCCGGATCGGTAAATTCGAATTTGCCAACGGCGGTACTTTATTCCTCGATGAAATCGAAAGCATGAGCCTGGATGTACAGGTCAAACTCTTGCGCCTGTTGCAAGAGCGTGTAGTCGAGCGCCTGGGCGGCAATCAGCTGATACCGCTGGATATCCGCATCATCGCCGCGACCAAGGAAGACCTGCGCCAGTCCGCCGACCAGGGCCGTTTCCGTGCCGACTTGTATTACCGCCTCAACGTCGCGCCGCTGCGTATTCCACCGCTGCGTGAGCGCGGTGAAGATGCGCTGATGCTGTTCCAACATTTTGCCGATGAAGCCAGCAGCCGCCACGGCCTGCCGCTGCACGAGCTGCAACCGGGCCAGCGCGCGCTGCTGCTGCGTCATAGCTGGCCGGGCAACGTGCGCGAGCTACAAAACGCTGCCGAACGCTTCGCGCTGGGCCTGGAACTGGCGCTGGATAACACACCGGACAATCCATCAGCCGGTGTCCTGACCTCCACGCCCGGCGGCCTCAGCGAGCAAGTCGAGCAGTTCGAAAAAAGCCTGATCGCCGCCGAACTGACACGCCCGCACAGCTCCATGCGAAGCCTGGCCGAAGCCTTGGGCGTACCGCGCAAAACCTTGCACGACAAACTGCGCAAGCACGGCCTGAACTTCGCCAACCAAAGTGGCGACGACGAATGACCGCCCCCACCTGCCAAGAGGCCCCCATGAGCCGCGACAGCCGTTACCTGGAATCCATCCTTCACCACGACATCCCCCTCACCCGGGAAATGGGCCTCAAAGTGCTCGATTGGCAGCACGGGCAATTGGAACTGCACCTGCCCTTACAAGCCAATATCAACCATAAGAGCACGATGTTCGGCGGCAGCCTGTATTGCGGCGCAGTCCTGGCGGGCTGGGGCTGGCTGCACTTGCAGCTGCGCGAAGAAGGGATTGAAGACGGGCATATCGTGATTCAGGAGGGGCAGATCAGTTATCCGCTGCCGGTTACGCGGGATGCTACGGTGGTGTGCCAGGCACCGGAGGAGAAAGTGTGGAAACGCTTTGTGGCGACGTATAAGCGTTATGGTCGTGCGCGGTTGGCGTTGGAGACGTGGGTTGTGAATGAGGGCAGTGAGCAGCGGGCAGTGGCCTTTACCGGGCAGTACGTCTTGCACCGCTAGCCGCCATCACGCAAAACCACATGTGGGACCAAGCCCGCACACAGTTTGATCTACTGTAGCCTCATGACCGGGCCAGGGTCAGCAACCGCTCACGCCACGGCGCTTTTGCCGGCAAGGCCAAGAAGAATGGATTCAATAATGATTCCCGCGCCGGATAACTGAACGGCGCGCCGCTCAACTCCAGCACCTCGCCTCCCGCACCTTCCAGCACGCCTTGGGCTGCTGCCGTGTCCCATTGGGAAGTGGGTGCCAAACGCGGATAACAATCGGCGCTGCCTTCGGCCAACAGGCAAAATTTCAACGAACTGCCGATATTCGCCAGTTTCAGCTCACCCAAGCTTTCGCTCAAACCGTCCAGCAAACGTTCCTGCTCAGGACTTGTATGGCGACGGCTGGCGACCACAGTAAATGACTCACCCGCCACTGGCGCGGCGCGCACCTGAATCTGTTTGGGCGCTTCATTGACGTCCGAACGCCAAGCGCCCAGGCCCGCGCCACCGAAGTAACAACGCCCGTTGGTGGGCATCGACACCACGCCAAACACCACGCGGCCTCGTTCAATCAGGGCGATATTGACGGTGAACTCTTCGGTGCCGGCGATAAACTCCTTGGTGCCGTCCAACGGGTCAACCAACCACCAGCGCTGCCAGCCGGCACGCACGCTCTGCTCGATGTCGGCGTCTTCCTCGGAGAGCACCGGAATGCTCGGGTCCAGCGCGGTCAGGCCTGCCAGAATCAGATGATGCGCGGCCAGGTCCGCCGCCGTCACCGGCGAATCGTCGGCCTTGGAAGTCACCGCCACATCGGCGCGCCAGTACGGCATTATCACTTCACCCGCCTGGCGCGCCAGTTCGATCACAGGGGCAATAAACGCGTGGCCTAAAAACAGTTCGCTCATGCAGTAAACGCTCCACGCTGGGTCAACAGGTCTCGTACCAGGTACAGCGCGGCCAGGGCGCGGCCTTCGCTGAATTGTTCGTTTTGCGCAAGCATCGACAGCTCGCGCAGGTTCACCCGGTCCACACGCATCGGCTCAGGTTCATCGCCTTCAAGGCGTTCTTCGTAGAGGTCGGTGGCCAGCACCACCTGGATTTTCTGACTCATGTAACCGGGCGACAACGACAACTCGGTAATGTGTTCCAACTGCCGCGCGCCGTAGCCGGCTTCCTCCTTGAGTTCGCGATCGGCTGCCGCCAGCACATCTTCACCGGGTTCGATCAGGCCCTTGGGCAAGGACAGCTCATACTCGTCGGTGCCACCGCAGTACTCTTCAATCAGCAATGCATGATCCTCATCGATCATCGCCACGATCATCACCGCACCGTAGCCGGCACCGCGGCCCACAAGGCGTTCGTAGGTTCGTTCAACGCCATTGGAAAAGCGCAATTGCACTTCCTCTACGCGGAACAAACGGCTACTGGCGACTATTTCGCGGGCGAGGACGGTGGGTTTCTGGCGCATAAACGGCTCCTTGGCGTGATCGGGTTACTATACCGTGGCTTTTCCGATTGTCTGTGTCGGATATCTTTACTTACATGAGAACGCCCCATGCCCTCTTTGCCCTGGCACGCCATCGACACCGTCCTGCTGGACATGGACGGCACCCTGCTCGACCTGCACTACGACAATCACTTCTGGATGGAGCACCTGCCCCAGCGTTACGCCGAGTTGCACGGCGTAAGCCGTGCCATGGCCGAGATGGAGTTGCAGCCCCTGTTCGAGCATAACGCCGGACAGTTGCAATGGTATTGCCTGGATTTCTGGAGCGCGGAGCTGAAGATCCCGGTGCGCGAACTCAAGCTGGAGACTGCCCACTTGATCGCCCTGCGCCCGGATGCCGACATGTTCCTGGCGGCAATCAAAAGGGCCGGCAAGCGTGTGATCCTGATCACCAACGCGCATCGTGATTCACTGTCATTGAAGCTGGAACGCATTGAACTGGCGCCATATTTCGAACGGTTGATCAGCTCCCACGACTACGGTTTCGCCAAGGAAAACCCGCAATTCTGGGATGCCCTGCAAGCCGACATCAACTTCGACCCCGCCCGCAGCCTGTTTATCGACGACACGTTGCCGATCCTGCGCAGCGCCCAGGCGTTTGGCGTGGGGCATTTGCTGGCGGTGAAAGAGCCGGACAGTAAGAAAGGGCCCAAGGACACCGCTGAATTCGCAGCGGTTGGTGATTACCGAGATCTCATTGTCGGACTCTAACCTCCAAGTGGGAGAAGATCCATGTGGGAGCCGGGCTTGCCCGCGATGCAGGCACCGCGGTGTTTAGCTCAAACCGAGGCGATGCTATCGCGGGCAAGCCCGGCTCCCACACAAGCCCGCTCCCACATTTAGGCCTTCGTATTACTTGGGAATACGCAGCGTCTGGCCTGGATAGATCTTGTCCGGATGGGACAACAGCGGCTTGTTCGCCTCGAAAATCTTGTTATACAAATTGGCGTTACCGTACACAGAGAGAGAAATAGCACTCAGCGTGTCGCCCTTTTTCACTACGACAAAAGTGGCAGCCTCGACAGCCGGCCCCGTGACAGTGATCTGGTCATCCACACTGGCCACACCGGCAATATTGCCCAGCGCCAGCAGAATCTTCTCTTTCTCTTCCTGGGTGGCGACTTCACCGGTCACCGTCACCTTGTCGCCCTCTACCGTGGTCTGCACGTTCGGATTACCCAGACCCACTTTGGACACGTGGTCCTTCAACTGCTCACTGGCGTTTGCATTGCCCGGCGTCAACAGGTCGACAATCTTTTCGCCAGCTTCCTTGATAAAGCTAAAAATGCTCATAGTGCGCTCTCCTTGGTTTTTGATTTCCAGATGCCCAAGACTAGACCAGTCCTGTGGATTTGGGTTCCAGCCCGGCCCAAGACCCAAACGCGCTAGAATCCCACCGCCATTGGAATATGCCCTGGAGCGAAGATGGACATCAAACAGCTGAAATTCCTCATCGCCCTCGACGAAACCCGTCACTTCGGCCAGGCGGCGGCGCGCTGCCACATCACCCAACCGACTCTGTCGATGCGCCTGCGCAACCTTGAAGAAGAGCTTGATCTATCGCTGGTCAACCGTGGCCAGCGCTTCGAAGGTTTTACCGCCCCCGGTGAACGGGTGCTGGCCTGGGCTCGCACGGTGCTGGCGGCATATGACGGTTTGCAGGCCGAAGCGGCAGCTTGTCGCGGTAACCTGGTGGGTACGTTGCGCCTGGGCGTGGTGCCGTTGTCGAGCTTCGATCCCTTGGCGTTGATGCAGCAACTGCATAGAGAACACCCGAGCCTGCGCTTCGAACTGTCGGCGCTCAGCTCCGAACAGATCCTTGAACAATTGGCGAGCAATCGGCTGGACCTGGGCGTGTCTTACCTCGAACGCCTGGACAACGAACGCTTCGACTCGCTGGCGTTGGGCGAAACCCGTATGGGCCTGCTTTACGACCAGCGCTTCTTTAGCTTTGGTGACACGCCGTTGAGCTGGGAAGCGCTGATCGAGCTGCCCCTGGGCATGCTGACCAGTGGCATGCACTTTCGCCAATCCATTGACCACAACTTCCACAGCCGTGGGCTCAACCCGCAACCCTTGCTGCAGACCGATGCCGTCCATCAGTTGTTACAAGCTGTGCACGGCGGCCTCTGCTGCGCGGTGATGCCGCTGGATGGGGGGTTGGATGCGCTCACCGAACATCTGCGCCTGCAGCCGATCGAAGACGCTCATACACTGGCCCGCCTGGGGTTGATCATGCGCCGCAGCGCGCCGCGTTCAGCGTTGGCGGAGGCGTGTTTCGCGCTGTATCAGAAATCGCAAATCGAATCTTGATCGACGTCATCTATCGGTAGATCAGTACTGGCAATTAGACGTGACGCTTTGTCGCGCCTAGTCTGAGCACTGATCAATCCGTCGGTGGTACTGTCCCATGAACGCCAAGCGTCCAGTCTGCGCGGCGCCCGCTGTTGAAACGCCCGCGCCCGCCGCCAGCCAGAGCTACCAGTTTTGCAACCTCGAACACACAGAAGTCGCCAGTACTGCATTGGCGGAAGAAGTGGCCTTGGCGATTGCCTACAACGACATCAGCCAGGCGGTCATGCTGGTAACGCCCACCGACCTGGAAGACTTCATCGTCGGCTTCAGCCTAGGAAGCGGCATTATCACCGACGTTAGCGACATATATGATCTTAAACTCAGCGGTTCGGGCTCGACCCAATACGCTCAGGTGCAGATCTCCAGCCGTGCCTTCTGGAACCTCAAGCAGCAGCGCCGCCAGTTGGCCGGCACCAGCGGCTGCGGCCTGTGCGGCGTGGAAGCGGTGGAGCAAGCCTTGCCAGACCTGCAAGTGCTGCCCGGCGCACCCTTGCCGCCTGCCGAATGGCTCGACGGCCTGCGCCAGCGCATCAGCGCGTTCCAGCCCTTGGGCCAATACAGTGGCGCGGTGCATGCGGCGGTATTTATGAACGGCCAGGGCGAATTGCTGCTGGGCCGCGAAGACATCGGCCGGCATAACGCCCTGGACAAGTTGATTGGCGCACTCATCCGTCAAAAGATCCCGACTGACAGCGGCTTGGCGATTGTCACCAGCCGTTGCAGCCTCGAATTGATACAGAAAGTCCTGCGCGCGGGCATCCAGACCCTGGTAAGCCTGTCGTCACCCACCGGCCTGGCCCTGCAATGGGCGCGCCGGCACAACCTCAATCTCATCCACCTGCCGCAGAAAAGCGCGCCGCGGGTCTACAGCCCTGCGATGGAGTACCAGCCATGAGCAATCATCACCAAGCCGACCAAACCCCAACCCCACGCTACAAGCCCTATAAAGGCCCGGCTGGCGGCTGGGGCGCACTGATCAGCGTGGCCCAGGCGTGGCTGACCAGCGACAACGCGCTGAAAAACCTGCGCATGATGCTCAAGACCAACCAGAACGGCGGTTTCGACTGCCCGGGCTGCGCCTGGGGCGACTCGCCGGAAAGCGGCATGGTCAAATTCTGCGAAAACGGCGCCAAGGCGGTGAACTGGGAAGCCACCAAACGTCGCGTGGATGCTGCGTTCTTCGCCAAGCACAGCGTCAGCGCCTTGATTGAACAGAGCGACTATTGGCTGGAATACCAGGGCCGCCTGACCGAGCCGATGCGCTACGACGTCGAAACCGACCGCTACCTGCCCATCAGTTGGGAAGCGGCCTTCGACTTGGTCGGCAAACACCTCAACGCCCTGCCTAGCCCGGACATGGCCGAGTTTTACACCTCGGGCCGCGCCAGCAATGAAGCGGCGTACCTGTACCAGCTGTTTGTGCGCGCCTACGGCACCAACAACTTTCCGGATTGCTCGAACATGTGCCACGAAGCCAGCGGCGTGGCCCTGGCGCAGAGCGTGGGCGTGGGCAAAGGCACCGTGACCTTTGATGACTTCGAACATGCCGACGCGATTTTTGTCTGGGGCCAGAACCCCGGCACCAACCACCCGCGCATGCTCGAACCGCTGCGCGAAGCGGTTAAACGCGGCGCCCAGGTGGTGTGCATCAACCCGCTGAAAGAGCGCGGCCTGGAACGTTTCCAACACCCGCAACACCCGCTGGAAATGCTCACCAACGGCGACAAACCGACTAATACCGCGTACTTCCGCCCGGCGCTGGGTGGTGACATGGCAATTTTGCGCGGCATGGCCAAGTTCCTGCTGCTGTGGGAACGCCAGGCCCAGGCCGAAGGCAAGGAAGCGGTGTTCGACCACAACTTCCTCAACGAACACACCGCTAATGTGCTGGATTACCTGGGCAAGATCGACGACACCTCTTGGGATGAAATCGTCGAGCAGTCCGGCCTGACCCTGGTCGAGATCGAGCAAGCGGCGCGCATGTACGCCAAAGGCAAGAACGTGATCATGTGCTGGGCGATGGGCATCACCCAGCACCGCCACTCGGTGCCGACCATCCAGGAAATCGCCAACCTGATGCTGCTGCGCGGCAACATTGGCCGCCCTGGCGCCGGCCTGTGCCCGGTGCGTGGGCACAGCAACGTGCAAGGCGACCGCACCATGGGCATCAATGAACGCCCACCGGTGGCGTTTCTCGATTCCCTGGAGCGACGTTTCCAGTTCCAGGTGCCGCGTGACAACGGCCACAACGTGGTCGAGGCGATTCATGCCATGCTCGAAGGCCGCTCCAAGGTGTTTATCGGCCTGGGCGGCAACTTCGCCCAAGCGACGCCGGACAGCCCACGCACCTTCGAAGCCTTGCGCAATTGCGACCTGACCGTACAGATCAGCACCAAGCTCAACCGCAGCCATCTGATGCACGGCAAAGACGCGCTGATCCTGCCGTGCCTGGGCCGTACCGACATTGATATCCAGGCCGATGGCCCGCAAGCGGTAACGGTAGAGGACTCGTTCAGCATGGTGCACGGTTCCAACGGCCAACTGCAGCCGCTGTCGAAGCTGATGAAATCGGAGCCGGCAATCCTCGCGGGCATTGCGGCCGCCACCCTGGGTAGCAAACCCGTGGATTGGAATTGGCTTGTGGCGGACTACGGGCGTATCCGCGACCTGATCGCCGACACCATTCCTGGCTTCAAGGACTTCAACGAGAAGATCAAAAATCCGGGCGGTTTCTACTTGGGTAATTCCGCAGGTGCGCGCCGCTGGAACACGCCGTCGGGCCGCGCCAACTTCCGCCCGAACATCCTGCCCAAAGACCTGATCCATGAACGCACCCACGCCACCGGCCGCGTGCCGGACCTGATCATGCAGTCGATGCGCTCCCACGATCAGTACAACACCACTATTTACGGCCTGGACGACCGTTATCGCGGGGTCAAGGGCCAGCGTGACGTACTGTTCGTCAACGAAGCCGACATCATCCGCCTGGGCTTCAAGCCTGGGCAGAAGGCCGACATCGTGTCGCTGTGGGAAGACGGGCGTGAGCGCCGCGTGAAAGGCTTTACCTTGCTGGCGTTTGATATTCCGGCGGGGCAGGCTGCGGCTTATTACCCGGAAGTTAATCCACTGGTGCCGCTGGAAAGCACCGGGGATGGCAGCCATACGCCGACGTCGAAGTTCGTGGCGATCCGCTTGGAAGCGGCAAGTGACAATGGCTTGATCATGGCCCGCTCGGCGTAAATGCCATGAATTCCGGGCAAAAAAAGGCCGCTTTTGCATAAAAGCGGCCATTCCCAAGTAGCTAAAGACTCACTAATTTGACTTAAGTTCCCCAGCTAAAACAGTGACTTAGCGAATTGTGTACAACTCGTGTTACTGGTCGGATTTCTATTGTCACAATGTCGACACAGCCTCAGGATCGCGCCGTCATCCTCTTGAGGTCTCTCTATGAAGTTCTCCTCGATTCTCTTGTTGTCCCTTGGCCTGGTCAGTGGCGCAGCCATGGCCGGTGGCACCACCGAAGCCGGTGTGGGCGGCGCATTGGGCGGGGTACTCGGTTCGGTTGTCGGCCAGTCGATCGGCGGCAACACGGGCTCGGCCATCGGCGCAGCCCTGGGCGGCGCGGGCGGCAGTGCGGTGGGTGCCGACAAACGCAGCCGTGGCGAAGCCGCCATCGGTGGCGCCTTGGGTGCAGCGGGCGGCAACGTGGTTGGCCGTAGCATGGGCGGCAACACCGGCAGCCTGATCGGCGCAGCCGCCGGCGGCGGCGCGGGTGGTGCACTGGGTAACTACATGGGTAACAAGAGCGATGACGACGACCGTCGTTCGCGTAGCCGTGATAAGCGTCGGTATGACCGCGACGATCACCGTGGACGCGGGCATGCCTATGGGCATCGCAAGAACAAGCATCACTACCGTCACCGGTAAGCTCTAAAGAACACCGCATCCACTGTGTGCGGGCTTGCTCGCGAATGCGGAGTGTCAGCCAACGCATTTTAAGCTGACCCACCGCTTTCGCGAGCAAGCCCGCTGACACATTTGGCTCCGTGGTGTTAGTGGGATTGGGCTAGACCAACAACCGCTGCAACGCCTCGCGCAGCGAACCCGGAATCGTCACCGGCTGGTTCGACCCTCGATCAACAAACACATGCACAAAGCGCCCCGCCGCACAGGCCTCTTCCTCGCCTGCCTTGAACACCGCCAATTCGTACTGCACTGAGCTGTTACCCAACTTGCCCACCCGCAGGCCGATTTCGATGCGCTCCGGAAAGGCGATCGACGCAAAATAATCACACGCCGAACTCACCACAAACCCCACTACTTCACCGTCATGAATATCCAGGCCACCTTGTTCGATCAGGTAGGTATTCACCGCTGTGTCGAAGAAGCTGTAGTAAGTCACGTTGTTTACATGGCCATACACATCGTTGTCGTGCCAGCGCGTGATGATGGGCTGGAAGTGAGCGTAGTCTGCACGTTGTGCCACTGAGTCAGGCATCGGTAAGTCTCGCGAAGGTGGGTTTACAGGTCATTCAAATGGGCCTGCGCCCACTCGCGTACTTCAGCGTAAGGGTAGTCTTCCAACGCAGCGAAACCGGGAATACCCCGCGCCTTCAACTTGGTAAACAACGGCACACTGATCCCGCCGAGGAACCGTGTCAGTCGTTCCGCGCCCGGCAGTTCTCCGGTGTGCTCATGATGCCTGTGGATAAAATCACCGCACAGCCCCATGAAGTTTTTATCCACAAGCGGCGGCAAGCCTGGCGGTGGCGGCAGGTGCGCAACGTGGCCGTGGCACACGGAGCAATGCCCACAACGCAGCGGTGCGTTTTCATCGCCAAAGTACTGCGCCAGGCGCTGCCCCAGGCAGCGCTCGGTGGCGAACAGATCAAGCATGGCGTGGATCCGTGCCACTTCACCCACCTCATGCTGCTTGAAGCCTGTGTATAACTCCGCGCTCAGCACCTGCGGATCAAAATCGGTATCCAGCAGGCTGTAGACCTCCGTCATCTGCTTGCTTTCCAGCTCGATCAGGCCCTGCTCCTGGAAGTAATCCAGCGCCTTCACCACCCGGCTGCGTTCGGCATTGTGCTGTTGATAAAGCGCGTCGAAATCCACCGTCGCCCAGGTTTTCGCTCGTTTACATACCTGGATGATCGCCGCCACGAACTGCTGCCGCTCGCCGGAGAATCGCGCCAGCAAAGCCTCTGGCTCGATCAGGTACTTGAAGCGGTACTCGGCATAAAACGCGTAGCGCGGCGCAATCACGCCCTTGAGCTCCAGCTGCACCAGCAGGGTCTTCAACGGCAGTTCGCGGATATTGCTGTGGTCCGACAAAGACCTGAGCAAAAACTCCCACTGCCCATCGCCCCTCGCGGCCTGCAACTCTTCCAGCACCCGACGGATACCGTCCTGCTCCGGCGTATCGCCGTACACGAAGTTTTCCAGCACGTTGAGGCTGTCACGGTTGGCCAACACCAGGCAGTCAGACGGCTGCCCATCACGCCCCGCGCGACCGATTTCCTGGCTGTAGTTCTCGATGGACTTGGGCAGGTCGAAGTGCACCACGTTGCGGATGTCACTCTTGTCGATGCCCATGCCAAACGCGATGGTGGCGACGATGCAATTGGAGCGCCCGCCCATGAAGCGGCGCTGGATGCCCTCGCGCTTATCGTGGGGCAGACCAGCGTGATACGCCTCGGCCTCGATACCGTTGCGGTTCAAGTGCTCGGCAATCTGCTCGGCGGTTTTCTGCAGTGTGACGTAGACGATGCTGGGTTGATTGGCGCGCTCACTCATCCACTGGACCAAACGACGACGCTTGTCCGCACCGCTGACGGGTTCCACCAACAGATTGAGGTTGGGCCGGTAGAAGCCCGTGGTGACCACATCGTCCGGCGCAATGGCGAACTTCGCCTGCATGTCGGCAATCACCTTGGGCGTCGCTGTAGCTGTCAGCAACAGCGCTTGTGGGATATTGAACTGGCGCTGGTAGTCCGGCAGCTTCAGATAGTCCGGCCGGAAGTTGTGGCCCCACTCGGAAATACAGTGCGCTTCGTCCACCACCAACAACGAAATCCGCACGCTTTGCAGGAAGTTACGGAAGCGCTCGTTCTTCAAGCGCTCAACCGAGATCATCAGGATTTTCAACTCGCCCGAACGCGCACGCGCCATCACGTCATTGGCCTCATCGCGGCTCTGGGCCGAATCGATACTGCCTGCCGAAATACCGTGACGTTGCAAAAAACCAAGCTGGTCCTGCATCAACGCCAACAGCGGCGACACGACCAGCGTCAGGTGCGGCAGCAACACCGCAGACAGCTGGTAACACAGGGACTTGCCCGACCCGGTAGGAAAAATTGCCGCTGCCGAACGACCGGCCAGTACGGCGTTGACCGTTTGCTCCTGGCCCAAACGAAACTGTGGATAACCAAAGACCTGCTGGAGGGTGTCGTGCATAGGCTGTCACTCCATTGACCGCTGAACGAGCCCAAACCATAGACCAGCGTGTTCAGCGAATCGAGAAAGGTCGCAAGGAAAAAAGAGACAGGATGATACACAGGCTGAGGCATGGCCTAGGGCCGAAGTGGGAGTGTTCACTCGATTTTGTGAGAAGAATACAAACCAAATGTGGGAGCTGGCTTGCCTGCGATGGCGGTGTGTCAGTCGACATAAGTATCAACTGAACCACTGCCATCGCGGGCAAGCCCGCCCCCACACTTTTAGACCTGCGCTACGACTGAATCAGCGGTTCTGCACGCGCTCAATCGCAGTGTCATACACCGGGTTGGCCTTTTGCTCTTTCGCCAACTGGTAGTGACGCAAGGCATCCGAGAATTGCCCCGCGGCTTCGTAGATCCGCGCAATGTTGTAGTAGGCGCCTGCCCGCACGGTCGCTGCATTCGCGCCGGTCGCCAGGGCGATCGCCTTACGGTTGGCCCAGATCGACTCGGCGGTGTTGCCGGCTTTCTGATACGTCAGGCCGAGGTTGCCGTAGGCCTTCCCGAAATTATTGTCCAGATCGATGGCCTGACGAAACAGGTCAATCGCCTGGTCGAGGTTACCGGCCTGGTAAGCCGCTTCACCTTGCACGTTCAGACGCTTCGCATCGGTCTGTGCGGAAGAGCTGACAGCTACCGCCGTGACCGCCACGCTGTCATCCAGCAACCCCTTTACTTCATTGAGCACGTTCGGGGCATCAACCGTCACACCGCTGAAATTGTTGATGTCCTGGAAGTCACCACTGCCGGTCATGCGGAACACGGTCCACAGGTTACCGCTGCGGTTCTTCGGCACGTAATAAGTGCGCACCAAGGATTGACCCATGTAGACAAACACCTTGGCCTCGCTGTTGGACAGCTGGCGCGAGCCTGGATTGCCGCTGTTGGTGAAGTCATGCACGGCGTAGACGTAGCTTTCGCCGTAGTGCTTTTTCTGCAGGGTGATGGTTTCCGGGCCGTAGCTGTCGGTGTCATCCACATCCAGCTCGGCGTCGGTGCCTTTCTGGTTGCCAAAGAAGATGTTGTTGCCCGGGAAAATCATGTGGGAGTCGAGGTCTTCCGGGGTTTTACCCCAGGTCAGCACAACGCGCAGGCCGTCGAGGTTTTCCATCACCGGGCTGATGGCGTACGTCATGCCTTTGCAAGGGCACTTCACCACTAGGTTGGAATAGCCGGGCTTTTTGATGATCAGCAGATTGCTGGCATCATCGGCAGCTTCGCTGGTGAGGGTCACCTGGCCTTGAGCGTTGGTGCGGCCCACCACGTTTTGTGCGCCGTTGCGTTGCAGCAGCACTTCGGCGTCGGCGATTTTCTGGTCCTTGACCACCGCACTCAGCACCTCGATCGGCAACTGTTCGGCCTGGATCGAAAAAGCCACCGCACACAATGACATCGCCGAGGCGACACGAAGCAAACCCATGCTTAACTCCCTTTAAGTGCTGGGCGGAATCGCCCGACAAGATTTTGCGGTGCAACATACGCTGAATTCGGTGGGTTGGCGTTTTTTTTGTGCGGAATGTGACCTGGTTTTTATCTCGCCTCCCCCCGCAAGCATTGCGCTACAATTGAACATTGCGACCCAGGAGTACGCTGCAATGAGCGAACCGACGTTTGAGCAAAAACAGGATCACTACCACAAGATCCGCCGCTCCAATTATCTGGCCAGCCTGCGCCTGGAAGGGTTCGACACCCAACCGGCCGACGTCGACAAACCCTTGCCGACCCGCGAAGCGGTTCTTGCCAAGTACCGCAAAACCCCACACTGATGCTCGACAAATACGGGGTGGGCCAGGACCCATACTGCTATCCCGATAGCAGCATCCTGCGCAACCGCCTCGATTTGCGCGACGAATCACTCCTGCATCAAGCCGAGCGCGAATTATCTGAAATCGCCGTAGGCAGCCTCCCGCTCTACCCACCGCCCTACGATCTTAGCCGGCTGCAACACATACACCGCACCCTGTGCGGCGATATCTACGACTGGGCCGGTGAGCTGCGCAGCGTCAACATCCAGAAAGGCGACACCCTGTTCTGCACGCCGGAACGCATTCCGCCGGAAGCGACGAAAATCATCCAATCTATGGAACAGGCCAACTGGTATGTGGGTGCGAACCAGGCCGAACTGGTGCAGTTGATTGCCGAGGCTTATGGCGACCTCAACGTCATCCACCCTTTTCGTGAGGGCAACGGCCGGGCGCAACGGATTTTGTTCGAACAGATCATTGTGAATGCGGGGTTCTCGGTTAACTGGTGGCTGGTGAAACACGCGGCATGGATACCGGCGAACATTGATGCGGTGGCGTGTGATTATCGGGGGCTGGAGGCGATTTTTGAGCGGTGTATCAGTAAGCCGTCAGTGCTTGATCGAATCAGCACCGGTTAAACCATCGGTTTATTGCTCGAAATAACGCTCACTTCTAAGGTTTGGTCACTCGAAAACAGCACACATAAGTGCCACTACCTGCCTTGCGAACGTCTATCGCCAGCTACGCACCAACTTCACCGACACTCATCCTCTCATCATCGACACCGAAGCCACAGCAGAAGACATCCAGAGCGCCGCGAATCCGCGCTGCCACAGACTTACTGGAAACCTTCACCTGCCTGACCTACGAACACGCTGACCTCAACGATATTTCCCACATCATTAACGCCTTGTACCTGCTCGTGCGGGATGGCTGTGATCTGCTGGAAGCGGCGCAACACGTTCAACTGCCCGGCAGCCGATAACCCACCACAACCAAGTCAGCCACTGAGCCAAACCTGTGGGAGCTGGCTTGCCTGCGATAGCGGTATATCAGGCTATATTTATGCACCTGACACACCGCCATCGCGGGCCAGCCCGACTCCCACATTGAAAGGGTGTTGACCAAAAAATCACTGTCAAACCGAAAATGTCGGACAGCCCTGTGGGAGGCCGCTAAATACAACGTAGTCCTCTTCCTAAACGGCTTAAAACACCTGCTTCGCCCTCTACATAACCCCCCTTCGCATGACCGAAACTAGCGCCCTCTCAACTGCCCCGGCACTCACACATTGCTCGTCGCCCCCACAACTAACCTGGCAGCCGACTTTCCCGACGACCCCGTCATGCTTCACCTTCTGCAACTCGTGAATGAAGACGTGGGCCTGCCCAAACATCAAGCTCTCAGCTTCAGCACTTCAATAAATCATGACCTCGGATGTAGCAGCTCTGAGGCTAGAAAATTGATGGCAGCACTGAAGCAGGATTTCGGCATGAGGTTCGGAGACTACAGGAGCAATCGCTATTTCAAGCGTCGAGGCTTTGACAGGTATTTGCGACATGTGGACAGAGGCAGCAAAGGCAAAATTCCGCTCACCCTTGACATGCTCTACCAAGCCGTCAAAGCCAAACGCTGGAACACACAGGCACTCGAAGCAAGGAGATTTCAAAAGTCATGAATATCGTCCTGCAAATAGCCTGTTTCTTCGGTTTTTACCTTGTACTGCATTACCAAATCACTGACGCTATCCTGAGAAAACGCCTTGCAGTCACATGCCTCATAACCGGCCTAGCATTGACGTTCTTATTACCCTACGTGGCAGTAATCCTCAGAATGCCCTTCCTCCCTATCTTCGTATTCTTGATAGGCTTGGCACTCTTCATCACCCGCAACAAATACCGACTAAAACGCAACCCTCCCCCTCACCCACTCCCGCGTGCGCCCACCATGAACCTGGCCCCCAACTTCCCCGAAGATCCCGCGATGCAGCAGCTTCTGCAATTGCTGCACGAAGAAATCGGCCTGCCGAAACACAAGACCCTTCGCCTCGACACCTCAATCAACTTCGACCTTGGCTGCGACCGCGCCGAGGCCAAGCAATTCATGGAGGCGTTGGAGCAGGATTTTGCGGTCGACCTGGGCGACTACGACGCTTATCGTTACTTCCAGCCGCCGGTGTTTGATGTGTTCTTGAAGCACCGCGCCAAAGGGCGTGGCGATAAGGTGCCACTGACTATTGGCATGCTCTACCTGGCCATCAAAACTCACAGCTGGGACACGCAAACCCTGGAAAACCTCAGCTGAACCCAAGAACGCTGAGCGTCAAATGTGGGAGCGGGCTTGCTCGCGAATGCGGTGGATCAGTGAAAAATATTCAACCTGACACTCCGCCTTCGCGAGCAAGCCCGCTCCACATTGGTTATGCGCTAACCTGGCGAATTGCCTACCTATCAAGGACCGTACATGGACGTAATAATGGGCCTGCTGGCCGCCCTGCTCTGGGGCGGCACGGACTTCCTCGTGGGGCTCAACGCTCGGGCCGTCGGCGTTAAACGCGCCGTGTACTTCGGCCAAGCCCTCGGCTTTTTGATCATGACCCTGTTGCTGGTCATCTTCCCCGCCTACCTGTTCAAATCCCTGAATGCCCCGTTGAGCGTCTGGCTCCTGGGCATCACCGCCGCGCTGCTCACCGTCTCCGGCGCCCTCGCGCTGTCCAAGGCTTTCGCCCTGGGCAAAGCCGCCATCGTCGCGCCGCTGGTGACGTCCTACGGCGTTGTCACCACGCTGCTGTCCTGGGCCAGCGGTGAACACATCAGCCTGATCCAACTCGGCTGCATCGGCCTGTGCGTCGTCGGCGTGATCCTCTCCAGCATCCACCAAGACAACGGCGTCCCCCACAACAACCCGCGCCTGTCTATCGCCTACGCCCTGCTCGCCGCCTTGCTGTACGGCACCAGCTTCTGGCTGCAAGGCCGCTACACGTTGCCCGCACTGGGGCCGATCACCATGTTGTGGCTGGGTTACCTGGTGGGCCTGTGCGTACTGGTGGTGGTGGTGCTGAAGATCAAGGACGGCCTGAAGATTCCACCGCTGAAAAACTGCGCCACCTTGACCGGTGCGAGCTTGATGAACCTGGGCGGGTTCTCGGCATTTTCGTGGGGGGCGATGGCCGGGTCGGTGTCGGTGGTGACGGTGATCAGCACGCTGTCTGGCGGGATCGCGGCGATGCTGGGGTTTGTGTTTTTCAAGGAGCGGTTGTCGGCGGTGCAGGTCTCGGGGGTAGTGTTAGTGCTGGTCGGTGCGGTGGTTTTGCACATCGCCGACTAACGCTTGCGCACAAAAAAGCCGCCCACGAGGGGCGGCTTTTTTACAACAACCGAATCTTACAACTTAGGCCCAGCCGCCTTGATAGCATCGCTCACGTCAAACTTCTTGAAGTTCTCGGTGAACAGACCCGCCAGGGCTTTCGCCGCTTCGTCGTAGGCCGCTTTGTCGGCCCAGGTGTTGCGTGGGTTCAACAGGCCAGTCTCAACGCCCGGTACGGCCAACGGCACGTCGAGGTTGATGGTGTCCAGGTGTTCGGTTTCAGCACCGATCAACGCGCCGCTCTGGATCGCTGCGATGACGCCGCGAGTTGTCGGGATGTTGAAGCGGTTGCCGACGCCGTAGCCGCCGCCGGTCCAGCCGGTGTTGACCAGGTAGACCTTGGAGCCGAAGCCGCGGATGCGTTTGATCAGCAACTCAGCATATTCGCCGGCCGGACGCGGGAAGAACGGCGCGCCGAAGCACGTGGAGAAGGTCGACTTGATGCCGCTGCCGGAACCCATTTCGGTCGAGCCTACCAGTGCGGTGTAGCCGGACAGGAAGTGGTAGGCCGCTTGTTCTTCGCTGAGGATCGACACGGGTGGCAGTACGCCAGTCAGGTCGCAGGTCAGGAAGATCACCGCGTTTGGCTCGCCGCCCAGGTTCTTCTCGGAACGCTTGGCAACGTGCTCCAGCGGGTAAGCGGCGCGGCTGTTCTGGGTCAGGCTGACGTTGGTGTAGTCGGCGTGCTTGGCATCGTCGATAACCACGTTTTCCAGCACAGCGCCATGCTTGATGGCTTTCCAGATGACTGGCTCGTTCTTCTCGGAGAGGTCGATGCACTTGGCATAGCAACCGCCTTCGATGTTGAACACCACGCCTTCGCCCCAGCCGTGTTCGTCGTCACCGATCAGGTAACGGCTTTCGTCGGCCGACAGGGTGGTTTTACCGGTGCCCGACAGGCCGAAGAACAAGGTCACGTCGCCTGCTTCGCCAATGTTGGCGGCGCAGTGCATCGGCAGTACGTCGCAAGCCGGCAACAGGAAGTTCTGTACCGAGAACATGGCTTTCTTCATTTCACCGGCGTAACGCATACCGGCGATCAGCACTTTCTTCTGGGCGAAGTTGAGGATCACGCAACCGTCGGAGTTAGTGCCGTCACGCTCAGGCACGCATTCAAAGTTGGCCACGTTGAGCACCTGCCACTCGTCACGACCGGCCGGGTTGTACTGGGCCGGGTTGATGAACAGGCAACGACCGAACAGGTTCTGCCAGGCAGTCTGGGTGGTCATCTTCACGGCCAGGTAGTGGTCTTCGGAAGCACCTACATGGACGTGGGAAACGAAATGCTCTTGCGCGTTGTTGAATGCCTCGACACGAGCCCACAGGGCATCGAACTTGTCGGCCGGGAACTTGCGGTTGATCGGGCCCCAGGCAATGGCGTCCTGGGTGGAAGGCTCTTCAACGATGAAACGGTCGACCGGCGAACGACCGGTACGGTGACCCGTTTCTACGACCAGTGCGCCAGTATCGGCAAGCACGCCTTCACCGCGCTGCAGGGCTTCTTTAACCAGATCATCAACACTCAGATCGGTGTATACGGCGTTGTTGGCTTGCGTCATGAGGTTCCCCGTCGGCCTATGGCCGAGTGCTCCAAACGTTTTGTAGTAGAAAGTTGCGCACTACTACCGCGAAAAAAGTGGGCCGGATTATGCCAGAAAAGCCCAAAAAAAGTAGGGCCCTCCCGTCAGAACAGCGCTAAACCGGCAATTGTCAGGTGATTCACCTGTGCTTAAACGTTTTAGTGGCGGGTGTTGGAAGGGGTATCGATGCCTGCGCCGGCGAACAATTGGGCGACATCGGCCGCATCGAACAGGTAGCGCTGGTTGCAGAACTGGCAGTCGATCTCGATGTTGCCGCCGTGCTCGACCACCAGATCCTGGGCATCTTCCAGGCCCAGGCTGACCAAGGCATTGGCTGAGCGTTCACGGGAGCAGCTGCAACGGAAGCGCAGGCCCTGTGCGTCAAACAAGCGCACGGCCTCTTCGTGGTACAGGCGATGCAGGATGGTTTCGTTGTCCAAGCCCAGCAGCTCTTCAGCCGTCAGCGTACCGGCAAGGGCGGTCAGCTTGCGCCAGCTATCGGTGCGCTCATCGTCGTCCTTGATGCGGTCAGCCGGCAACTGTTGCAACAACAGGCCGCGAGCACGCTTGCCGTCGGCGTTGAGCCAGAACTTGGTGCCGACTTGCTGGGACATCACGAAGTAGTTGGTGAAGCAGTCCGACAGGGTTTCGCCGTCGAGGTCGACGATGCCTTGGTAGCGTTGGCCTTCGGTTGGGTCGACGGTGATCGCCAGCACGCCGTTGGCCATCAGGTCGGACAAGGTGGCGTCCGGGGCAATCTGGTCGGCGTCGTAACGGGCCAGGCCACGGATTTCGCGTTCGCTGGAGCACTCGATCATCAGCATCGGGACCGGACCTTCAGACCGCGCCTGCAAAATAAGCAGACCGTCGAATTTCATCGTGCCCACCAGCAGCGAGGCGGCCGCCATCAGCTCGCCGAGCAGTTGCGCAACCGGCTCCGGATAAGGGTGCTTGGCAAGGACTTCGGCATAGCTGCGCTCCAGCGAGACCAGTTCGCCGCGGGCATCGTTCTCGTCGAAGATGAAGCGTTGGGTGAAGTCGGTATCCGGTAGATCAGTCATAGGTCTGGGTATCTGAATTGATGACAAATTGATTACAAAGTTTATAGAATTAAACGCTTTAGCACCGTTTTGGTGCTGTTTTCTAGAGCCGTGGGGTACAGTTTATGAACAATCCGGGTTTGTTCCAAGCCAAGTGGAACCTCGGGGGATGGGCCTGGTGCAATCTACTCGCGATCGGGCTGCTGTGTTTTTGGCTGTGGCCCACGGGCCAGATGCTGTGTGTGGTTTTCGACGAGTGGCTGTTTCATCTGCTCAATGAACCGCTCGCGAGCAACTCCACATGGCTGCACGTGTGGGCCGTGGCCAGTTTGCGACCGTTCGACGCAGTGGTCGGCGTGATTCTGCTGCTGCTGTTGATTCGCGGTGATTGGGTATTCAAGGCCGTGCAGGTGCGCCAGGCACTGTTCGGTTTTGTCGGAATTCTGCTGCTGTTGCTGTTTATCCGCATGCTGTTTTCCAAATTCGCGGCACACATGGGCTGGCAACACAGTAGCCCGTCGATGGTAATCAGCGGGGCGATCCAGATGAGCGACTACTTCCCAGGGCTGGAAAAGACGTGGGAACTGAAGGACCGTTCGAGCCAGAGTTTCCCGGGGGATCACGCTTCGGTGCTGTTGATCTGGGGGATGTTCATGACGGTGTTCGCCAAGCGCACCGGCCAGGTGCTGGTGATTTGGGGCCTGGCACTGTTGTTCATGATGCCGCGCCTGGTGGCGGGGGCGCACTGGGGGCAGGACGACTACATCGGTGGTGTGTTGCTGGCACTGTTGGCGCTGGGGTGGGGGTATTACACACCGTTTGCGGCCAAGGTGTCGGGTGGGTTGTTGCGGGTGACGGCACCCGTCTTCCGGCTGTTTCAACGAGTGCCACTGATTAGTCGGCTAAGCGTCATACGCTTGTAGTAATGAGCGGGCTTGCCCCGCGCTGGGTCAGTCATCATTGCCACTGCCGCGAAACTTGAACAAGTCGCGGCGCTGCTTCTTGCTCGGTTTGCCATCGGTGGTCATGCCGATACCGCCGGCCTTTCGCATCGCCGCCGCATTTTCACGCTTAGCAATACTGGCTTCGGTCTCGGTGTACAGCGCCTGCGCTTCAGGCGCCCCACGGCGCACGATGGAAAGCGCCTGGACCACGACCGTTTTTTCATCAAACCCGGTACGAATCTGAAATTCATCCCCGACGCGCGGTTCCTTGCCCGGCTTGCAGCGCTCGCCACGATGATGCACCTTGCCACTCTCGATGGCAGCCTTCGCCAGGGCACGGGTTTTATAGAAGCGCGCAGCCCACAGCCACTTGTCCAGACGGACTTTTTCTTCCTCTTCCTGCTTTTGAGCCACTTGAATTCCTCGCTCTGAAAAATGTCGCAACTTTAACGTTGAAACCCTTCGACGCATAAACCCTAAGGCTCACCTAAGATACGCCAGGTAGCACTCTGTTTTCGCGAGGATACGCTGTGACCGACTTTCCCACTTCACTCACCTCGCCTGACCAGCGCTGCGTGGGCTGCCAGCAAAGCGAACCCTTGGGGTTCGATTTTGCGTTCGCCTATCAGCCTATCGTAGACCTTCGGGACCATTCGATCTTCGCCCACGAAGCCCTGGTGCGCGGCACGCAAGGCGAAGGGGCGCTGTCTGTGCTGGACCAGGTCGACGAAAGCAACCGCTACCGTTTCGACCAACGCTGCCGAACCCAAGCGATCGCCGGGGCGGCGGCCCTGGGTATGCAAACCCATCTTTCTATCAACTTTATGCCTAACGCCGTGTACCGCCCGGAGTTGTGTATCCGCAGTACCCTGGAAGCTGCCCGCGCGCATGATTTTCCGCTGGACCGGCTGATTTTCGAGACACTCGAAAGCGAGCACGTAGATAACAATCGCCATTTGACGAATATTCTGCGTGAATACCGCGAATTCGGCTTCAAGACCGCCATCGACGACTTCGGTGCGGGTTATTCAGGGCTGAGTTTGCTGGCCGATTTTCAACCTGACTTGATCAAACTTGACATGACGCTGATTCGCGATGTCGATCAGGATCGTGTCCGACAGATCATCGTCCGGGGGATTGTCACAATCTGTGAGCAGTTAGGAGTTACTGTCATTGCCGAAGGCATCGAAAGTGCTGGTGAGCGTGACTTCCTTTCCGACTGCGGAATATTTCTGATGCAGGGTTATTGGTTCGCCAAGCCTGCATTCAAAGCCCTGGCTGAGGTTTCACCCCAGGCCTGGGCGAATCGATCGGTTACCCATATTGAAGACATTTGACCATTTGACCGTTGTAGGTCTGCGTGAGTGGGTGGCACTTCCCGACCTGGGAGTGGCAGGCCTGCGCGCGAAGATCGACACCGGTGCCAGTACCTCCAGCCTCCACGCCACCGATATCGAGCCTTTTGAGCGCGACGGCGAGAAATGGGTGCGCTTTACCGCGCATCTGGGCAGCATTGTGCAACTGCGCCACCGCCGCTGCGAGGCGCAGTTGGTGACGATGAAAACCATCAAAAGCTCCAACGGCCACGCGCAGGTGCGCTACGTGATCAGCACAACCCTGGCGCTGGGTGATCGGGTATGGCGGGTGGAATTCACCCTCGCGTGCCGCAAGGCCATGCGTTATCGCCTGTTACTGGGTTCCAAGGCGCTGATTGACGGCCAATTGGTGGTCAATCCAGGTGTCAAGTACGTTCAAGACAAGCCGGTGTTCCCGGTCTCTACTATTTCTGCCCCAGGTGCTGCATGAAGATTGCTGTGCTGTCGCGAAACCCGCGTCTGTATTCCACCCGCCGCCTGGTTGAGGCCGGCACTGAACGTGGCCACGAAATGGTGGTGATCGACACGTTGCGTGCCTATATGAACATTGCCAGCCATAAGCCGCAGATCCATTACCGGGGTAAACCGCTGGAGGGGTTTGATGCAGTGATCCCTCGCATCGGAGCTTCGGTGACGTTTTATGGCTGCGCGGTATTGCGCCAGTTTGAAATGATGGGGGTATCGCCCCTCAACGAATCGGTCGCCATTGCCCGCTCTCGGGACAAGTTGCGCTCGCTGCAGCTGCTTTCACGCCGAGGCATCGGCCTGCCAGTGACCGGTTTTGCCCACTCTCCCGACGACATTCCCGACCTGATCGAGATGGTCAATGGCGCACCGCTGGTGATCAAGGTACTGGAAGGCACCCAGGGCATAGGTGTGGTGCTGTGTGAAACCGCGACGGCGGCGGAATCCGTGATCGAGGCATTCATGGGCCTCAAGCAGAACATCATGGTGCAGGAATACATCAAGGAAGCCGGCGGCGCCGATATCCGCTGCTTCGTGGTGGGTGACAAGGTGATTGCGGCGATGAAGCGTCAGGCCAAGCCGGGGGAGTTCCGCTCCAATTTGCACCGCGGTGGTAGTGCCAGCCTGATCAAGATCACCCCCGAGGAACGCATGACCGCGCTGCGGGCGGCGAAGGTGATGGGTTTGAGCGTGGCGGGTGTGGATATCTTGCGCTCCAACCATGGACCACTGGTGATGGAGGTGAATTCATCGCCGGGGCTGGAAGGGATCGAGACCACAACGGGCAAGGATGTGGCGGGGATCATCATTCAGCATTTGGAGAAGAGTGGCGGAGCGAATATGACTCGGACCAAGGGTAAAGGGTAAGAGCAGCGACAAGCTTCAAGCTAAAAGCTGCAGGAGAAGACAGATTGCTTTTGCTCTTTCTTGCAGCTGATAGCTTGAAGCTTGTCGCTGCTCCTATACCGCATCTCTGGGCAACATCAAGCCCAGCGGCAAACGCACTCGCGCCTCTAACCCTCCCTCTTCGCGGTTACGCAACTCAACATTGCCGCCATGCATCGAGGCAATCCGCCGCACAATTGCCAACCCCAGACCAGTACCCTTACCACCCCGAGCACGGTCGCCGCGGGTGAAAGGGTTGAAGATACCCTCCAGCTCGTCCGGGTCGATGCCCGCGCCCCGGTCCATGACGCTCAGCACCACATAGGGCGCAGCACTGTCGCCGGATACATACGCCGCCACTTCCACATCGGAACCGGCGTGATGCAAAGCGTTACCGATCAGGTTGTTCAACAGGCGCTTCATCGAGACCCGCCGCAACGCAAAAGGCTGGATCGGCTCAAGGCGCATGCGCACCTGCTCACCGTTCTGGTTGTAGGGCGCGACCACCTCACGCACCAGGTCAGTCAGATCGACCTCTTCCACCACCTCATCCCGGCCATCGCGGATGAACGCGAGGAACTGGTCGAGAATAGCGTCCATGTCCTCAATGTCACGGACCATGTCATCGGTCAGATCGCTATGGTTGCCCATCAACTCCAGAGACAAGCGCAGCCGCGTC